>DKQU01000059.1:18494-19767 GCA_002471865.1 Fidelibacterota bacterium UBA7300 | reverse complement strand
TTGCCGTAATCGAAAACTATGGATCCCATTTTCTTAAGATCGAGCATGGCCCGGCAGTGGACAGCCATTGATTCGAACGCCAAAGCGATATATCTATCGGACTCAGATTCCCTCATAGCGAGGGCTTCTTCGTAAGACATTCCGTGAGGTACGTAACCGTTCAGCTCATCGTGAGCGGACGTCTGATCTGTCACCAAATTGGGTACAATGCCGCGCTTGACGAATTCCGGAAAGATATCCGCTGCGTTCCCCAGGAGTCCGATGGATAGCGCCGTTCGTTCTTCCTGCGCTTCCCGAGCCATCGCCAGCGCCTCATCGAGAGATTCTGCCATTCTATCTAAATAGTTAGTCTTCAACCTACGCTCAATCCGGTGGCGGTCTATTTCCACGGCGATCATGACTCCTCCCGCCATGGTAGCTGCCAGCGGCTGAGCACCGCCCATACCGCCCAGTCCGGCTGTGAGAATCAGCTTCCCACTCAAGTCGCCGCCAAAATGTGTCTCCCCTGCCGCCACAAATGTTTCGTACGTCCCCTGCAAAATCCCCTGTGTTCCGATGTAAATCCAGCTTCCAGCAGTCATCTGCCCGTACATGATAAGTCCCAGTTTGTCTAGCTCGCGGAAATGGTCCCACGTTGCCCATTCTGGGACGAGATTGGAATTGGCGATGAGGACGCGGGGAGAATAGCTGTGCGTCTTAAAGACACCTACAGGCTTGCCTGATTGCACCAACAGTGTTTCATCGTGATCCAGAACTTTCAGAGTTTCCAGAATTTGATCAAACGCTTCCCAATTCCGAGCGGCTTTTCCGTAGCCGCCGTAAACGATGAGCTCATCTGGTTTCTCCGCCACATCAGGGTCGAGATTGTTTTGGATCATACGGAAGGCGGCTTCCTGCTGCCACCCTTTACAGGAGAGGTTGTTTCCGGTGGGAGCTTTGACAGGTCGGGGTTTGCTCATGGCCGGAGAGAAGTTAGTTATTTAAGATGAAAGATGACATCTTTCGTGTGCGGATGGCACTTAACGACTGTAATTCATTCAGGTCTTAGGACAATTTTCCCCGCCTGTTGACTCGCTTCTAAATAACGGTGAGCATCTTGTATCTCGTTCATAGGGAATACTTTATCGACAACCGGCCGAACCTTCCCTTCTGCCAGCCACTGAACAATCTCATGGAATCCGCTTACATCTCCCATTGTAGATCCCATGATGGACTGCTGTTTTCTGAACAGATGGCGAAGATCAACTTCCACTTTCGGTCCTGTTGTGGCACC
>DKQU01000059.1:13051-18092 GCA_002471865.1 Fidelibacterota bacterium UBA7300 | reverse complement strand
CGCCCACTCCGCCGGTGATCTCTTTCACTCGTTGATAGATGCTCTCTTCTCGATAAGATAAAACATGATCGGCACCCAGTTCCCGGCACAGTTCCAACTTCCGTTCATCTCCAGCCACAGCGATTACAATGCAGTCGAAAAGCTTGGCGATCTGGATAGCAGCACTCCCCACTCCAGACGCTCCACCCAAGATCAGAACAGTCTCACCGGACTGTATGTTTGCTCGTCGAATAAGCATGGCATGAGCAGTCAAGAAGACCAGTGGGAAAGCAGCAGCTTCTTCGAAAGTTATGTGAGACGGCTTTCGTGCCAGATTATTTGAATGGACTGCGATCAGCTCACATTGGGTACCGTCCTCGGATTCGCCTAATATTCCGTATAACGAACAGTAATTTTCCTGCCCGGCTTTGCACTTGTCGCACTCACCGCAATAGGTACCTGGCTGGATGATCACTTCGTCGCTAATCTTCCACTCGTTCACATTCTCACCTACTTCAGTGATAACACCGCTGCCGTCACTGCCCATGATCACTGGGAACGGAACTCCCGGTAGACCGCTCCTGACCCAGATGTCGAGATGGTTCATGGCGGCCGCTTTGATCCCTACCAATACTTCGTTGTTACCGCATGACGGATCGGCTACATCCTCCCAGCGGAGGACTTCAGGGCCGCCGTGCTCGTGGATTCGTACAGCTTTCAAAACGATTTAGAGAATAAAATATGATCGAGGCTGAATTTCCCGGGGCCAGATATGAAAAGGGCAGAAACAATCACTCCAAGCTGAATAGCGGAAGCGGGACTCCCCTTTCCGGAAGTAATATGAAATAGTGCAGCAAAAACCATTGTAAAAAATATTAACAGAGCAGCAGGACGAGAGAAAATGCCAATAACCAAACAAATGCCGCCAACAAATTCTGAAAAAGCAGCCATGAATCCCCAGAAAGGGAGAAAAAAGTCAACTCCAATGCTACTCATACCAGTCGCACCCAATCCTGCCCATTCCATCGTTCCTCCAAACATCTTTGGGTATCCATGAAGTATCAAAACAATGCCGATACAAACACGAATCAGAAAAAGTCCGAAATTCTTATATTCGGAGAATCCAAAATTAGCTATCAGTTTTACTGTCTTCATTCTCATCCTCGGATAAATCTTGAAATTCCGCATCACGAATATCTTCATCTTCAACTCCCAAGTTCTTTTTGATATTACTCGAATTCTTGGAAGTGATTTTCTTATTATCTGGAAATATGAATTTTAGAAACTCATATGCAGCATAAGCAATAGCCGCAATTAGAATAAGACGAATGAACATTACAAATGGGTAGCAGGATTGTAGAATTTTGTTCCGCTAACCGGCTGACGGATATATCGAATAACCTCCTCTAAATCTTTCTCATTATTGACAAAATCAATATCATTAGTATTAATAATCAAAAGAGGGCTCGAATCGTAGCGAAAGAAGAATTCGTTATAAACTTGAGTAAGTGCATCAATATAGTCAGTCGAGATAGCTTTCTCAAAATCTCGTTGGCGTGAACGAATGCGGTTCATCAAGGTACCTGTATCAGCCTGCAAATAGATAACAAGGTCAGGTGGTATCACATTTTTCTGAAGAAGATTTGCCACTGAATCGTAAAGAGTTATTTCATTATCATCAAGATTCAACGAGGCAAACAGTCTATCTTTCTCAAACATATAGTCGGTAATAACCAACTTGTGGAACATGTCCGTCTGGCGAGTTTCCTGCTGTTGTCTATAACGACTCAGTAGAAAGAATAGCTGTGTCTGGAAAGCATAACGTTCAGGATCTCTATAAAAATCTGTTAAGAAAGGATTTTCCTCAAACTTCTCCAATACCAACTTGGCATCAAGATGCTCACCCAGTAGATTGGCCAGACTCGTTTTGCCTACGCCGATAACACCTTCAATGGCCACAGAGTATAAATTCTTCAAACCGCCACCTCTAATTCCAACAGTTCCACTCGAGAGTTATCACCACAATGATTTAGAGCTTTTGAGACAGTAGAACCAGTATCAGGGCAGATAAAATTCGGAGCGATTTCCTTCAATGGTTCCAATACAAACCGGCGGTTCCTATAACGGGGATGAGGAATTCTAAGCGTATTTGTATCCAATTGAACATCGCTGTAAAAGATGATATCGATGTCCAGCGTGCGAGGAGCATTTTTCATTCCGTTACGTGCTCTTCCGGATTTCTCTTCAATATCCAGACAAACTGTTAGAAGTGATTCCGGATTTAGATTGGTAGTCAACTCTAAAGCACAGTTGATAAAATCTGACTGCCTGGGAGCATCCACAGGTTCTGTTCGATAAAAAGCTGACAGTCGCTCTACCGAGATCAACGGTTGATTGTGCAGCATGTCTACCGCCGATTGCATTAGACTGACTGAATCGCCAAGATTAGATCCAAGACTTAAGTATGCCTTGATCGGCTCAGCCATCAGAACTTCTTTCAATCTCTACTTCTACACTGCCTATAACACCTTTGACGGGAGCGTGTGGTTTCCGAACGTTCACTTTCACAGAGTTGACAGAAAACTCTGTTAAAATAGACTCTGCAATCTCTTCGGCAAGGGATTCTAAAAGAAAGTGTTTTTTTGTGGTAACTGCTTCATGCACTTTAGCATAGACATCAGAATAGTCAACCGTATCCTCAAGATGATCTGACTGACCTGCATTGTGAATGGTTGTCTTAAGCTCCAGATCAACTTCGAAAGTACCTCCGTGGGATTGCTCGGATTCATCCGCACCGTGGTAGCCGTAAAACAGCATCTGATTCAGTCTTATCTTTCCCATTTCACACTCCGTGTTTGATAGATGAATTTAGTCGAGGGAACACGGATAGTCAAGATTGATAGATTGTTAAATGCATATAAAAACAAAAGCCCTTCTGCCGAAAGGCAAAAGGGCTTTCCATTTTCGGAAGATTCCAAATTTACATCATTCCGCCCATACCGCCCATGCCAGGATCAGGCATAGGTGGCATCGCTTCCTTTTCAGGAATATCAGCTATGATAGCTTCCGTCGTCAACATAAGTCCGGCAATAGAGGCTGCGTTTTCCACAGCAACTCGCGTCACTTTGGTCGGATCAATAACTCCAGCACCGATCATATTCACGTACTCTTCCTTATGGGCATCAAAACCGAAGTCTCCTTTGCCATTCATGATCTTCTGTACAACAATTGAAGGTTCATGACCTGCGTTGGCAGCAATCTGCCGAACAGGTTCTTCAAGAGAACGAATGACGATTCTAACTCCGATCATCTGTTCATCAGTAGTCTTTAGTTTATTCAGTTTTGTCAGCGTCCGAAGGAGTGCGACTCCTCCACCGGGGATGATTCCTTCCTCAACTGCAGCTCTGGTGGCGTGAAGGGCGTCTTCGACGCGTGCTTTCTTTTCCTTCATTTCTATTTCCGTAGCGGCGCCCACATTCAGAACTGCAACACCACCGGAGAGTTTTGCAAGACGCTCCTGCAGTTTCTCTTTGTCGTAATCGGATGAGGATTTTTCAACCTGAACTTTGATCTCATTAATACGAGCTTTGATCATGTCAACCTCACCAGAACCTGATACTATTGTAGTATTGTCCTTATCGATGACGACTCGTCCAGCTTCTCCGAGATAGGAAATTGTAGCATTTTCGAGCTTATAACCTTGATCTTCAGAGATAACTGTTCCACCGGTGATAACTGCAATATCCTGCAGCATCTCTTTCCGACGGTCACCGAAACCGGGTGCTTTGACGGCGCACACTTTTATCGTTCCGCGGAGTTTATTGACAACGAGGGTTGCCAGAGCTTCGCCTTCAATATCCTCTGCTAAAATAAGCAGGCTTTTACCGGCCTGAGACACTTTCTCCAGAATTGGCAGAAGATCCTTCATATTACTGATCTTTTTATCGTGGATCAGAAGATAAACATCTTCCAAAACAGTCTCCATGGACTCCGAATCGGTAATGAAGTAAGGAGAGAGATAACCACGGTCGAACTGCATCCCTTCAACAACTTCGAGTGAAGTGTCAGTACTCTTTGCTTCTTCCACAGTGATAACTCCGTCTTTGCCAACTTTTTCCATAGCATCTGCAATCAGGTCACCAATTTCAGAATCATTGTTAGCAGAGATTCTGGCTACCTGGGCAATTTCAGTCTTACCCGGAAGCTCTTTACTCTGTGCTTGCAACTCTTCTACGACTACTTTCACCGCAGCATCAATGCCACGTTTGACGTCCATAGGATTGGCACCGGCAGCCACATTTTTTAACCCTTCGCGGATGATTGCCTGAGCAATAACCGTGGCTGTAGTGGTTCCGTCACCTGCAACATCAGACGTTTTTGAAGCCACTTCCTTTACCATCTGGGCGCCCATATTTTCAAGGTAATCTTCAAGTTCAACTTCCTTCGCCACTGTCACGCCATCTTTTGTGGATGTAGGTCCACCGAACTTCTTTTCTATCACCACGTTTCGTCCTCTTGGTCCCAGTGTCACTTTTACTACATTTGCAAGTTTGTCAACACCGGCTTTGAGGGCATTACGTGCTTCAGAATCAAATCGAATGTCTTTGGCCATAACTAATTACTCCTCCTAACGTTTACTTATTTACAGGATCGCGAGAATATCACTCTCGCGCATGAATACATATTCTTCACCATCAATGGTTACTTCCGTTCCGGAATATTTTCCGTACAACACACGGTCACCAACTTTTAGACTCATTTTGATCAGTTCACCATTGTCAGCTACTTTACCGGGTCCGACAGACATCACTTCACCCTGCTGCGGTTTCTCCTGTGCAGTATCCGGTAAAATGATTCCACCTGAAGACATCTCTTCGGCATCAGCTTGTCGAACTACAATCCGATCTGATAAAGGCTTTACTTTTAACGCCATTTTACTAACTCTCCTTACCTTAACTATTACTGAATTAAAACTTGATTGTTTTGAGCATGGAAAGTTATTACCTATAAAAGACAGTTCGCAAGCTTTTTTAGCACTTTATTCTATAGAGTGCTAAAGTAA
>DKQU01000059.1:9834-12725 GCA_002471865.1 Fidelibacterota bacterium UBA7300 | reverse complement strand
AGAGTGCTAAAGTAATAAATAATGAAAAATGAGACTTGACTGATTAGTCAGCTTCCTGTACTCCCAAATCCGCCTTCCCCTCTGCTCGAATCACTTAATTCATCAACAAGTGTTAATTCAATAGGCGAGCCATCCATAGCCACAATCTGAAACAGTCGCTGACCCACTTTTACGGTATAAGATTCATCGCTGATGTTATCGCAGAAAGCTGTTAATTCACCACGGTAACCACCATCTATGAGACCGATCGAATTGCTCATCCTCAGTGGAGTCTTGGAGATACTGGATCGCGGAATCATCAGATAGGGGATATTCCCTTCCGATTCACAAGATATTGATAACGGAAGAGGAACAGTTTCATGAGGCGGAATTGTAATTTCTTCAGGGATAAATAGATCAAGCCCAGCATCTCCTTCATGAAAATGGCCGTGATGTTTGTACATATAGGAAACTGAATCGTTAAACGCTTTAATTTTAAGTTTCAATAGATTATCCTTACTAACAAATCAATAATCCCAAACAATCGAACAGTAGTACTTTAACTTTTTTGATAAACCGTTCGAATTGGGAAAGGTATCTCGATACCTTCTTCATTGAAACGTTTGTGTAACTGTTTAATGAATTCGTGAGAGACAGTCCACTGCCCACTATAATCTTCCGCCTGCATAGAGACCTTAAAATCTATGCTGGATTCTCCAAAATTCGTAAAAATCATCCCAATATTCGAATCTGGGACTCCACCAGGAGTTGTATCTGCAACATGACGGGCTGTATCATTTACAACTTGCTCGACTTTTTCCAGATCACTATCGTAAGCGACACCGCAAGTGATTCGTACAACCATGTTCTTACCAGGTACATCGTAATTTGTCATGATGGCAGTTGACAGTTTACCATTGGGAATGACTATCAGATTATTTCTCCTATCCCGAAGAGTCGTCTGTCTCCAGGAAATATTGTCTACAGTCCCGCGTTGAGCAGTTTCCAACTCTACTAAATCACCGGGTTTTAGCTTACGGGAGAGAATAATATGAAGACCGGCAAAGAGATCAGATAGTGTATCCTTTAGCGCCAAAGATACGGCAAGACCTCCAATACCGAGGGCAGTCAAGACAGGTGTGATGGAAATTCCAAGAGTCTGAAAAACAACCAGCAGTCCGATGGTCATTATGAATATTTTCGCCAAGTTTGTAAACATGCTGGTGGATGGAAATGCACCGTCAGTACTTTCGGCATACATCTCCATCAAGCCTACTGCAATACGAGACAATGCGGAAGAAAGAGACAAAATAAATAATACAAGAATGGCTGTCTGGATTGTATTAATTGCTGTTTCATCTAGAGCAACTTGTTTTGGCAACCGATCTATAGCAAGATACAAACCACCTAAAATAAACCAATATAGAATCGAAGACTGAAATGCTGATATGACAACATCATCACCTTTCCACTTTGTCTTTGATGCCAAACTTCTTAGCCGATGGCTGATTACTACCTTAAACAGCCAGCCTAAAACGATAGATCCTGCAAAAATTGCAAGCGGTGTTACATACGGTTCAAAATTACCCCAATTCATAATATCTCCTTAAGTTGGTGAGAATTTACGAAACCTCACTATTTCCCCTACACAATTTGTCTTTATTCCTCCATTGCCCAGATCATTTCGCCTTCATTAAAGATTTCAGCTGCATTCAGTCGATTCTTATTATCCCAACCCAACAGAGCAATAATTTCATTTTTCTGGAATAAAGAGATTCTTTGAAGTGCACCATTTCCATAAAATTGAATTTCTGCTCCGTGCTTTTTCTTCCCTAGCAAATCTCTTTCTACGGCAACCCGCCCGTTTTTATGCCACTCCTTCTTGACGCGTGTTTTCTCCCTCCACCGGTCCGGATTCGGTCTCCGCTTATGTTTATCCCAACTCGCCTGCCATACTGTTTCATTTTCAATTATAATACGAATCTCCCGAATAGTCCCTTCCTGATCCCAAGAGATGTAAGAGACAGGGACATCTTCCAAGAATAACTCATGGCGAGTCATTAAACCCGAGGGATTATATTGAATTCTAGCACCGTGTTTTAAATCTATAACATAATCTGTCTCAACAAAAACACGATCTTTACCGTAAAATTCTATGCTCTTACCATTAAGAGACCCGTTAAGATATTCAAGTTCCATCGTCTTCTCGCCATACTCGGCCCATAATGTTGTGGTACCGTGGAGTAGGTCATCTTCGTATTCATCTTCCCTGGAAATATTACCATTTTCATACCAATATGTTGAGGTACCTTGCTTCAGATCTTCCTTGTATTTCTCTTCAGAAGATTGCTGACCGCTTGGATACCATTTAAGTAATTTACCATCCAGCTGTCCTTCCTTATACTTACGAAGTTCAATTCGATTACCTTCCTCATCCCAAATAGTCATCTTACCGGTCTTATTCCCTTTGGAGTACTTAACTGTGGACTTCATCTGACCATTGGAAAACCAGTAATTTTCCAGTCCGTTTTGAATGCCATTTTTGTAATCTTTCAGCGAATCGAGTACTCCGAACTCACTCCACCATTCCTTATCGCCATTGAGGAGATTCTTTTTGTAATGTGCCTTAGATCTAAGCTTGCCACTTTCGTAATTGATTATAACTTCTCCATCCAACAATCCGTCCTTATACACTTTCTGCGAATCCAGCACTCCTGTCTCACTCCACCAAGACGATTCACCATTCAGCAAACCCTTCTCATAATAGTGAACTGAGGATTTGTTGCCACTAGGATACCAAATAGTATACTCACCTTCAAGCTTCAAATCCTCGAAATGTGATTCTTCGATCTTGTTGTCGGAACTGTCGTAAACCGTTTTCATTACCAAAGTAGAATCTTTTCCGCTTTTCA
>DKQU01000059.1:8801-9448 GCA_002471865.1 Fidelibacterota bacterium UBA7300 | reverse complement strand
AAAAACAGTACTGTTGAAGCCAGGGGATAAAATAGACGTCTCATAATATCAAATTAGGGGCCACCAAATTCTCTGTCATACACGCCGATAGCATCACCTTCTAATGTTCCAATGTAGAGCTTTCCATCCCGCTCAACCACATTGGTAATACCTGATAGACTTTTGCCGGAAGGATCGTGCAAACTTTCTACGATTTCACCTTCACTATTGAGCTGAATTATGAGTCCGTAGGATGATCCGCTCAAGCGAGTCCACTTTGGGAAATGCATCAGCAGCTTTCTGAGCCAGAGATTGGGAAGCACAATGTTATCCACAAACCACATTCGGGGAGATACCAAAGCTACCCAGTAATTTCCATTACCATCTCCGGAAATTCCATCAGGAAAACCGGGAAGATTGTCGGCGAAAACTTCGCTTTTTCCCTTTCTCGGGCCTTTCAGCCACAGCCGCGTGATTCTATATTCGCTCATCTCACTCACAAGTACGTAATCTTCATCCGGCGATAAGGCTACTCCATTGGCGAAGTACAGACCAGTCAATAGTACTTCCAGTTCATCGGTATAGTAATCGAAGCGAAGGAGCCGGCCATATGGACGGTGAATCATTAGATCCTGGTAGTAATCCATCTCCACTTCCGGTCCTGTGGC
>DKQU01000059.1:0-8427 GCA_002471865.1 Fidelibacterota bacterium UBA7300 | reverse complement strand
TTCCAGCGGAACTGTTTCCGCTCGCGGGACCAAGACAGTAACCTCTCCTTTCGGATTAACACTCAAAAGCCCACGACCGCCATCCGCCACAATAAGATCTCCGCGAGGTCCCCACTGAAGCCCCAGAGGACGTCCGCCTGTTTCTGCAAACGACTTCACATCACCTTCGGAAGATATTTTCACAATCCTGCCGTCCTCGAGACCAGTGTAAACGTTCCCATCGCTGTCCACGGCAATATCTTCCGGACCATTCAGTTTACCTTTTGCTAGAAGTTTAACGCTGTTCAACGCACTGTTTTCTCTTAGAGCTCCTTCCATCTTGGGCGCGATGGGCGGAGCGTACGGAGCCGGTTCAACGTCCGGAGCGTGAAGAAATAGAACAGACCCAACACTAAAAATGAATACAGCTATGATCATATATAATAGAACTCGAAAAACAAGTCGGACGATGCCAAATCCTTTAAAGAGTCGCTTTTTCCCTTTTCCAAAAAACTTCATAGCCACAACTGCCTGTCAAGACTCCGATACTGAATTGCCTCACTCAAATGCTGAGGAAGAATATTCTCTTCTCCTTCGAGGTCAGCTATTGTTCGAGAGACTTTGAGAATTCGATCATAAGCCCGTGCAGAAAGCCCTAGTTTTTCCATGGCGGTCTTTAATAGCTTACTGCCACTTTTGTCAATTCGACAATATTTTTGAATGTCGCTCGTCCCCATGTGGGCGTTACAGTATTTTTTAGGAATCGAACTGAATCGTTTCAGTTGAACATCCCGGGTTTTTTCCACACGTTTCCGAACTTTATCCGATCGTTCACCTTTCGGCTTTTCTGTTAAATCCGTGTACGGTACAGCCGGCACTTCTACGTGAAGATCAATTCTGTCAAGAAGAGGTCCGGAGATACGGCTCATGTATTTCTGGATCATCTGAGGTGTGCAGGTGCATTCATTGTTAGGATCAGTAGCATATCCGCAGGGACACGGATTGGTAGCTGCCATGAGTTGGAAATTAGACGGGTAGGTGACAGAAACTGCCGCTCTAGAAATTGTCACTTCCCCGTTTTCAAGCGGCTGCCGCATGACCTCAAGCACATTCTTCTGGAATTCAGCTAATTCGTCTAGGAAAAGAACACCGTGGTGGGCAAGACTCACTTCCCCCGGCTTGGGGATAGTACCGCCGCCGATAAGTCCAGCATCACTGATAGTATGATGCGGTGCCCGATACGGCCGTATTGCCACCAGTCCAGTATCGCTGGAGAGGACACCTGCCACAGAGTGAATTTTCGTGGTCTCCAACGCCTCCTCTAAGGTCAGGTGAGGTAGAATTGTGGGAAGCCGCTTTGCCAGCATGGTTTTGCCCGATCCCGGCGGTCCGATGAGAATGGCATTGTGCCCGCCCGCCGCTGCTACTTCCAATGCACGTTTCACATGTTCCTGTCCGCGGACTTCTTCAAAATCTACCGGATAGTTTAGGTTATCTTTAAAAAGAGTGGCAAGATCAACTTTGGTTGGTGCAGTTTCAGCTACACCGTTTAACATAGAGACAACATCCCTTAATGTTTTAAATCCGGCCACTTTCACACCTTCAGCCACTGCCGCTTCCTTTGCATTCTGTTCAGGAAGAACGATTCCTTTCACACCTTGATTGGAAGCAGAGATAGCAATTGGTAATGCTCCCCGTATGGGACGGAGAGATCCATCCAATGCCAACTCACCTAATAGCCACAATTTGTCCAGGTAATCTGGTTTTACTTGTCCAAGAGCGGCAAGAATGCCGATTGCCATGGGAAGATCAAAGGCACTCCCTTCTTTCCTGATATCTGCCGGCGCAAGATTGATAACGGTTTTCTTATTGGGATAGTTGAAACCGGAATTCCTGATGGCAGCTATTACTCGCTCCTTGCTCTCTTTTACAGCACCTTCCGGCAGACCTACTGTAATGAACTGTGGTTTTGGCGTAGGCGTGAGATTGGCTTCAATCTCGACCGGATAGGCGTCAATGCCCAGAATGGCGCTGCTAAGAACTCTGGCATGCATCGGTTAGAAGTTTGAACAGGTGATAATTCCATTTACAGCAAGGTATGGAATCAGAATATAAAGAAAACTGTCACGAATTAAATAAAATATCAAAAAAAGAAAAACTATGCTCCACCCTTTCCGTCGAATAAGCAGTTTAACACCGCCTTCACGAAAGATGGATCGCCATTCAATAATGATTTTGGGAACAAAAAATTTCACTCCTGTTACTCATCCTGAATCTTTTTCAATCCACCGCTCTCTTCCATTTCTCCCAGAAGGCTCTCGATTTTCTCCGTCATCGTCGTCCCCTTCTGTTGTGAAAAAACAAATGCATAGTCTAAAGCCTCATGAAACGGTCGACTGGCAAAGATTTTCTCACTGTAATATTCATCAATCCAATGTACGAATTTGGAGATATCAGTCTGTTCTAACTCATCAAGAATCTTATAAGCTGTCTCAGCCTGATTTTCAAAAAACCACTTTGTCATTTGTCCATGGCCGGTTTCTGCAATCATTTCGTCATGCGTCTCGTGCACTTGAGTAAGGTAAGCCATCAAGAAAATTGCTTTCTCCCCTTCATCCAATGTCTTCCAATAAAGAACCAGTGGTGAAGGGTCGTTTTGTGCCAGTCCAATTCCTGAGATTATCAGGAGTGAGATGATGAATTTCTTCATAAGTCTACACCTTTTTGTTGTTTTCCTTCTTATCTGTTTTGATTATTTCTAAAAGACGTGAAGCTGCTTCATTTTCTTTCACTTTTTCTAATTTCTTTCCATCTTTGTAAAGTAACCCGCCTCCCTTACCAAATGCAATACCTATATCAGCATGAGTCGCTTCTCCGGGACCATTTACAGCACACCCCATTAATGCGAGTGTCATGGGCTCTTTCACATCCTTCAGTTTTTCTTCCATTTCTCCTGTAATTTTAAACAGATCTACTTCCAAGCGACCACATGTCGGACAGGAAATAATAGTAACACCTTTTGACGCCAATCCAAGTGATTTCAAAATCTCAAATCCCACATGTACTTCTTCAACGGGATCGTCAGTCAAACTTACTCTGATTGTGTCGCCGATTCCGTCAGCCAAGAGTGTTCCCATTCCAGCTGCAGATTTTACCGTACCACTTTTTAAGGGGCCGGCTTCAGTAACTCCAAGATGGAGTGGATAGTCGAAATGTTCTGCGAACAGTCTGTTTGAATCTATCATTAGCCGAACATCGGATGATTTCAGCGAAACAATGATATCCTCAAATTCAAACTCACTGCAAATATTGATGTGACGGCGAGCGCTCTCAACCATCGCTTCGGCAGTAGGATAACCGTATTGTTCCAAGAGATCTTTCTCCAAACTACCGGCATTTACACCGATCCGGATAGGAAGTCCTGCACCTTTCACCTTCTTCAACACCTCTTCCACTCTATCGCGGCTGCCGATGTTGCCTGGATTAATTCGTATTTTATCCGCGCCGGCATCTACGGCATGCAGAGCCATTCTATAGTCAAAGTGAATATCAGCCACCAAAGGTACGGTCATTCGCTTTTTGATTTCAGGCAGCGCTTTGGCAGCTGGCTCGTCAGGCACAGTAACGCGGATGATCTGACATCCTGCCTCTTCCAGCCGTTCGATCTCTTGAAGTGTAGCCGAAACATCGTGAGTTTTAGTAGTCGTCATAGACTGGACAGAAATGGGTGCTCCGCCTCCGATTGGGATGTCTCCCACCATGACTTGACTGGTTTTCCGACGCGTTATAGGTGCAGTTGATTCCATTACATTAAATCGAAGTTATAATGAGGTTCAGAGAAAGCCAACGGAAATGACTACTTTTGATAAGGTTCCTTTAAATACCGCTTCGCCTTCGTAACAGCAGTTGTATAGTTTTCTAATTTAACTGCTGCCTGATAATTTGCGATCGCTTTCCGCCGCTTACCTTTCAGATCGTAAATCATCCCTCTTAATAGGTAGCCATAACCTAGAGGTGTGTCTAATTCCGCGTTGAAATCGTTAATGGACGCAGATACAAGTTTCAGGGCTTCATCCAGATCTCCAAGATGAAAATTCAATAGTGCCCGTTGGTATTTCAACGTTGGCTGCCAAGCCTTTTTTGATGCTGGAAGATTATCATCAGCCATTTTCTGAGTAACAGCCAGGCTCATTTCTGCTTCGTCCAAACGCTTCAACTGAAGAAGAGCTTCTGTATAAATATGATGATAGTAGGCGCTTTTCGGGAATTCACTTCTAAGTTTGTCGCAATAAATCAATGCTAATTGGGGATCATCCTGAATCCAGAGATAGATATAGGCCAAAATTGACGTCGCCTCAACTCGTGCATATTCTCCTTTCTCTACTGCCAAATTAATTTGCTGAAGACCAATGTCTGAGTTGGCTTCTATTCCAAAAATATTTCCTAAAACTTGCACAGCAGATGAACTACGGCCCACATAATAATTGAGCACTCCTAGAGGGAGATAAGAATCATATATTTCCGGATGATTCTGGTGTACAGCCCTTGCTCCTTTATATCCTTTGATACCAGAAGAGACCACTCCGAGCCAATCTTTTTTACCCAATGCAACTCTTGCCAGCAATCCCTGCGTAGTTGCCATATTCAGCTGATAATCCGGATCGCGAGGATACTTTTTCAGCAATTGCTGATATACAGGAATGATTTCAGCACTAGACTTCTCCAAAGCTGTGTGAGCCACTTTATAACCATCCTTGGCTTGAGCACGGAGCCAGAGAGATACAGCCCAGACAAGGTGAACTGTTGGATGTTCGGGAAAGTCATTCCGTGCTTTAGTTAAAACTTCCACCGCTTCATCAAATTCTTCATTATAGAAAGCGCTTATACCTTGCCAAACAACTTCATCTCCGGTTTTATCTGCAGCAGTTATTATCGAAGGATAGAGAGCAAACATTAAAACGAAGAGAGTAAACCAAATATTAGATAACCTGAAAACAGTCATGCTAGATAAGAATTTTATAGAAGTTAATCAGCAGATAATACGGTTTAAGAATTGCCCCGGTTGGCTATGATTAGCCAACCTTGAGCACTATTCTCATCCGGCTGGATAAGGAGGCTTTTCTGCCATGCAGCGGCAGCCATTTCTTTCTCACCCATGTGCCAATAAGTGATACCTAGACCGTTGTAATGTTCTGGGTCACCAGGATCTATATCAATGGCATCTTGATATGAACGGAGAGCTTCCCGGTAAAGACCGTGCTCTCTATAATATTCCCCGGAAGTCCGCAAAGCTTTTGACAGCCAATCGTGGGTATTGGGATTTACTGCCAGTGCATTGGCGAAAGCTTGTCGCCCCAAATCGGTATATCCGCTGCGATTGTATTCGTTGCTCATGATATAATACACTTGAGGCAAAAGAAGACGAACCTCAGGATGATTCGGTGCGTATATCAAAAGATCTTCCCATGCAGCAGCGGTTTTGTTCCATTCAAACGCTCTAAAGTAGCTCAATCCTTGCTTAAACCTTAATTCTGTATCTTGAGGTACAATCGGTAAAACATTGTCGTACGTAACAGCTGCATAAAGGAAATTACCTTGATTATAGTAAAGATTTCCTAAAGCGACTCCAGCGGTTGGATCGTTTCTGTCCATTGATAGGCTTGTTTTATACGATTTCTTTGCTTGCTCAAATTCACCAAGATTCTCGTAAGCTTGACCTTCCAAATAAGGGAAAATGTGGTTGTCAGGATAACGAGACACACCATTGCTAGCCAGTGAAAGGGCTTCGTCATAAGAACTTCGCTCCAGACTCTCCCGGACGAGATTCAACAGGCTAGCTGGACCATCAGGCTCTACTGCGGCGGCTTTACTAAAGAGGTCTTGTGCCATCTTGTCGCCCTGAGGTTCGCCAGAATAGAGTGCGAGAGCATTGATTGTTCCGATGTGATTGGGCTCAATTTCAAGCGCTTCTTCATAGGCGAAGCGTGCTTTGTGGTGCTGGCCCATTTTCGAATAAAGTGATCCGAGAAAATAGTGATAATCGGCAACTGAAGGATTACTTCCAATTAATCGGAGATAAATATCCTTAGATTTTGAATACAACCCTTTCCGTTCGTATTCCAGTGCTAATTCACGTTGAGCAAGAATACTTTCGGGTTGCTCTGCCGCACGCTTTTCAACTCGCTGGAGTCTCTCACCTGCGGGAAGTTTTGTCTTTTCAGGATGTGTAGGTTTTAAACTATGAAGTGCTTTATCCATTCGACGCATGCTGACATCCAAATCATGAGTCAGTTGGAAAATATCATCAGAAACCTGATATACACTACGTTGTTTTACTGGAGCTGTTTTTTTCTCTACTGATTTTTTCTTACTTTTCTTAGTTGATTTCTTTTTAGATGGTTTCTTTTTAGATGTTTTCTTCTTCGTACTTTTTTTAGACTTTTTCTTCCCCTTTGGTCTCTTTTTCTTTGAAGATTTTTTCTTTTTTCCTTTACTCTTTTGAGATTTCTTTTGGGGTTGACCTTTCTTTTTTTTCTTCTTTTTCTTTTTCTTATCTTGTGTCGTTGTAGAGTTATTAGATGCGTTTAACTGGAAAGAAGCAAGTGGGAACATGCCCAACATTAAAAGGTAAACCAGAAAGCGAGTTATATATTTGGTGAGTCTGTTCAAGGGAACCTCGGTTCACAAATATACAATGGAGAACGGAAAATTGAATCAAAATTTTTATATTCATTATACATTAACAACACCATATCCATAACAACCGTCAAATTGCAATGTTTGCTATAATCATAAAGTCAATTATTCGACCAATTTTGCTGACAATCATCTTTTCAGGTTTATCTAACTTATTGGCTGAAGAAAATAATCGTCTAATCCAAATCCAGAGTTTAGCCATATCTCAAAAAATGAATGGAACGATTATTACGATTACAACTGACGGGACTCTTCCCCAAGATGTTACTGCGTGGGAAGCAGATAACGGATGGTTTTATGTAACTCTCGTAGGGTGTCGGATTGACACAACTATTGAGAAAACATTTACGGAAACCAGTATTGTAATCGATTTTCAATCTCACCAGATGGATGACGCAGTTCAATTAAATTTCCAACTTTCTGATAAACTTTCCGCCTTCAATATTCTTGATAATGGAACAGATGAAGTCCTCATTACCATGCGAAGTCCCATTGGAGATACAGTTGCAAGTCTTAATGAAACCGATCTTTTGAATGAGCAATCCGTTAGACCTAATCCACTATCCTATCTAGTAATGGCTTCCGGAAGCGGTTTGATCGCAAAGGGATTAGTGGACTCCAAATCTATTGATTTCCTTACTGGATCAGTTGTACTTGTGGCTGGATATTTGTGGATGAAATCATCTCCTTCAAAAACATCAGACAAACAAGAGTAAAGCAAATGAAGTTCCTGATATTTGTGTCATACCTTCTTTTGATATTATACTCACTTTCCGCAGAAGATGATCTTACTCTATTGAGATCTCTCTATGATAAAGGAGAGCTGTCACGAGATGAGTGGGTAATAGAAAGTGTCCGTCTGCTCACTATTGCAACCACGCCGCAAAATCACGATCCAATAAAATGTGGTACACATGTAATTCAGAGCCTTCGGAGAAATTATCATTTACTTTCTCAAAAAACAGTCGATCGCCTTGCCTCAATTGGTGTTAAGATGTTTGGTAATCATGCATCTCTCTCCCGCCCCACCGGATTGGATGCGACATATGGACTGTCTAACTTCCTCATCCACTATACAACTTCCGGCAGTGATGCCGTAGACGCCACCGATTCCGATGCGGATGGAACACCAGATTACATCGAGGTTATCGCCGCCGCACTCACTTCTGTAGATTCCCTGGAATTGGATGAATACGAATTCAATTTACCGCCATCAGATGACTGGTACTCAGATAACGGAGGTGATAAGAAATATGACATCTACGTAAAATCATTATCGTGGGGACTATACGGATATGTCAACCCGGAGTATATGGCTGACTCTTACAGCGGAGATAACGAAAATACATCCCGAACAGAGGTAAATGCTTACACAAGCTACATGGTCATTCGCAATAACTACAGCGGCTTCCCCACATCGGAAACCGAAAGTATACAAGTAACGATTGCTCATGAATACTTCCACGCCATTCAGTTTGGCTACGACGGCTGGGAGGCGACATGGCTGATGGAAGCGACCGCCACCTGGATTGAAGATGAGGTCTTCGATGATATCAACGACAACTACCAATATCTGCTCGACTGGTTTAAAGATCCCGGTTCTGCGCTGGATCTGGACAGCAGCACTCGATGGTACGGTAGTTTTATCTTCTTCCGTTATATTTCCGAGCATTTGGGTGGTCAAGAAACAATCCGCCGAATATTTCACCTGAGCGTCGATCACGACAGCTATTATGACGACTTCAGCATCCA
>DKQU01000111.1 GCA_002471865.1 Fidelibacterota bacterium UBA7300 | reverse complement strand
AAACTGATTTCTTTTTCTGATCGACACATTGCTGTTCCTGATGCAGACGATTTTGTAAAACGCCTGCACGGGACCATTCGCAAGCGGGAACAGAAGCGCCAGTCGCTGATCTCAGGCGTTATGGCGGCGGTCGTTTTCCTTGCTGTCAGCTTTGGCGTATACCAGAATGCAGATCGTTTGGAAGAGATCCCATTCTTTATTAGTGGAGAATCATTCTTGATCGCAGAAATTGACGATGATGAACTTGAGCAATTCGACCTCAAATTCGATGAAGATCTTGTTTATCTTTCAGCAGAATATCTTCTGGATGAGGCAGACGTTTTTGGGTCCGATTGGGAATTACTAAAAGAACTAGATGATGCAGACATCATCAATTTGGAATACGAACTAACAACGGAGGAACAATCATGAAGAAACTAGCCATACTGTTGCTTATGACGGGATTTGTTCTGGCTCAAATGCCTGACAAGCCCGATAGAGACCGTTTGGAAATGATGAAAATGTGGAAGCTGACGGATGAAATTAACTTGACAGAGGAACAAGCTGACAAGTTCTTCCCTAAATATCGGGCTTTGATGTCGGATATGGAGGATGTGTCTAAGCAGCAGCGCGAAGTAATGAAGCAAATCGGTGAGCTGTCAAAAGAGGAAGAAGTTGACGATAAAAAGCTAAATTCTCTGGTAAAGCAAGCTATCGATTTTGAGAAGAAAAAAATCGACATGAAGTATGAGTTTTTCAAGGAAACTGGAAAAATTCTCACTCCAGAACAGCAAGCCCGCTACGTTGTTTTTGAACGGAAGTTCAAGAAGGAGTTAAAGAAAGGCATCCGAGAGCATGGCAGAGAGAAAGGAAAAGACCGTCGTCGTGATCGTGATCAAAAACGTCCAAGAGGACGCGGCCGAGGTGGATTCTAATATTTCAGCCTGACTGTAATGAATCTGAAGGAACAAGCCCTGGAACAGGTTGGAAACATCTACGATTCAGTCGTCGGTAACGGCGATATTACTACCGAAATTATGTTTCCGTATCCACGCCACACGGTTGCGGAAGTTTCAACCAATCTAGGCACCCCTTCTTTCGTCTTCGATTTTCTGGAAGAGGCAGTCAAGTGTGCTGACGAATCCATTCTCATCCGGAAGTTTTACGAAGGCGACCTTATTCAATCTGGTGAAAAAGCTGTTCAGCTAGAAGGAAACGGGAGGGCAATTCTTACAGCGTGGCAAGTGGCTGCTCCACTCATGGATTTGGCCGTGGCTGTTATGGCGAAGGTTGGAGATGCTCAAGAACAACTTCAGCCGGCTCGGATTGATGTTACTCATCGGTTGGATCTAGATAACTCAACTGACAAGATTATAAAGTATGTTCTGGAGCAGTCAGGCGTAGCTCTATTTGGATCTCGTCTCGATGAAATCATTCACATAACTCTAGAGCACGTTCGCTGGGTGGGGAACGCCAAAGAAGCGGCAGAGAAGGCCATCGCGGAAGCCGGGGATATTAGGAAGCTGATTAAAATCATAGTGGATGTGGACAGTATTGAGGAAGCTGCTTCACTCCTCGATATGCAGATTGATTACGTCTGGTGTCGCGGCTTTTCGGCGGAAAATATTCGTTCGATGGGAGAAACCACGAAGGGGTGGCTTCATATGATCATTGATGAATCGATTTTCTTAAATGAAGCCAAGACTTTGAGAGACGCGGGCGTTCGGCTTTATGCTCTGGATTTTTCATCAACAAAAATTAATGAATCAACATTTAACATCAACTTCACTAAATAAAGGAGAGATAATGAAACTCATATTACGTAAAGACTTAATACTATTCTTGATAATCACTCTTATTATGGCAGGTTGTGAGAATACTGAACTTTCAAACCAGGAAGCCATCGAAGCTGCTCTGGAACAGATAATCTTACAAAGTGAAAATCTGGGCATGGACGAATTTGACGATGGCGGAGCCTTAGACGAGGAGTTTGGAGATATTTCCGATGATGGTCTCATGCGGACCATGGATGACTATTATCCGTCGGACTCACTCAGATTCCGTTTTGGACGACGGGTAACTTCCCATAGTAGGACCATCTCTCACGAATTTATTGGCGATACGTTGGTAATCTCCACAATTGATCATGCCGTTAGTGGTGATTTCATCACAGTTATTTTCGATACTACCGGTGCTTTAGTCGACTCTTTTTCTAAACCGTTTGACATCACTGCATTGAGGAAAGTGAAGTTCGAACGCATTGATGAATCGAGTGATCAGAGGCGCAACTGGCAGTTGGCCGGGTTAACCCCGTTGGTGAGCAGCGGAGGCGATAAGGTAGCCATTGATTCAGTAAACTTTGTAGGAGCGGACGGAACTATTCTGTTCAATCTGGAAAGTGATGGCATCACTGATCTTTTTATTGATCCCCAGGAAATACCGCAATTTACTGCCTGGGACAGTGTTACAGTATTGCTGTACGTAACTAACACAGGACCAGAGTACGAATGGGAGTCTGGTGAAGGAGCGCATTTACGCATCGGTCGGGGAAGGCGGTCTGATTATGGTCATCTACACCAGCGCCGCAGATTGTTCGATGACGGTGAGAATGGTGGGGACGCTGAGGCGAACGATAATGAGTTTACGCGGGTTTGGCGGATGCATCCTCCGGGCTGGGATCATGATCGTCGCGTGTTCAAACTTTTCCTGGATGTTATTGACTTTGAGACCCTCTTCAGCAGCGAAGGTAGCTACAACGCAGCCATGTGGGGGTTTCCGTATAAGTCTGTACGTTAAACTATTAACATAACCTCAAGTTATAATAAATTCCCCGGTACTTCGTAAGTGTCGGGGAATTGTATTTTAGTGATTTGTATCATGTGATGTTCCCTTAAAATGTGTAAACTTCCACTGTGAAAAAGCTGATTACAATTTTAATCACGGTTCAATTTCTATTAGCGGTGAGCGCTGTTCAGCAACCGGTGAAGCTGGTCCAGCCCGGCGGCTTGGAAATAGATGCAAACCTTAAAGGTGATGAGTGGAATCACTGGTTTGAGTCTCCGGAAGGTTACACTCTTGTTCAGAACGATGGTGGTGAATGGGTGTATGCCGTAGCTATTCAAGATGGTCAACTTGTCCCCGGTAATGCTCGGTTTGATCCAAAGTCAGCAGGTATACCTAAACATCTTCATCCTCAACTTAAACGGCCTGAGGACAATTCTCCAATTCCTCAACTTAGATCGATACGGGATGAATACAAACTCCCGTTGCTTTTAATCGAATATCCAGACTATCCAGCTCAGTACTCCGAGCAGAATTTTGACGACTTGATGAACAGCTCAGGCTGGAACGGCACAGGCAGCTTTCGCGATTTTTACGAAGAAATTTCTTACGATCAGTTTCACACGCTGGCAACTGTTGATGGCTGGTACATGGCGGAAAATGATCACGACTATTACGGTGCTAATCAAAGTACAAACCATGCTCCTGAGCTCGTACGAAAAGCTGTGGATGAAGCTGAGGCGGCAGGAATGGATTTCTCTCAGTTTGACAACGACGGCGACGGTTGGGTGGATGCGCTAAATGTTGTACACGCCGGACCGGGAGCTGAGGAGGGTGATCAGTCCAACATTTGGTCTCATAAATGGTCTCTTTCAGCAGCCAATCTTGCTGTGCAGTACGATGGTGTTTGGATTGACAGCTATACCATTAATCCTGAGATTCAGTACAATACGCAGGTTTATATTGGCGTTATTGCTCATGAATTCGGACACGCCCTGGGACTGCCTGATCTCTACGACCCAGACTACAGTTCTTCTGGTATCGGTAATTGGGGATTGATGTCCGGCGGATCATGGGGAACCGACGGTGGATCGCCTTGGTATCCTGCTCACATGTGTCCGTGGGGAAAAACTCAAATGGGATGGGTGACACCGGTTATCATTGAGAACGATACGGTTACAATCGAGCTTCTTCCTGTGGAGACGTATCCGGTTGTTTACCAGATCAACCACTCAACGGACGATTCTGAATACTTCATGTTGGAAAATCGCCAGAAGCGCGGTTTCGACGTAAACATGTTTCGTGAAGGACTCCTCATCTGGCATATGGATGAAGAGAAGCTCAACGGCTGGGGTCCTAACTTAGACGAGCCTCACTACGGAGTAGGACTGGAGCAAGCGGACGGACAGTATCATCTTGAGTTGGGTTATGGGCGAGGAGATGCCGGAGATCCATTTCCCGGCTCCACAGGGAACCACACTTTCGATGACGACTCGGTACCCAATTCCCACAGTTACTACTTCGTACCATCTCTGATTTCCGTGAATAATATTACCCTGATTGACACCATGGTTTACGTGGACGTAGGTGTGGGGTCGGACGTAATAGTCAACTCTCAGCTTTCCTACGGTTCAGGACCGGCGTGGGATACTGGAACTATCTCTGTGGCTCTCACAAATGAATTTGATGTCGGCCAGTTTTCCTGTATCCTCCACGATTCTCCTGACCGCCTTATTATCACAGGAGTCAATTTAACTGCTCGCTCGTCCAACATGAACTTCACGTTCCAAGAGGGCGAGGATGGCAATGCCTATGTAGAGCTCACCGACGGGACTATTTCAGCTGGGACGGGTTCTATCTTCGAGATCGAGTATTTCTGCTACACCGGCGCCGAAATGACAGTGCAGATCCAAACGGCGGATGCTGATGCCTTCAACACCTTTGGCGAAGAGGTTATCGTCACCACGGAAGACGGCATCTTCCAGATCCAGTCAGTACCGCAGATACTCTCCACCGGTGAAGCGAGCGGTTCGGCAGGGGAGGTAGTGGTTGTGCCAGTAGAATTTGCCTCCAGTGTACCTCTCGGATTTGTCGGATTCCGGTTGTCTGATGATCCCGATTTTCTTTCGCTCTATGCTGAACCTTTTACCGATTCTGACGGCAACGGTCAGTGGGATGAAGGGGAGAGCTTTGATGACACTAATGGAGATGACGCTTGGACCGGCGAAGTGACACTGGGAGAACGGATTGAAGGTTGGGAATATGAAATATCCGAAGCGAATAATTCTGTCCTTTTTACCACGGTGAACTGGTTGAATCCACTCGATCCTGACACTTCGCTCATGGTTGAGTTCAATATGCTCGTCTCTCCGGACGCTGATGCGGGAGAGGTGGCCTTGGTGATTACCAATATCCTGATAATCGACTTCTTGGGAAATCCCGATGTGGAAGGTGTTGGCACTGATGGTATTTTCACAGTTACCACCGGAGGTTCAGTTACTGGTGATGCTAACCTTCCGTCAAATTTTGCTCTGTATCAGAATTACCCGAATCCCTTTAATCCTGTGACCACCATCCGGTTTTCGGTAGATACGCATCACAATGCGTCTCTACGGGTGTATGATAACATGGGACGGCTAGTGGCGACACTTGTTGACGGGCAAGTTCAGCCCGGTGAGTATGAAGTGCTTTGGGATGCGTCCAATATGGCGAGCGGAGTCTATTTCTACCGTCTGACTACCGATAACCGGCAGATTACAAGAAAGCTCGTTCTTCTCAAGTAGTACTTTTAAGAAAAAAACATTTATTTTCATGATTGAACATATCTATATTTCTTTTAACTAACACAGTATCTCAATCAAATCATACATATTATTCGGTTCTATAGGCTTATAATGTTTAGGTTTGTAGAATGCGGATTTTAGAGGAGGGAATCATGAATAAAACTGCATCTTTAATTGTACTGTTTTGTCTTGTAGCAAGTGGTGCGCTTTTTGCACAAGATGAACAAGATGAGGCAACTGATGACAGCCAAATGAGTTTTGTTGCCGTAGTAACATACCATATAAAAATGCCAGAAGGTGGTAGTTGGGATAGGTTCAAAGAGATGGTTACAGAGTACCACGAGAATGTGACGTTGAAGAATGATTTAATTGTCGGTAGCCGTATTTTACGTCATGTGTGGGGCAGCAACAGTTCTGACTTTATTGTTATTTATGAATATGCAGAATGGGGTCATATTCAGGAGGCTTCCGAGGTGAGTGAAAAACTGACAAATGAACATTGGCCACGTGAAAACCAGCGTGAAAGATGGTCTGATGAGTATACAAGCTATTTTGATCCTGTCCACTCTGATGAAATCTATTACGAGAACACCGCGTTGAGAAAGTAGAGTATATCAGGTTTTAATGTTGCAAAAAGAGGTGTCTGTTATCAGGCGCCTCTTTTTTTCTCACAAGGTTCAATACTCAAATGTAAATTACCGGTTACCTTTAATGAACGTGTTATAGATAATCTAATTGTTTAAGGAACTTTAACACAAAAGGGCAGTTTTATCGTGCGTTACATACTTTGCAGATCGCTTCAGGTGATGGCTATGCTCATGGTGCTGTCAGGGCTTTATTTTGGAATTCAAAATCGAGATCTGATTTTGGAGATAGAGGCTTTAGCTATAGGATCAGCCCTTTTTTATGCTGCCAATTGGTTATTGAAAAATTGAGCGAAACAACCTTGACACTGCACAACTTGAAAGATAAATTGCGAACACTATTTAAGGAGAAAAAATGTCAAATATCTGGGATGATTTAAAAAAGAACTTGAAGGTGTGGGGGAGTGCCGCAGCTGTGAAAGCTGAGGAGTTGGGTAAGGTAGCCGCGAGTAAGACCGAAGAGATGACAAAAATCGGCAGGGTCAAACTGCAGATGCATCAGCTTCAAAGAGAATTGGATAAAACTCTCCAATCATTGGGAGAATATGTCTTTAGTGCGACTGATGACGAAAACATCAGTAACTTTACTGGGAATGAGAAATACTACTCCACAGTTGAGAAAGCGAAATTATTAAAAATAAAGATTTCCGAAAAAGAGAGAGAGATTGAAAAAATTAGACAAAAGTTTGAGGAAACCGCCAGATCAATCAAGCCTGAAATAGGTGAGTCTGTCCATTCTCATACCCAAACCTCTGAAGAATCCGCGTAGTAATTAATAAACTGACCCCGAGAAACTGATTTGTCGCCACATTCAAGTGATAGTCTGAGCAAAGCGCTAGAGCTTTACTTTTCCGAAATCGACAAAACCGAACCCCTCTCTCCCGAAAAAGAGGTGGAGTTGACTAAGAAAGTTCGGGAAGGTGATCAAGACGCTCTCAATCAGCTTATCAATGCCAATCTGAAGTTTGTGATCACGGTTGCTAACAAATATCGTGTTCCGAAGATAGCTTTGGAGGACCTCATCAACGAAGGGAACATTGGTCTTATTAAGGCGGCTCATCGATTTGACGAAACCCGGGGTTTTAAATTTATTTCTTATGCAGTCTGGTGGGTTCGTCAATCTATTTTGCAATTTATTTCGGAAAAAGGCCGCATGATTCGATTACCGTCAAATGTAGCCGGCACTATTTCCAAAATGAAAAAACAGTCCGATGAACTCGAACAAACATTCGAGCGTGAACCTACGTTGCAAGAATTAGCTGAAGTAATGGAAATTACCGAAGAGGAGGCAGAGAATCTCTTTCGCCATGGAGTACAAACTGTATCAACTGATCAACCTGTAAGTGAGGATGATAGGACTGCCTTGAGAGATCTAATAACTTCAGATGATAATCGTCCCGAAGCACAGATTATGGCATTCTCACTGCAGTCTGAGATTGAAAGAGTCTTGGAAACTATCCCAGAACGGGAAGCACATATTATCCGATATTACTATGGTCTCGGTCTTGACCGACCTTGGACTTTAGAGGAAATTGGAGAATCAATGAGCCTAACCAGAGAGCGGGTCAGACAGCTTAAAGAGCGGGCAATCCACCGGCTTAGACACAACACACGGGCTCATCTGCTTAGGACCTATCTCGGATGATTTACTATTGGATATTATTATCTAAACTCTTTAATTTCCCCGAAATCTAATCATAAGATATTAATATGAAACTGCCATTTCGAAAGAACAAACAATCCCAAGCGGTTCGCTTTGTCGTGATGAGTGACAGCGACGGGGACGTGCATCAATGGTCTCTCACTCGTAACTCTTTTGCAACTATTTCTGTTTTGGTAATTGTACTTTGTTCAGCACTTCTTTTTTTCAGTGCTGATTTTCTTACAGATGTTTTATATAAGTCAAGATTAGAGGAATATCGAATAAAAAATCAGTCGTTAACTACTTCAGTTTCTAAATTGGAAAACAGGCTTGATAAGATAACTGATGATATTCTAGATATTGAAGAGAAGGATAAGGCGCTTCGGACCTATGCAAATCTTCCCGAAGTGGACATTGATGTGAGGAAGTTAGGTGTAGGCGGAAGGACTGTTGACGGTTCGAGTTCATTAGATGATCTACTTCCTAATCTGGAATCAAAACTTTCTATATTAGAGATAGATCTGGATGATTTGGCTAGAAAGATTCGCTTTGAACGCAAAAGCTTTGCCACGATTTATGATGCTGTTCGTGAAAACACAGAAAAGATTTCATCAATTCCATCAATTCGTCCAATAGAAGGTGGGTATCTCAACACAGGATACGGCTACCGCTCAGATCCTTTCACAAATGAAAGAGTTTTTCATCATGGATTGGATGTATCAGCAAACCGTGGCGTACCGATTTATGCATCTGCCGATGGTAAAGTTGTATTCGCGTCATATAATGGCAGTTACGGTAAAACTATCAAAATTAACCATGGTCACGGTTATCAATCTCTCTACGCCCACATGAACAAGATTTATGTAAAATCCGGAAAAAAGGTTATGAGGGGAGATACTATAGGAGAAGTTGGTTCAACCGGTCGTGCTACCGGACCACATTTGCACTATGAAGTCCACCACTACGGCACGCCTCAGGATCCTCAAAACTACTTTTTTACGGGGCCCATCAAGTAGATTTTCATTTTTTGTTACCCATTCACCTAAACTAAATACTCACATTACCAGCTTGACAGTTCTCGAAGGTGGGAGTAACTTCCTCTTTATGAAGCAGTATTTTATAGAGACTTACGGATGCCAAATGAATGTGGCAGATTCAGAAGTGATCGCCGGTATTATGGAACGGGAAGGCTATTCTCGTGCCAAACAATTAGACGATGCTCATGCCATTCTAATTAACACCTGCGCAATTAGGGAACATGCGGAAGATAAGGTTCATTCCAGATTAGGTATCCTAAAGAATTTAAAGAAGAAAAATCCTGATCTCTTGTTGGGACTGATGGGGTGTATGGCTCAGCATGTTAAGGAAGATATTTTGGAAAATAAACCTTATGTTGATTTTGTTCTTGGCCCGGATTCTTACCGTCGTCTACCGGAAATTCTCAACAGGCATAAACAAAGCAGTCAATCAATAGTTGACACCAAACTTTCAAAGTTTGAAGTTTACGATAAACTTTTTCCATCAAGATCAAATGGTGTTAACGCATGGGTATCTATTATGAGAGGGTGCGATAAATTCTGCACATTTTGTATTGTTCCTTTTACCCGTGGAAGAGAACGAAGTCGTTCGATAGCAAGTGTGATAGAGGAAGTGAAGCGAGCAGTTGAAAAAGGGTTTCCTGAAGTGACACTTTTGGGTCAGAATGTGAATTCCTATACACACAATACTATAAGATTTCCCGATTTATTGGATGATGTAGCAGCCGTACCGGGAGTAAAGCGAGTGAGATTTATCTCACCTCATCCCCAGGATGTGGACGATCAAATGCTTCTTGTCATGCGTGATCACGCCAATCTATGTAAATCCATTCATCTCCCCCTTCAGGCAGGTTCTGACAGAATATTGAAACGGATGAATCGTACATATTCCCGAGATGAATTTCTTGCACTTGTAGGTCGTATTCGTAATATTTTACCTGGCTGTGGCTTGACGACTGACATTATTGTAGGTTTTCCGGGAGAGACTCAAACGGATTTTGAAGAGACTCTTGCGGTAATGGAGGAGGTAAAATTCGATTCGGCTTTCACATTCAAATATTCACCCCGTCCCGGAACGAAGGCTTACGGATATGAAGCTGTCGTCCCTGAAGAGGAAAAACAGGCTCGATTAAATAAATTGCTTGCTACACAAAAGCGTCACACTCTTTTCCGGAATTCTCTGGAAGTGGGGAAGACTGTTGATGTGCTAGTGGAGAAGGAGAGTAAGAAGTCTTCAGAAAAGTGGGCAGGCAGGACGGACAACAATAAGTGGGTTGTTTTTTCAAAAGATGATGCTAATATTGGAGAAATTGTTGAGGTGACCATCAATAAAACCAAAGGAATTACTCTCTTTGGTGAACGAGTGAAAAATCGGGAGAATGCTGATGCGATTGCTTAAGGTTTTTATTGGACTTCTTGTAATTTTAGGATTAGTACTCATATTAATCCAAAATAAAGGTGAGATATCTGTTGATCTGATGTTTATGAAATTCAATAACGTTGATATCCCAGTTGTGTTAGTTATAACACTTGCGATTGGTATAATTGTTGGTTTTGGAATTGCAGCGGCTTCTATTTTAACTGCGAAAAATGAAGCTCGACAAGGGAAGGCTGAAAACCGTCGATTAACCGGTGAGTTGAATTCTCTCCGAAACATTGCAGTTGACGAAGGTCTTTTAGAAGTTACTGAGGAAGAAGAGGAAAATTTAAATTGAGATTTCTTTCGAATATTTTTGGTAAACGTAAAGACAGTACTACACTATATATAGAGGCACTTGAACATCTTGTGGATGGGAAAACTGATTTAGCCATAACAAAATTACGTGAAGTTATACAGTTAGACAGCAGTAATGTAAATGCTTATGTCCTATTAGCTGATATCCTTAGGAAGAGAAATATAATTGACCAGGCCATTAAGATACATAGGTCGCTCACTATTCGTCAACGGCTCACTAAAGAACAAAAGATTTTAATTCAAACCAGCCTGGCAAAGGACTATCTAGATTTAGGAAAGACTCGTTTGGCTAGGGAAAGCACAAAGAAAATTTTGGAATATGATAGACACAATAATTGGGCAGCAGATTTTTTAGTTCGCCTCGCAGAAGAAGAAAACGACTGGAAAAATGCTGATGATTTACTTAGTTCAATTGAAAAATCTTCCGGCAATATGGATGCTCGACGTCATGCAAGATATCGAATGATGATTGGCAGATCCAAAGAGTCTGAAGGTGATCTTAAAGGAGCAAAAGAAGATTACAAGCAGGCGATTACTTTTGATCAGACGTATGCTGATCCATATCTCTATCTTGGGAATCTTCATGAAAAATCTGGTGATCTCGAACCTGCACTTGAGCATTGGAGAAAATTTGCAGAACTGGCACCTTCTGCAGCTAAACAGGTATTCGAACGATTTGAGAGAGCGTTATACCAATTGGGAAGATATGGTGATGTAGAGGAATTTTACCGTCATATTATGGTAAAGAACCCTAATGACATGGATGCTCTCATAGGACTGGTGGATGTTCTTCAAGCGAAAGGTGAACATGAAAGGGCGTTAGGGATTGTTGATGATACTTTAGCGAGAAACCGCCGTTCTATCCGTGCACGATTGGCCCGACTAAAAATTTCCCTACGAAGAGTTCACCAGGATCAATTGTCAGAAGAAGTGGACAAAATAGTAGAGCTTATCCCTTCCAGTAATGGCCAGTCCAGAAGGCACCATAAGGAGAGCTGAATTATAGTGGTATCTTGTATGAAAACAGTTTTATCGATTATTATTTTATTGTTTTCCAATTTTGTTCATTCACAAAACTTAACTCGATATTTTGAGCTTTTGGAAGAAGGAAAGCTCTCTGAAGTCCGATTAGAAATTGATCACCTGCTAGAACAATTCCCGAATCACGCAGGAGTAATGTTTTTGGCTGCTCAAACAGAGGAGCAAGCGGAAGATGCAGTCATGGCCTACAAGAAACTGATCCAAAACCATCCTAACAGTAAATATGCAGATGATGCTATGATTAAAGTAGGTGAGTATCTTTATGCACGAGGACTTTACACACAAGCAAGTACACAATTATCAAAGATTCCGAGAGTTTACCCAAAATCTGATCGTGTTCAGCGAGCTATTGACCTCCAGATTAACTCACTACTAGCAATTGGAGAAAAGGATAGTATTGCCACCTATATCGCAACCTATCAGAAAGAATTTCCAGCTCTCGATTTCAACTATAATTATGAATCAGGAAATCCTTTGGTCATTAGAGCGCCAGAAACATCAGACGATGAGAAAGAGGGAGAGGAGCTAAAACACACTATTGTGAAGCAGGCATCATCACTAACTAAAGAAAATGCTGCTGACGACGTTGCTAAACCATCAAGACCATTCGTGATTCAGGTTGGTGCCTACGGCTCAGAAGTGAATGCTTTGCGTCAGAAACAACGGTTAGAACAAGCCGGGCATGTAGTGGAGTTTTGGCCAATTAATGTAGGTGGGAAGCAATTACAAGCAGTCCAGATCGTTCGTTTTAAAACCAGAGAAGAAGCTCGTAAAATAGGTGAAAGTTTAAAGAAAAATTTGGGTTTCAACTACATGGTGACCAAGCGTGGGGGCTAATTTAGTGATTGATAACTGGTTATTGGTGAGCAGTGATTAATACTCCACAATTTACTTTTCATAAGTTACCACTAACCACACGCCAATATTGGGGATGATTGCGTGGCTGGTGCCCGCCGCGGTCTTCAACACCGTTGAGACGGCGGAGAGCCGTTTGCTGGGTTCGATTCCCAGGCGTTCCCGC
>DKQU01000043.1:5649-25407 GCA_002471865.1 Fidelibacterota bacterium UBA7300 | reverse complement strand
TGAGGAAAAAAGTGCCATTGAATCCAACTCTCGGATTCTGGTATCGGAACTTCAGTTTATCGAAACGTCACTCCCTCTGCCTCCTGATAGTCTAAAAACCGGGAGCATTTTTGTAGTTGAATCTGATTCGGTGGACATGTTCTTTGAGATAGTAGAGGATGTTGAAGAGATGACTCGGGAGTTGGAAGAATTGAGGACTACAGTCGAACAATACCGCTCAGCCAAAGAAGAAATGAATGCTATTTTGGAAAGAGAACAAATTATGAAAGGAGAAATCGAAGCGACAAGGAGTGATGTCTCCAATCTGTACACTCAGATTGATACAACTCGGGCAGAGCAGGAACGTGGGTTTGGAGTTCTAGAAGATGACCTGTCCTCTACAGCTGACTCCATGGGCACAATGATCAGAGAGGTGGATGCAGCCATTAAAGACAATATCGCCAACCTTGCCACCGACATCGCTGACAGCATATCTGCGCAGCAAAGTGCATCGGATAGCCTCTTTTTTGAGGTGGGTACGAATATGTCCCTTTTTCGGGCTCAGATGGACTCCCTGAAGGGCGTTGTCCGCTACTACGATATCGCCGAGAAAGGACTACCGAAAATTGATGAGGATGTATTGAACATACTGAAACTCCCTCTACTCAGACATAAGATCACTCTCGCTAATGGTACCATTGTAGTAGGTCACATCCTCGCTGAAAACATGGATGTCATAGTTATGCAAACTACAATTGGAAAACTAGTGATTGACAAACAGTTCATCGTTAAATATGACGAGAAATTTTTCCCGGGTCCGAAAGTGGAGTTTGAAGGAGATTATCAATTAATCGAGTATTCTGATCGAGAAGAATTTGTCGGTACTGTTCGCAACGTAGGAAAAACTCGCGCTGATTTCATTAAGGTAACCTTTTTCCTCTGGGATGCTACAACCAATCCGCTCGGTATAGCTTCAGGAATGGTAGATGGAATGACCACTCGTTTTTCAACTGGTGTTATCAGTGACGCTTCACTTCGTCCTGGTCAAACCGGAAGGTATCACGTAATAGTAGAAAAACAGGTTAGTAAGAAAGTAGCGTATCGTACAAAAGAAATAGAATGGCGTGAATACGAAGCTGAAGAGTGATACACTCTAACCTCCTTCAATCTTATCCTGAAAAATCCTCTCCCACATCTGTTTACGTTTGTCTGGAATTAGATAATCCCTCAATATCTTTTTCTTGTACATAGTAAGATTCACTCGATGTGTAGCTGTTAATAAATGAATTCGAAAAGTGAGGTCTTTCTCTTTTAATAATTGTCCCCGTTCCATCTGACTCACTGGAACCTCCCATTCAAACTGGACCACGCCATCCTTACTCGTCTCCTCTTCCACGGCGATGCTGTCTCTATCTGCTTTTACGAGAATTGTACCATCCGATGACAAGAGCAAGAATCCCTCCAGAGGAAAATCGTGTTCACCAGAAAATAATAGATGGTGGTTCCATTTTTGCTGTCTGCGGTTCTTCTGCTTCACCAACCTCAACTGGTATTTTGATATCAGTCGACCTTGATAATCCTCGGCTGGCAGTTCATTGGGATCAAACAGGTAACCGAAATTTTCTTCAATAGTTTCTTTTCCTCCTAATGACTTGTCAAACTCAACTTTGTAAACAAGCTGCCAGTACTCAGGCGTATTTAAAAAATGTTCGATAATTGTTCCTCTAAATATCTCTATGGCATCATCAAATTTTTCTATAATCTTTTTACCTGTCTTGTTAGCGTCTTTGAAATTTCTATCGATTGTCTTAAAGCGATCATATTTACCGGGATCAGTTTTCAATCCTTCCATTCCGCTTACATGGTCAATGAGATCAATACGTAATTTTGCCATCGACATTAGTGTCTCCTCTGCACTTTCTACCTGGCTTTCCGCTTCACTAAAGGTTGTTCTCAATTCACGATAGGGTGTTTTCTCCTGCGTATATCCACGAGCCATCTTCTTCACAAGTGACGAATAGCGCAAACTATCTTGCTTCAGGCTCTTCATTGCAGTCTGATAGTTCTTTTGGAGAAGCGCTATATCCTTATCCATCTCAGAGAGGATATCTCCGAATTCACTCATTAGCTTCAGCAAATTCTCCAGCTCTTCACGAACATCCTCAATTCGAAAGATACTTTTTTCAATCTTTTGAGTGAGGCGGTTTCTATTGTCGGAAATATCACTAAATGTCTCCCATACTCGCATTTCTTCACCTCGTTTTGCTGTTCCTGAAAGAAGGTGCTGAGTTTGATTCAGTTGATGCTTTAATGAATCTGCCAAAGATTCGAGATGACTTTGCTCATCAAGGAGCTTAGTGCGAACAGAATCAGCATTACGGAAAATTCCAAAATCGGTCACACCCTCACCGCTTTTTTTAAACAGCCTGAGCATACGTCCATTCTCACGAGAAGATCTCTCAATATCGCGGGATACAGCATTGATCTGACCGTTAAGATCGTCTCTGAACCTTTCGATATCTACTATCTTGTCAAGTATTGGGCGATGGACATTCCCCAGAGGAGCAGCCCGAGCCAGATCATTCAGAGATTCCGACAGTGCCTCCTCAAGTTCTTTGGCCAGTTTAAGTACCTGAGAAAATTCCTCATCTTCCGTTGAAATAACATCTTTACCTTTGAAGACTCCACCAAAGAGTTTGCTGAATTTGTCACTATTCCTATCAATTGAAATATTATATTCATTAAGCCGTTTCATGATTCCCCTGTATTCCATGAAATCGTCACGAATAACGAGATAAAGAGGAGATTTACGTTTACCTTCAGGAAAGTGACGCTTTACTTCTTTTTCGATACTCTTATAAGTCTTTTCAGCTTTTTTTATGGCAGATGCTGTTTCATCCACCCGTTTGGAAAACTGATCTTTGGTGTAGGATTGTGCAGTTAATCCTGAGCTCAAAAATAAAATAAAATAGAGAAGAGCAGCTGTCTTACCTGCCAAAGAATACAACCTCGTTTATGCCGCTCCCATTAGATAGACCATAATCGCTTTTTGTACATGCATCCGATTCTCGGCTTCGTCAAATACAATGGATTGAGAGCCGTCAATCACTTCATCGGTTACCTCATCACCCCGGTGAGCAGGTAGGCAATGCATAAAGTAAGCTTGATCTCCGGCGACTGTCATCAATTCCGTGTTTACCTGAAAGGGTTTGAAAATTTTCTTTCGTTCAGCCGCTTCTTCTTCCTGACCCATACTGGCCCAGACATCTGTATAAATCACATCTGCTCCTGCTGCCGCTGAATAGGAATCGTAGGAAACTGAAACTGAACTTAATCCCGTTTCTTGTGTCTCCTTGACCACATTTTCGTCTGGCTCGAATCCTTCTGGGCAGGCGATAATCAATTCCATGGGAATGCGCTGTGCCAGTTTGAACCAAGAATGAGCCACGTTATTGCCATCACCCACAAAAACTACTTTCAAGTCGTTGAGATGACCGCGATGTTCTAGCACAGTAAAAATATCCGACATCACCTGGCACGGATGATTGAAATCGGTTAGTCCGTTGATGACAGGAATCGCAGCATACTTGCCGAGATCCAGAATGTGCTGATGATCGAAGACTCGCGCCATGATAATATCGTTGTATCGTGAGAATAACCGGGCGATATCCGCCGTGGTCTCCCTCTTACCCATACCGATATCTGCCGGTGAAAGAAAAAGGGCATGCCCACCCAACTGATACATCCCCGTCTCAAAAGAAATCCTCGTCCGGGCTGACGGCTTCTGGAAAATCATGGCCAGCGTCTTCCCCTGCAGCAGCAGATGAGAAGTTCCCTCTCGTGTCTCTTTTTTTAGGCGTACTGACAATTCCAGAACTTCATCAATCTCGACTCGGGTAAAATCTGTGATATGGAGAAAATCGCGTTTCATTACTATTTCCTTACAAAATATACCGACTCAAATCCTGATCCTTCACTATCTCAGTCAATCGGTTTCTCACCATTTCTTTTGTTACTATTATGGTTTTCTTTTCGCTACCTGACGTTTCAAACAAAATATCTTCCAGCAGAGTAGTCATGATAGTGTGCAGCCTGCGGGCACCTATGTTTTCAGTAGCTTCATTCACCTCAGTGGAGATACGGGCAATCTCGCGAATAGACGCTTTGTTGAACTTCAAAGTAACCCTCTCGGTTTCGAGTAGAGCTGAATACTGTTTAATGAGTGCATTATCCGGATAAGTCAAGATCTTCACAAAATCGTCTTCCGTCAGATTGTCCATCTCCACACGAATGGGGAACCGCCCCTGAAGCTCCGGGATCATGTCCGACGGCTTGGCCACATGAAAGGCTCCCGCAGCAATGAAAAGTATATGATCCGTCCGGATAACACCGTACTTGGTGACCACACTGCACCCCTCTACCACAGGCAGAATATCACGCTGGACACCTTCCCGTGAGACATCCGGGCCGTGACCGCCGCTATTGCCTACAATCTTGTCAATCTCGTCCAGGAATACGATACCAGATTCTTCCACCCGTCGCATCGCTTCCCGCATCACTTCGTCGTGGTCAATGAGCTTCCCGGCTTCCTCAATGGAGAGGACCTTCCGTGCTTCGGAAACCGTTGTTCGCCGGCGCTTGCTCTTCTTAGGAATGGAACTCCCAAAGATGTCCTGCAGATTCATACCCATCTCTTCAATCCCCACAGGGCCGAACACTTGCATGAACGGAACTGATTCATCCGCAACATTAATCTCTACTACACGATCTTCGAAACTGCCGGTCAGGAGTTTCTTTCGAAGTTTCTCACGTGTCCTGTTATGTCGCTCCTGAACCTTCGGATCTTCCTGTGACTCACTTCCATTGGTGGGAAAAAGCAGATCAAGTATGCGCTCATTGGCAAGATCCGCCGCCTTTTCCTCTACTCTTGCTTCAGCCTCCTTGCGGATAGTGGAAACAGAAATATCGGTCAGGTCACGGATGATAGATTCCACATCCCTGCCCACATAGCCCACCTCAGTAAACTTGGACGCTTCCACTTTCACGAAAGGAGCGTTGGCGAGATTCGCCAGCCGGCGGGATATCTCCGTCTTCCCCACTCCGGTGCTGCCGATAAGGATAATGTTATTGGGCATAATCTCTTCCCGCATGTCGCCCTCTACCTGTTGTCGGCGCCAACGGTTACGGAGAGCGATGCCTACCGCCTTTTTGGCCTTTTCCTGACCTATCACGAAGCGGTCCAGCTCAGCTACGATCTGCCTCGGAGTCAAATCATTCACGCTACAGCTCCAGGATTGTCAGATTATCGTTGGTGTATATACAAATGTCTGAGGCAATCTTCAGCGATCTCTTGACGATCTCTTTCGGTGAATTCACATTACAGCTCAACAGCGCCTCAGCTGCAGCTTGAGCATAGCCTGCGCCGGAACCGATCCCGACAATGGGTCCATCTGGCTCCACCACATTCCCGTCGCCAGAAACGATGTAGCTTTGCTTATGGCTAATAAGTGCCAAAAGCGCATCGAGATTCCGAAGATATTTGTCTGTTCGCCAATCCTTCGCCAACTCCACCACGGCTCGCTGGAACTGTCCGCCGTACTCGTCAAGTTTCTCTTCAAACTTCTCGAACAGGGTAAAAGCATCAGCGGCTGCCCCGGCAAACCCGCCCAGGATTTTCGTCTTGGAAGAATCGAACTGCCGTACCTTCACAGCTTTCTGCTTGAGCTGCATATCGCCAAGTGTAACCTGACCGTCACCGCCCATTGCGACTTTCCCTTTCAGCCGAACGCCTAAGATTGTTGTGGAGCGAACCTTCATCTGCCGGTACCCTTCAGCATATCGAATAGATCAGAGTCTGTGGAAAGAATCAGTGTTGACTTTTTATCCACCACTTTTTCGTAAGCTTCCAGAGTTCGAATAAACTCGTAAAACTTGGGATCAGATTTGAATGCATCAGCGTAAATTTCCACCGCTTTTGCGTCGCCCTCACCTTTTAAAATCTGAGATTCCTTATAGGCATTGGCCAGAATAATGGTCTTCTTCTTATCGGTCTCAGCTCTGATCATCAATGCTTCCTCCTCGCCCTCGGAGCGGTACTGCTTTGCCTTACGCTGGCGTTCGGCCCGCATACGATCAAACACCGCACGTTCATTTTCCTTGGAGAGGTCAGCACGCTTGATTCGAACATCGATGATATCTATACCATAATCTGCTAACTTTATCTGGGTCTCATTCGACACTGTTTCCATAATTTTGACCCTATTCGAATCCACGATATCGCTCAGTACATGTTTGCCAAGCTCTACTCGAAGCTCCGAATAGACGATGGGGTCAATCCGGCTAAGGGCTCCGTTAAGAGTTCGAACGGAACGGTAGAACAGCAGTGGATCAGCGATACGCCATCGGGCATAGTTATCCACTTCCAGCTTCTTTTTATCCTTAGTGATGATTGCCTGAGGCTCTACGTCATATTCCAAGATGCGGTTCTCAAACTTGATGACTGACCTCCACGGCAGCTTAAAGTGAAGTCCAGGAGAGCTTATAGTTTCTCCCATTGGCTTACCGAACTCCAAAATTATCGCCTGTTCCGTCTCATCAATTGTATAGAGGGAGAACCAGAGAAACAGGACGACCACGACAGCTAATACAATCAATGCTATTTTCTTCATTATCTTCCTCCTAGTGATGATTTCATTTTGTCCAGCGGCAGGATATTCAGCAGACTTCCCGATTCATCATCAATAATGTACTTCTCGATTCCGGGTAGTATCTTCTCCATCGTCTCTAAGTAAAGACGTTTCTCTGTAATATCCTTCGCTTTCTTATACTCGTTAAGAACTGAGCGGAACTTATCAGCATCTCCTTCTGCTTTGCTTATTCGTTCAGCTTTATATGCTTCTGCTCCACGTATCATCTGTTGTCCTTCACCTCGCGCCTTGGGAATGAGATCGTTCTTGTAACCAAGTGCTTCGTTTATCAGCTGCTCTTTCTCTTCTTTGGCACTCTGGACATCCTTAAAAGCATGATCAACTTCGCGGGGTGGATTCACATCCTGAAGCTGAACCTGCCGAACATCAATACCGCAATTGTAATTGTCCAGCATCTCTTGAAGCTCAAGTCGGATTTCATCCATTATTTCAGCTTTTTTTTCCGTCAATGGAGCGTCAATAGGATGACTTCCTACCACCTGTCTAAGAGCTGATTCAGTTGCGTCTTTAATGACCTCAGGAACATCCTGCACATTGAAAAGATATGCAGCCGCATCCTTGATTTTGTATTGGATACGAACTTCCACCAGAACAATATTCTCATCTCCGGTGAGCATCTTTGCTTCAGCTGCAACGGTGCCCACAGAGATTTCTTTTACCTCTGTGACTTTTGGTCTATCTACTCTCTCAATAGGATATGGGAATTTGAAATGAAGTCCGCTCCCTTCCGTCCGGACCAACTCTCCAAATCGGCGGACGACTCCTTCTTCATCCGGTCCTACTGTGTAAAAGGAAGTCAACGCCACCCAGACCACAATCAAAATGAGAATCAGGGTGATTTTCCCGATCTTCAACTCAGGAATTTTAACCTCCTTGTCACCAACCATTATTTTCTGTGCCATTACTTTCTCCTTTTAGTGTAATACATCGTTTAAGTTACAATTCTCTCCGCAATCTCGCTACGGGGATTCTCAATTGTTCACGATATTTTGCCACGGTTCTTCGAGCAATCGGATATCCCTTGTTCATCATGATCTCTGCTAATTTATCATCTGAATACGGATGAGATTTGTCTTCACCTTCTACTATTGTTTTTAACTTCTCCTTAACGATACGGGTAGACACTTCCTCCCCATCACTGGTTGTCATCCCTTCGGTGAAAAAGTGCTTCAGTTCATATGTACCAAAAGGAGTTTGGACATATTTACCCCGTGTCACACGGCTGACCGTGGAAATATCCATCTCAATTCTATCAGCCACGTCTTTCAAAATCATTGGTTTAAGTCTATTAGTATCTCCCATGAAGAATTCCGGCTGAAGATCCATTATTGTCTTCATCACTCTCATCATTGTTACCTGCCGAGATTGCACAGCCTGCAAAAACCACTTAGCTGACTCCATCTTCTGCCGTAAGAATTGCTTTGTTTGAGCATCGGAACCGTTACTACTACGAAGCATATCCCGATAAACCGGAGAAATTTGAAGATCGGGTAGATTTGAATCATTTAATGTGATAACGAGTTCTCCATCCACTTCCTCTATGAAAAAGTCTGGCAATATATAATCTGCTTCTGAGGTTGGTGAACCTTCTCCCGGTTTGGGGTTCAGATGAGCAATCACCTCCTTAGCATCATTCAGCTCCTCTTGAGAGCAACCAATGTGCTGCTTCAGTTTCTCAAACCGGCGATTAGCAAAATCATCAAAGTGTCCATTGACAATAACCAACGGAAGACCATCTTCTCCCAGCACTTCAAGCTGCGCCGCTAGACATTCCTGCAGATTTCTGGCTCCAATCCCCGGAGGTGTAAGATGCTGAATTAAGTACAGCAATCGTTCAATATCCCCAAGAGATGCGTCCAACCTGTCAGCCAGTATTTCAACATCTGTGGCCAAGTATCCCTTCTCATCAACATTCCAGGCGATCTCTTCAGCTATTAATTTATCTTCGGCTGGAAGCTCAAGCAGACTAATCTGCTCTAAGAGACGATCAATAGGATCAGGAGTGGCCGGCAGCGGCATTCCCTGTCGGTCTGTGGATTTACTCTGAGGTGAACGGATCGTCTCATATTCATCATCATCCCAGTCAATTTCATTCTCCTCATTCTGCTCCCCGTCTTCTTCGGGTTCAACAGTATTTTCAGTCAACTCGAGCAATGGATTTTCAGCCAATTCCTCTTCTATCCGTCCTTCTAGTGCCAGCGAATTAAGCTGCAAAAGAGCTGTCTGTAAAAACTGCTGAGGTGAAAGCTTTAGTTTTTGTTCGAAAGTTTGTCTCAGTTCTGACATTTCAATTCAGTTTAAACTTTTCTCCCAAATACAGTTTTCTAGCTTCAGGATCATCTGCAAGAGAATCTGCTGTCCCAGACATTAAAATGCTGCCGTCATAAAGGAGGTAAGCTCGATCAGTGACTGACAAGGTTTCACGAACGTTATGATCCGTAATAAATACACCGATACCTCGTTTCTTTAGAGAGTGGATAATTCCTTGAATATCCTCTACAGCAATTGGGTCGATTCCTGCAAAAGGTTCATCCAGAAGAATGAAATCCGGGTCCATCACCAATGCTCTACTAATCTCTACCCTTCGCCGTTCGCCTCCAGACAAATTATATCCTTTCGATTTTCGAATAGCGGTGATGGATAAATCTTCAAGAATCTTTTCAAGTTTTTCTTTCTGAACAGTTAGAGGTAAGCTGGTCATTTCAAGAACTAAACGAAGATTGTCTTCAACAGTCAATTTACTGAAGATTGATGGCTCTTGAGCCAGATAGCCAATCCCCTTCCGTGCACGCTTATACATAGGAAGATCCGTAATATCTTCATCGCCGAGGGAAATACGTCCCCTGTTCGGCTGGATCATGCCTGTAATCATGTAGAAAGTTGTCGTCTTCCCTGCACCATTGGGACCTAAAAGACCAACAATCTCACCTTTCTTCAACTCCAAGTTTACGTCGTCTACAACGACTTTCTTTCCATAACGTTTTCTCAGTTCTGTTACGCTAAGCATCAAATTATTTGATGACTGATTACTCATATGTTCTATCCGTTACTCCTGATGCATCATAAAACTTGTAATGAGTCAAATCAGCATTAGACTGAAAGCCAACACCTTTGAGAGTATCATTGTTCTCAGTAATAAACATAACAGTATCGTCAGTTGTGATAAGAGAATCAATACTGTTCCACATTAGAGAATCGGTAAAAAGAGTCACTCCGCTGTCCGAAACAACCACCACATTTCCTATTGCCAGCATGGAGTCCTTTTTTGTGTCCCCATACACATACGCCATTTCAGATTTTAAGTTAGACATGTGCCTCTCTTCAGTAGAATAAAAATCAGCTTCTACTTTTTCATCTAGAATTGATGTATTGATAATCTTCTTGAACTTTGAGTTAGCGGTTTTTTGAATTTCACTTAACTCCTTTAAAGATGCAATTCGAAGATCAACTTCACCAAAATAATCACTGTATTTCCCTCTCAATTCTTCTATTGCCTCTTCTTTTTCAATAGGGGGAGCATTTGTTCTTATTAGTGTTGAGATAAGCTTATTAAACTCTCTTTTCTCATCCTTCGCTTTGCTCTCATAATTCGAAAGATGACCAGACCGTATCACAGCTCTCTTTTTTCCTTCTCGAGTCATGAAGATAGTAGAATTCCAACTCTCTTGATCTGGAATGGAACTGCTAAGTAAAGTTTCCTTTTGATTGTTTTCACTGCATCCTGAAATGAATACAATTAATGTTAATATAATCAGGGGACGTATCACATTATACCTGCCTTTAGAATGTCATGGATGTGGACAATTCCCACAGGTTTTCTATTATTGGCCTCATCTTCATAGACGAATAAACTGGTAATAGAATACTTCTCCATAATTTCTAAGCCGTTAATAGCGAGGGTGTCTTGAGAGACCCACTTCGGATCGGAAGCCATAAGAAACTCAGCAGTTTTATCAAAGATATGGTCACTTTTTTCAAGTGCCCGACGAATATCACCATCAGTGATAATTCCTGCTAAATTCCCGTCCTCATCAAGTACGATTGCTACTCCTAGTCGTTTTTCACTCATTGTCAGCAATGCGCTTTTCACATCAGCATCTCTAGCGACGATTGGAAGATCATCGCCTGAGTGCATAATCTCTCTGACAGTGAGAAGCAGCTGTTTCCCCAGCGTTCCTCCTGGATGCAGCAGAGCAAAATCTTCCCGCTGGAAACCTCGTTTTTCCAAGAGTGCTACTGCCAGCGCATCACCCATTGCGAGCATGGCAGTGGTACTGGCCGTCGGAGCTAAATCAAGTGTACAAGCTTCCCGTTCGACGCTGGTATCAATTACAATATCAACCATGGAACTAACATTGCTTTCCCGTCTGCCAACAAGGCCAATAACAGATACTCCCAACCTCCGTATGGCCGGCATGAGTTGTATCAGCTCATGTGTTTCACCGCTATTGGAAACTGCCAGTACAATATCTTTGTCAGTAATCATACCAAGATCACCATGAATGGCTTCTCCCGGGTGAACAAATTGTGCGGGAGTTCCTGTACTTGCAAGAGTTGAAGCGATCTTCTGTGAGATTAGTCCTGATTTCCCCATACCAGAGACAATCACCCTTCCCCCGCAATTGAAAATACATTCCACCGCTTGATTAAATTGTTCATCTATGCGATCGGCCAGTTGGGCTACTGCATCCGCTTCGATCTGAATAACCTCTTTTCCTACCTGAATATTATTCCCGTCTTTTTTCTTATTTATACTCATACCTTACTTTCCCTGATTTTGTCTCTCAGAGATAAAATTGTTGTTTCATATTCTCCCCGTGACTTCAGAATTGCTTCTATTGCTTCCCGAAAAGCACCTTCTCCGCCATTCGCTTCAGTAATCAGTTTGGCGATTGATTTTACAGGTGCAACTGCATTAGCGACTGCTATAGGAAGTCCGACTCTCTCCATCACCTCAATGTCTATAAGATCATCACCGATAAAGACAGCTTCTTCATCTTCAAAATCATATTTCTCTTTCAAATGCTCATAAATTGCAGCTTTATTCAAATAACCTTGGTAACAATCGTCTTCCAGACCTAGTTCTTTTGCCCTCGATTCAGTCGCAGGAGAATACCGCCCGGAGATAAGTGCTACTTTCATACCAGCCTCATGTGCGAGTGCTACTCCGGCTCCATCCAATACCGAAAAGCGTTTGAACTCAGCTCCTTCGTTTCCTTTGTAGATTGTACCGTCAGTAAGAACACCATCCACATCCGTCAAAATTATCTTGATCTTCTCAGCTGTTTTCTTCAGTTGGTCACTCATTTGAATCTCTCACCACTTGAAAGATTTTTTTCAGTATCACTACAAGTCCAGCTGCTCTTTCTAACGGCCATTGAGTGGCTGCATCGCTCTTGGCATTTACTACATCATCATGAACTTCCATGAAGACGGCGTCACAACCCGCTGCTACAGCCGCTTTTGCCAAAGTGGGAATGATTTCCCTGTTACCGCCTGTAGAATCTCCTAGCACACCTGGCATCTGGGCGCTGTGAGTGGCATCAAATACAACGGGATGTCCAGACTCCTTCATGATGTGAATTGCTCTCATATCTGCAACAAGATTGTTGTAGCCGAAGCTTGTTCCCCGCTCAGTCAAGAGAATATTGCTATTGCCTGTAGACTCTATTTTCTTAACAATATTGGTCAAATCTTGAGGAGCGATAAATTGACCTTTCTTCACATTGACACACTTTCCTGTTTCACCTGCTGCCAGAAGCAAGTCCGTTTGTCGACAGAGAAATGCCGGAACCTGCAGAACATCTGCAACTTTAGCTACCAATTCGGCTTGATCAGGAGAGTGAATATCAGTAAGAATTGGAACGCTGGTGGTATCTTTAACTTCCCCAAGAATGTCCAACCCTTCTTCCAGTCCGGGGCCGCGGTAAGAATTCACGGATGTACGGTTTGCCTTATCAAATGATGTTTTGAAGATGAACGGAATCTCCTCACTCAGCATTATTTCCTTTAATAAGGTTGCCATCTTCAAAGAATGATTCCGTGATTCGATTACACACGGACCTGCAATTATTACTAATTCACTTCCACCGACTTCAATATTTCCTATTTGAACAGTCATGATGCTAACTTGTATTTTAGTGATGCTTTCACAAATTCACGAAATAGGGGGTGTGCTTTTTCAACCCGACTTTTCAACTCAGGATGAAATTGACACGCCACAAACCACGGGTGATCTTTCAATTCAATGATTTCTGCTAAGTCTAGTTCCGGATTAATCCCGCTGAAAATCATTCCTCTCTTTTCAAGTTGCTTTCGATAATTATTGTTCACTTCATAGCGGTGGCGATGACGTTCGCTGATATTCTTTTTCCTATATGCCGAAAAAGCTTTTGTTCCCGTTGATACATTACAGTTATAGGCTCCAAGTCGCATGGTGGCACCTTTCTTTTTCACTTTCAGCTGAGAAGGCATAAGTGCAACTACAGGATCAGGTGTTCGACGATTAAATTCAGTACTGTTGGCTCGAGTCAAGCCACAGACATTACGAGCAAATTCCACAACTGCCATCTGTAATCCAAGACAGATACCTAGATAAGGAACCTCGTTTTCTCGAGCATACTTTGCACAATGAACCTTTCCTTCCGTCCCACGGTCGCCAAAGCCAGGGAGAACCAAAATACCATCCAAATCGCCTAAATGTTCTTCACTGTTTTCGTCAGATTTAAGTAATTCAGTATTAATCCATCTGATGTGCACTCTAGCATCGTTTTCCACTCCTGAGTGGACAAATGCTTCAATTACACTCTTATAAGCATCGGGTAATTCGGTGTATTTTCCGCAAAGCCCTATTGTTACTTCGTGATTCGGATTCTTGAATCGCTCGATGAACTGATCTAATTTAGAAATATCGGCGCTTTTACCATCAAGCTGCAGCTGTTCAGCAATAATCTGTCCTACATCCTGCTTGTATAGTCTCAGTGGTACTTCATATATGGTATCCACATCCCGGGCTTCTACTACATTGGATTGAGGTACACTACAGAAAAGGGAAATCTTCTTTTTCACAGATGCAGGAATAGAACGATCACTTCTGCAGAGGATCATATCCGGCTCCAGTCCGATTTCCCTCATTTTCATAACGCTGTGCTGAGTCGGCTTCGTCTTCAATTCTTCACTGGCATCAATATACGGGAGAAGAGTCACATGGGCCACGAAGCAGTTCTCTCGACCAATGTCAAGTCGCATCTGGCGGATAGTCTCCAGGAATGGCTGACTCTCAATATCACCGATAGTACCTCCCACTTCGCAGATGACAACATCATACCTGTGTGGATGATTGACAGCCCGAATCCTCCTCGTCAGTTCATCGGTAATATGCGGAATGATCTGGATCGTCTGACCAAGATAATCGCCCTCTCTTTCCCGATCCAGCACTGACTGATAAATCTGTCCCGTCGTGGCATTGTTCCGCTTGTCCATGTTCACATCTATGAAACGCTCATAATGACCCAAATCGAGATCAGTCTCAGAGCCATCGTCCAGCACAAATACTTCTCCGTGCTGATACGGATTCATAGTTCCGGGATCAACATTCAGGTAAGGATCGAGCTTCATAATCGTGACTCGAAGCCCGCGACTCTTCATTAGATATCCGATGGATGCTGAGGCAATTCCCTTACCCAAGCCGGACATTACTCCGCCGAGGACAAATACGTACTTTGTCTTAGTCTTAGGCAATTCCCATCTCCTCGATCAGCGCATTAAGATCGTCTGGAGTATTGACACCAATCACATCATGCTCAGTAATAAAAACACCCATTTTACAGCCTGCATCCAACGCTCTCATCTGTTCCAAACTTCGCTCAATTTCATGGGAGCTTTTCTCTATTTTTGTCAATTCCATTAGATATTCACGCCGGAAAGCGTAAATGCCTATATGTTTGAAGTGCTCATCAATTTGTTCTCCTTCCCATACACGGAAAAAGTCCTTAGCAAAACCGTTTTCATCCAATTCAACTTTGACTACATTAGGATTTTCCCACTCATCCTGGGAAATTGAAGAACTCGCAGCTGTGCTCATTCCCATTGACTTATCTTCGAAAAGAAGCGATACTGCTCCATCAATAATATCTGGAAATATGAATGGTTCATCTCCTTGAATATTTATCACAATCTCATCATCATGCCTCGAAGCTATCTCAGCAGTCCGTTCAGTTCCTGTTGCGTGATCACTACTCGTCATTTCAACCGGAATATCTAACTCTTCCATGGCATTCTTGACGTATTGACTGTCTGTCGCAATAATGACAGAATCTAACTCCCTGCACTGGATAGCTTGATTATACACTCTTGCCACCATTGGAAGACCATCAATAGGTATGAGCACCTTACCGGGAAATCGAACAGAATCATAACGAGCGGGTATGACGCCTAAGACTCCCATGAGATGTGCCCCCTTACCATTAGAGCATTTGTATCTTCTTTACAAGCAATCATCGTGCCAAACTGAATTTACCCGTCCTAAAGGCGCTATTCAAGGAAAAGGACTACAGATAAACTCAGGAGTGATTCTCTTCTTTATCAGTATAATCAGGTTTGATTTTCTTAAAGAAATCGTATGCTGCTTCATAATTGTTTTCAATCTCCCCATCGAGAATTGCATCTTCTATTCGGCTCTTGATTTCCCCTATGAACTTTCCTGGAGGCAAATCAAGTTCTTTCATAATTTCTTCCCCTCTGACAGGTGACTGAAATGCTCTAAACGCATCCCGTTCCTCAACATTTTGCATTAGCTTTTCTACTCGATCAAAGTTCCCCAAGTACTTCTTAACCAACATGGGATTCTTTGATGTGATATCCGCCCTACAGAGAATCAAGAGATCATCTAATTCTTCACCGGAATAAGCCATTACTCGTCGGACAGCGCTATCTGTCACACCATCCTTGGCTAAAGCAATGGGCCGGAGATGCAGCATCGTTAACTTTTGCAAATAATCCAACGTTTTGTTCGAAAGCTTCATCCTTCTAGCCACTTTCTTCAACATTCTGCTTCCCACTACATCATGACCGTGAAAGGTCCACCCTTTGGAGGTACTTAATCGACGAGTGCGCGGCTTGGCGATATCGTGAACAAGAGCAGCAAATCTAAGATCAGGTTTATCGGTAAGTTTGGCGATGTTGTCCACAACTTGGAGTGTATGATAAAAAATATCCTTATGGTGCCACTCCTTCGGCTGCTCAAGACCTACCATTGCAGCTATTTCCGGAAACACAATCTCCAACAATCCAACCTGTTGTAATAAGTCCAGCCCGATGGACGGAACGGGAGTGTTAAGAATTTTATAGAACTCATTGGTTATACGTTCAGCAGAGACAATCTCCATCCGTTTAGCTTGACGTATAATACTTTCAGCTACCGGTTTGTCGATCTGAAAATCTAGCTGTGCTGCAAAGCGAACAGCCCGGAGCATCCGCAACGGATCATCAGAGAAAGTCGTATCCGGATCGAGAGGTGTCCGTAAAAGACGCTTCTGCAGATCACGCACTCCACCGTAAGGATCTGACAGTTCGCCCGAACTGTCATCACAAAGTGAAATAGCCATTGCATTGACGGTAAAGTCTCGACGGGAAAGATCCATCTCCAGATTTGCAGAATTCACTTCTGGTTTGCGTGAGTCACTTTCGTACGTTTCCACTCTTGCAGAAGCGACTTCGATAATTCCATCTTCGCTATGAATCTGTGCAGTTCCAAATTTCTCGAAAGGCACCACTGTTTTGATCTTCAACTTTTTTGCGAGTTTTCTAGCAAAACTGATGCCATCGCCAACTACCATCAGATCCACATCTGAGAGTTGACGGTCCAGCATTATGTCGCGGACATAGCCACCAACAACATGAACTTCCACAGATTCTTCAGATGCTACAGCACTTGCAGCGCGGAAAAGCTTGGAGTTTTCTTTATCCTGATCCAACAGTTTTACGATATTAGTCATAACAAAATTTACAAAAGAGCGGTCTCACTTCCCTGTGATAACTCCACCGATTCCTCTTGAGTGTAGTCTCATTTCTCAATACTTTCCCAGTGATGTTTCTACAAAAAACAGCTATTCTCCTTCTTCCGGGCATGATTGCGGCTCAGTTCGTTACCGTATCAATTTCGGTAGACGACAGTCAGATGAAGGAAAACGACCGGCGAGTTACCCAGGGAATAGACGAGCAAATTCAATACTTTTTTGAATCCACAGTGTGGGATGATGAATACAGCGACCTAGAAATTCCGCTGACGGTTCAGCTCTTCTTCCAATCCGTGGCTGATAAAGGGGGACAGCGGCTTTACGGTGTACAGTGTCTTTTTGCAAACGGCAGTGACCAGAGATATTTTGCCAAGAGTGCACAGTTCCCCTATTCACAGGGCCAGGGAGTCTCTTACTCATCGGTGATTTTCGATCCTCTGGCGAGTTTCCTGGAGTTCTACGGTGTTCTTATTTTGGCAGGCGAAACAGATACATACGATATTCTGGGTGGTACACGTTTTTACGAACGAGCTCGAGATATAGCTCTCCGCGGGATGTCATCCCAGTACACACGCGGATGGCGACAGAGAAGCGAGGTTGTTAATATCATAAGTAAGAATAAACCCCTTCGGACAGCCAAATTCCATCTTTTTGACGGGTTAGCGTATTTAGATGAAGGCGATCCTGTAAACGCATCCGCGGCCTTCGATAAAATGCTGGATAATCTGGAAGAAAACTACAGGCAGGCACCCCGGGAACACTACAGCTCAATATTTCTGGATGCCCATGCCCGGGACATCGCCTTATTACCTCCATATCTACCCAACCGAAAGAAAGTTATTAAAACGATGATTTCCCTCGACCCTGATAACGAAGAAACGTATCGTCAGGGATTGGGGATCAAGTCCCGATAACGACGCTTGCGACGCAGGTAATAGTCGAAAACCACACTCCCTGAGTAAAACTTCCCCATCATCTCTTTGTCGCTGAGCTTCCGGAGTAAGTGTACTCTACGGCGGCGGCGGGCAATTAATCGTGGGTGAATAACTATCCAACCCAGCGATTTAAAAACTGCCAACACATGAGGAAAATCAAAGAGAGCGACAGCATAAAGTGCTGCCACAAACTCAAGTACAAACCGGATGGGGAACAGATAGAGAGTCAAAGGAAGATTGTAATTTGAGAGCAGCATCAGGAGCGAGTTCCTGTGATTGAGATATTTCTTCCGCGGAGATTCCATGGGGAGAGTGGCTGCATTCCGGTGATACACTACAGATTGCGGAGCTGCCTTTATAGTGTATCCCATGAGGTGGATCCGCCATTGAAGATCAATTTCTTCCTGATGGGCGAAGAAGCTCTCGTCGAATCCTCCGCTATCTTCAAAAACTGACTTTCTCACAAGAAATGCTGTCCCTGAAGCCCAAAATATTTCGGCAGCAATATCATACTGCTCTTCATCTTCTTCAAGCTCGAAAAAAACACGTCCCCTGACAAACGGAAAACAGAGAATATCAAGGGCTCCTCCGGCTCCTCCGGCGTAGTCAAACTTATTTCGTTCAAAATAGTTGAGTATTTTCGGCTGGACTGCCGCTACTGACTCATCTACTTCCACGGATTCTACAAGCGGTTCAATCCATCCTGGCTCATGAACTGTATCGTTGTTCAGGAACAGCAGGAACTTACCTTTAGCCACTTCTGCACCCCGGTTACATCCTCCAGCATAACCGTGATTTTCACCACAGCGTACCAAATTAACATTGGGATGATGTTCAGTTACCCAATCGGGACTGCCGTCCGAGGAAGCGTTGTCCACAACAACAATCTCGAGATTGGGATAAGTGGATTTAGTGAGGGAATCTAGACAGTCAGAGAGAATCTCGATCCCATTCCAATGGGGAATAATGACAGAGACCCGGGCGGCGTCTCCCATTTTAAGATCCGGGGGTTAATTCCCTGCGGAATTCATCAATCTGATTCAACCGGTAGCGACAGGTGGATAATATTTGCTGAGCTCGCTCATCATTTGGATTAACCTGTACTTTTTTTTGTAGCAGTAGAATTGCTGCATTATATTTCCCAGCCGCCTTATCAAATTGACTTAATTTAAGATAAACTTCACCCGCCTGATAAAACCGAGTCGGATCATTGGGATACCACTTGTTTTCTTTTTCCAAGATAGAAGCAGCCTTTAACCGGGCATCCACGCTTAATGAAGTATCACCTGTAACGGAATATATCTCCCCGATTTTTTCTAACATAAGTGGGCTCAAAACAGGTATGACGGATTCTGGCATAAGCTTCTCCATCATTTCCAAGTGATCTCGTGCAGCTTGAGCATGACTATCTTCGCTTAAATCCACAGTATCACCAGCTGTACCGGCTAAAGGAATCTTCTGTGCTTCTACCTCGGCCATTTGGATAAATGAGTGACGCCAATTCTGTGTCAGCTTAATATCCGTGGTCCCATTGTAATAAACATTCGGATTATCAAGGTTTCGATATTTGTAGCCAACCTTATAATCTCGGCTCCAGTCATCATCCACAACGGTTGTCAAATTTTCTTTGATTTTTTTGTAGTTAAAACTTCCTCTCGGACGGGAGCCGACACGAAAAGCCAACCCTTCCATTTTAAGATATCTGTCTAGACTAATCATATTGCTCGGAGATACCGTAGAAGCAAAATAAATCGGGTATTTCCACCTTCCATTCTCGTCCACCTCCTCGGCACTTTCATTTAGGATGTGAACAACCATAAGGTCCTGAACGCGGATTCCCCTTTTGCCAGAAAAGGTAGGTTGCATTGTCCACGATATCACTTGGTTACCAGTTCCCACAGGGATNNCCGTGGTCCCATTGTAATAAACATCCGGATTATCAAGATTTCGATATTTGTAGCCAGGCTGATAATCCCGGCTCCAATTATCTTCCACAATGGTTGTCAAATTTTCCTTGATTCTCTTGTAGTTTAACCTTGCTCCCGGACTGGAGCCGACACGAAAGGCCAACCCTTCCATTTTCAGATATCTGTCTAAACTAATCATATTGCTCGGAGATAC
>DKQU01000043.1:0-5498 GCA_002471865.1 Fidelibacterota bacterium UBA7300 | reverse complement strand
TTGGTTACCAGTTCCCACAGGGATGTCAATTTTCGTATCCTGCCACGGAAGCGCACCTAAATAAACCGGCACATCTCTTAGGTTTTTTCCTGATTCGTAAGGTACAATGTTGTATTCAAGTACATCATATTCTATTCCGATAACATCTGATCTTCTGAATCTTTCTTTCCCATCTTTCAGACGATTATTATTGATAACCTTTAGACCAAATTTTTGAAGTTCGTTTGATATTTCATCAGATTTATCGTCTACTGGGAATTCTTCAAACACAAGTGTAAAGTTTTCCTCAATATTTCGCTTACCGTCACCCTTTAATTCAATTTTGCCGGAGACATAATACTGTTTCTCCATCAAATCGCTGATCTTCATTGGAACTTCCGGCCTGTGAAGTTTTTCATCAGCAATAATTTGTTCATCCGTCAGATTAATAAACCGTTCACCTTCCGGACGAGAATCCCGCAACTGTCGGATATACCACGGTGTGTTAAGGAGACTTAGATTTGCCACAGTAACATCTGTCCGGATTCCTTCTACCTCCTGCAGATACCATAATGGGAAGGTATCGTTATCACCGTTAGTAAAGATGATGCCGTTAGGTTCGCACGTCTGAAGAATATTGTAAGAGTAATCCCACGGAAGGTAGTTTCCTGTGCGATCATGAGTGTGATAATTGGCGAAAAGCATTACTCCTGGCACCACGATAAGCAGAGCCACACCAGTTCCCAAAGCAGCATGGATACGGAAGGACTTCTCACGAAATATAGTAAGTATTCGTTCGAAGATGGCAGAAGCTCCAATACCGACCCAGATGGCAAAAGCAAAAAAGCTCCCTACATAGGAATAGTCTCGTTCCCGTGGCTGTGGGTCAGGTTGGTTCAAGTAGAAAACAATTGCTATGCCTGTCAGAATAAACAGTGCCAAAACAGATAGGGCTTGATACTGATCACGATTGAAATGGTACACCATTCCTACCACGCCCAATAAAAAAGCGAGGGGAATTCCAAACTGGAACCAATCCACGCCGTCCTCATTCGGCTTGGCTTCAAACGTGCTCACTCCGCTTTCGGTGGACGGTCCTCGTCCAGCGAACTGCCATAGGAAATACCGCCAGTACATCTTGTTGACCTGATATCGCCAAAAGTAATCGGAATCAGAGGAATAATTCTGGTAGTTTTTTATATGACTGCCTTGTCGGGAACCTCTTCGCGGGAACAGTTTATTATCATCAATTCTTCCCGAAAGATTATTGAAAGTTGCACCCTTGAACAGATCTGTATTTCCGTATTGCTCCCGCTCCAAATAGCTTATGGCTGCCTGAACAGTCTCGGGATCATTTTCATCAATGGTAGGATTCTGAGATGACCTGATAAAAATTATCTCATAAGATGAATAACCGATGACAATCAAAAGGAGCGAGGCAGCCCCCAGTCGAATAATATTTTTCCGAGATGAACTAATTCCTCCGGCATAAGCAAATATTCCAACCAAAATTATTATTCCAAAAAGCAATACTGAACCAATTACAATATTGGCTTCATTCGTTCCCATAATCTTGGAAAATGTAACGGCTATTTTAGGCAGGCCTTTAATGACTCCGAGATAAATGATGAGAAATATGGCGAGAACAATACCCATAATAGAAATAAAAGAGAGCCAACTAAAATTCCGTTTACGGAAATAGATGATCATTGCCATGAATGGGATTGCGAGCAAATTCAGCAAATGAACACCGGTAGAGAGCCCTAACACGTACGCAATAATCAAAATATATCGCTCGCTTCCCGCCTCATCAGCTCGCTCTGCCCAATGAAGTACCAACCAAACTACAAGTGCTGTGGAGAGTGTACTAACGGCATAGACTTCCGCCTCCACGGCATTAAACCAGTGGCTATCAGTAAAAGCGAAAACAAGCGCACCGATTACTCCTCCTCCGAATGCGATAATTTTATCTTCCACGCTCTTGATATGACCTCGCCAATGCCGGACAAACTGTACAATAATCAGATAGAGGAGCATGATCGCCAAGGCACTGGTAATAACCGAAATCATGTTCATTCTGTAAGCGATATCGCCGGGAATTGGCAAGAAAGAGAAGAATCGCCCCAGAATCAAGAAGAGCGGAGCACCGGGAGGATGAGGAACTCCCAATCTGTACGACGTAGCAATGAACTCTCCGCAATCCCAAAACGAAACGGTGGGAGCCATTGTGGAAAAGTAAACCAGAAAGCTGGCAAGAAATACAAATCCCGCCAGAAGACGGTTAAGACGCTCAGGTGACATTACTTCTCCTGAGTCTCCTCTTCGCTTGAATTATCGACTGGCTCATCAGATTCTTCAGGCTCATTTTCTGCTTCTTCAGAAGATTCTTCCTCAGGTTCGGGATCCGGCTTCTTCTGCTCTTCAACAAAGTTGAGTTTTAGATCACCTAAAGTGGACTGGAGGAAAGTCTTTTCAGCTTCATTTAATTTTTCACTCATTCGACGCTGAATCATATCCAGCATATCAATGGCATAAGAAGCCTGTCCAAGATTGCGCTCAATTCTGTCGGACATGGGATTTTTTATTTTCCCCATCGCTATCCAGGCACTGCTGGCAAAAGAGGATACTAATCCTGCTAACAGCTGTTCATCTTTATTTAACGTATCATTAGTCATTATTATCTCCTAAGAAATGTTAACGTACTCAAGCATTTGTTGATAATCATGCAGAAAACGACTTCTGATTCCTGCATGTTCCTGTTTCTTTAACTGTGGATCGTGATCAACTAACTCAAATGCAGACTTCCGGGCTTCCGTTATAATATCTCCGTCGTTTATCAGATCAGCAATTTTCCATTTCATGAAACCATGCTGGCGGGTACCATAGAACTCTCCAGGGCCGCGCAATTTAAGGTCTTCATCAGAAATATCAAATCCGTTCGTTGTGCTGGCAATAATGTCAAGTCTCCGACGAGCAGTAGTTGTCATTCCGCGTTGAATCAAGATACAGTACCCTTTTTCTGTCCCTCTGCCAATACGCCCACGAAGTTGATGAAGCTGGGTCAATCCAAACCTCTCGGCATTTTCAATAAGCATCACGGTAGCATTTGGTACGTCAATGCCGACTTCTATCACAGTGGTTGACACAAGAATTTGAATCTCGTTCCTGCCGAACGCATCCATGACGGCATCCTTTTCATCTTTTTTCATCCGACCGTGAATAAGTTCGAGTTTCAATTTCGGAAATACCTTCTTGGACAGAATATCGTACCCTTCTTTCACCGCCTTCAGATCGAGTTTCTCTGATTCTTCAATGAGCGGATAGACAATCATACATTGATTACCTTTCGCTACCTGATCACGAATAAACTGATAGACTTTCGTGATTTTATCTTCTGTTACTACTTTTGTAGTCACTGGAATTCTATTCTTTGGCATTTCATCAATTACGGATAAGTCCAAATCACCATGGTAAGTAATGGCAAGCGTTCTAGGGATTGGTGTGGCAGTCATCACCAGCATATCCGGATTCATCCCTTTCTGCGCAAGAGCGCCTCTCTGGACGACGCCGAACCTGTGCTGTTCATCAACGATTGCCAGTCCAAGATCCGCGAACTCTACATCCTCCTGGATCAGCGCATGCGTTCCCACAACAACTTGAATGTTTCTGTTCTTCACTCCTTCCAGAATTTTTCTTCTCTCTTTAGCGGGTTGATTCCCGACCAGTATGGCTGTTGTGATTTGTGCATGATCGAGATATTTACGAAAAACATTATAATGCTGATGAGCGAGAATTTCTGTCGGCGCCATGATTGCTGCCTGAACTCCGTTCCCCACTGCGATAGCAACAGCGAGAATTGAAACTATAGTTTTACCTGATCCTACATCACCCTGCAGCAATCTATTCATGACATTCGAAGATGCCATATCCTCTTTAATCTGCTTCAGCACCCTTTTCTGAGCACCTGTCAGTTCAAAATCCAGAGAATCATAAATTAATTTTATGTACGGACCTGTTTTCGAAAGTGAACGACCCTTGGCTTCAGTAATCCCCACTTTTCGCAGAGCCATAAGAAGTTGGAGAAAGAAATGTTCATCAAACTTTAAGCGGCATCTAGCCTCGGATAACTGCTCAAGATCTGCAGCAAAATGAATGATTTCAATGGATTCGCCCAGAGGGAGATATTTGAGACTTTTTCTTAGGTCATCAGGAAGAAAATCGTCACTTTCGCTGCCAAACTGCTTTAATGCTCCCTTTATGATACGGCGAAAACCACGGCTGTCAAGTCCTACGGACTTCAGCTTTTGCCCGGACGGATAGAGCGGAATTACCGCACCAGTATTTAGGGGCTCACGTTCATCTTCACCTAATTTATCGTATTCAGGATGAACAAGTTGATAACCGTTATAAAATTCCACCTTCCCGTGAAAAGCGACTTGATCTCCAACGGTGAAAGCCTTCTGAACATACTGGATACCGTTGAACCATATACAGTTAAGCATGCCGGTTCCATCACTTACGATAAGTTGGAAATATTTCCGTTTACGGGCTTTTCGCACTCCAGCTGCTTCCACTTTCGCCACCACTGTCGCCGTACTGTCTTTCTGAAGGTCGCGAATAGAAGTGATGGAAGTCCGGTCAAGGTGCCGCCGGGGAAAATAGTAGAGTAAATCCCTAACTGTCTCGACTCCAACTTCAGCCAACACTTCTGCTTTTTGGGGACCTACGCCCTTTACAAATTGTACAGACGTAGTAAGAGAGGATTCTGAGGAGTTAGTCAAGAGAGATTAAACACGTTAAGCGCATTCCCGATAATCAGACGATTGATCGGGAAGTACTGATTACTTCCAGTTCTTTTTATAAGTATAGGATATGGTCTCTTCATTACCAGGCTGAACCTTGAGTTCAAATACTATTGTCTGAGCATCCACTTTGTGATACGTGTGAGTCGGTTCCCGAATGACCCATTCTCCGTAAATGTGTTCAGTTACTTTGACAGATACAATATCCTCTCTATCATTGGTAATCACGATTTTAATGACCGCTTCTTCACTCTTGGTGAGACGTTCGTAATTGATGACTTTTCTCTCACCACGAACCTTGTTGGCACGACCGGCGATTATCTCTGCTTCTTCTCCATTAGGGATTTGGTTGAGTTTGTCCTCTCCGATGAACTCGAGTGAACCGTCACTGCCGGTTTGGTAAATCTGAAATAGACCGGCAGGTATCGTCCCGCCGGTTTCATTTGGAAAAGATAATTCTACTATCAACGGTTCCTCAGCAGAACCCCGCTCGCGATTCTCGAAAAGATATGTCCTTTCAAACTTAATGTCCTTCTCCGGTCGAAAGTCAACTGTAACTGACTCATTTTTTGGGAGGGAAATGGACTGGTTAAGTCCATACACTTCATAGTCGCCTAATTCAGCGGCTTCGAAAGATGGTGCTCCGGCATCAGCTTTTGCCATTCTATGTACTTCCGGTCTGGGAGGTTCACTTTTGGATACCCGGTGAAGTTTACC
>DKQU01000080.1 GCA_002471865.1 Fidelibacterota bacterium UBA7300 | reverse complement strand
CCTTTGCCATTGCTTCTCCTCCTTTAGTTGAGAGAAAATGAGCCTACGACCGGGCTTGAACCGGTGACCTCGTCCTTACCAAGGACGTGCTCTACCGACTGAGCTACGTAGGCACAAGTTCTTTCGTGCCTAGAGCGGCGGACGAGGCTCGAACTCGCGACCCTCAGCTTGGAAGGCTGATGCTCTACCAACTGAGCTACCACCGCATTTTTTCGGGCTGCATCTCTCATAACATTTGTACTGATTAAATCTGTGGGGAGAGATGGATTTGAACCACCGTAGGCTTCCGCCGCCAGATTTACAGTCTGGTGCAATTGACCACTCTGCCATCTCCCCATATTGTAAGCTATGTACATATAACATTCTCTGTCGTTTGGATTTAACATGGATGTAATAACTTCTTCCGGTTGTATTAGCAGTAGAATTGCACCTAATTATAATATCGAACAATATTCAATAATCGGAAATTCACTGAGCCACCGGAGGGTTTCGAACCCCCGACCTGCTGATTACAAATCAGCTGCTCTACCAGCTGAGCTACGGTGGCATGTCGGGAACTCAAGTTAAAAAGTCCAAATTCATCCCGATATATTTCCCCCGGATGGCACACATTTAGATCTTTGATCTGTTGACAGAATCGCATAGCCTTGAAAATTATTGAAATTAAATCAATATGTCAACGATTTTATAGAGAGTATCAGAAAATATTTAGTAGGGTAAAAATTGCAATAAAAAATAACTGCTTATAAAGCTCAAATCGAAACGGCAATCGTACCATCTGGTGTGTCTTCCAAGAGAATTCCTTTTTTCTTAAAATAGTCCCTAATTTCGTCGGAACGAGACCAGTTTTGTTCTCTGCGAGCTGTTTCTCTCTCTTTAATCAGCTCCAAGTCTTCTTTGGAAAGCTCAATTTCTTCATCCTCAATAACTCCAAGTACACTGTCAATTTTACTGAGAAAAGAGAGAGCTTCAGATGCTTCGAATGCTGATAATCCCTCATTATCCAGCCGGCGATTCAATTCCCTTGCCCAGTCAAAAATCACAGCCAAACCGGCAGATATATTGAGATTATCGTTCATTGCTTCCCTAAAATCGCCTATAGGTCCTTGATCTGCGGCATTTTCAACATCTACTGCACTTTTTTCGAGCTTCCGTTTCAATTCGCGTAATCGCTCTACAGCTGAAGCTGCTGCTCTTAAGCCTTCAAACGTCAAGTTAACTTTTTGCTTATAGTGTGTAGAAAGAAGCAAATATCTAATCTCAGTTGACGAATGCCCTTTATTTAAAAGATCACGCAAAGTATAGAAGTTTTCAGCTGATTTACTCATCTTAGCTCCATCAATCACAAGGTGTTCATTATGCAGCCAATACTTAGCAAAAGTGAGGCCTGTGGCACATACACATTGAGCAACTTCATTTTCATGATGTGGAAACATAAGATCAATCCCGCCTGTATGTATGTCGAAAGTCTCACCCAAATAGTGCATTGACATTGCTGAGCATTCAATATGCCAACCGGGGCGGCCACGTCCCCAATGCGAATCCCAAGCAATGTCTCCGTCTTCTTCTTTCCAGGCTTTCCATAAAGCAAAATCGTGGATACTCCCTTTATCGTATTCATCGTTAGAAACACGCTCAGTCTGAGCTAATCCTTCCCGATCAATTTTAGACAGTCTACCATAGTCAGGATATTTATCAAGTCTAAAATAAATGGATCCATCCTTCGATTGATAAGCGTAATCCTTTGTAATAAGTTGAGCGATGAGCGATTGCATTTCTTCAATGTGATCCGTCGCTTTTGGATACTTAGAAGCAGGCTCGATATTTAAACTTTCCATATCTTTAAAAAAAGCATCAGTAAATTCTCTAGTGAGATCTTCTCGACTCCGATCTTCTTCTGAACATCGCTGAATTATCTTATCATCCACATCAGTGATATTCATGACATGGTTCACTTCATAACCTAAGAACTTGAGGTAGCGCTTCAGCAAATCCATGAAAACGAACGTTCGGAAATTCCCGATATGAGCATAGGTATAAACCGTAGGTCCGCAACTGTACATAGTTACTTTATTGCCATTCGATGGCTCAAATTCCTCTAAATTACGAGATGATGTGTTGTAAAGTCTGAGCGGCATTATACTTTTGCCTTAACTAACCAATTAGAATCAATCATAACAGAAATAGCTTGATTTATACCATCAATTTTCAAAATAAATCGTGATTCATTGCGTTTAGTTGAAACAATACCTCTAATTCCCTGAAGAGGACCATAACTAATTTCTACTTCCTCGCCAACTTCGAAATAATCGTCATTATCAGGAATGAATCCTCCTTCTAGAATTTGTCTGATCGCTTCAATTTGTTCATCCTGAACAATCCCATAGGTACCTTTAAATCGAACAATATGATGAACTCCATAAGTTTGTACTACATATAACGTTTCCTTAAGGGGAATACGAACGAAAAGATAACTTTTGAAAAGAGGCATCCAGACCTTCTTTTTCCTATCTTTCCACTGACGAGTTTTTTTCACAAGAGGAAGATACGATTCAATCCCTTTTTCCTGCAGCTTTTCATCTGCAATTTTCTCATGCCTAGGTTTTGTATAAACAGCCAGCCAATAGAGCTTTTCTTGATCGTCAGTCATTGATTCCCAACTCCACTATCTTCCCAATTAAGTCATTAAATGATAATCCAACAGCTTTAGCCGCTTTAGGCAATAGACTTGTACCGGTCATTCCAGGAAGAGTATTCACTTCGAGAAAAAAATAATTGTCATCTGAGTCTAGTAAAAAATCAACTCGAGCGTAATGTCTGCAACCCATTAACCTATAGATCTGGACAGATACGTTTTGAATCTCTTCCGTTAACTTTTGAGGCAACTCTGCGGGACACGTATAATCGGACATACCTGGCGTGTACTTGCAAGTATAATCATACAAGTTATGAAAAGGATTAATCTCTACAATTGGTAACGCTTCTCCATTCAAAATACCGACTGTTACTTCCCTTCCTTTGATATATTCTTCAACTAACAGTCTTGAATCAAACTGTGTTGCTAACGTAATGGCTTCATCTAATTCGCTGGACTTTTCAACAATTGTAAGACCCATCGTGCTGCCTCCACCATTCGGTTTAACAACAACAGGATACGAAAATTTGCTTACGCTCAAATCTACAGACTCATCTTCAGCTAAATTCAAATGAAGCCATGAGGGAGTTAATATGTCCTTTTTCTTTACGAAAGATTTGGCGAGATGCTTATCCATTGCCAGAGCACTTGAATCCGGCCCGGAACCGGTATAACAGATGCTCTCATCTTCAAACAATTGCGGAATGGTGCCGTCTTCTCCTTCTCCTCCGTGAAGAGCGTTAAATACTAAATCAGCTTGCTTGAGTACATGAATTACATCTGAAATATCAATCTCATATGGGCAAGCTATAACACTGTGACCAAGTTCAATGAGAGCATTGTTTACAGCTTTTCCTGTAACAAGTGAAACATCGAGTTCAGAAGAATTACCTCCCATCAAGACTGCAATTTTCATCATTCGTCCTCTACATCGGTTGTTGCATACAGTTCACAAAGAAAGGAAGTACAATCGAGTAAGGAATCTCCCACATAATCAGGTTCTAATCCAATATCCTTCAGTTTAATCTCCTCTTCACTTCCTCGCCCTGTCCTCACAAGACACGCCACCATTCCCTTTGATTTTCCCGCCTCCACATCAGCTGACGAATCTCCAATCACTGCTGCAGAAGAAAGGTTAATATCATGCTGACGAGATGCTTCATCAAAAAGTCCTGTTTCCGGCTTGCGACATTTGCAGCCATCTTTAGGATGATGAGGACATTTGTAAATACCCAAAAGTGGTATTCCCGATTGAGCAAATTGGTTACTAATGAATTCGTGAATTTTTTCCAACTCTTCCTCTTTGATTAATCCTCTGGCTATCCCAGATTGATTTGTGACTATGGCAAATTTAAATCCAAGTTTTGCCAAAGTCGAAAGAGAAGTCAAAGTGTCAGGATAAAACTTAAACTGCTTGATGCTGGAAATATATCCAGGATCAGGATTAAGAGTTCCATCTCTATCTAGAAAAATAACTTTATCCAACGCTTTCAATATCCAATTTTCGCAAGTCACGGATCTTTATTGAACTGCTGAAGAAAAAATAAGCACCGAGCAATACAAGCGGAATAAAACCAATGGCGTGATTTACCAGTGCAAAAGCTTGCGCGCCAGTTATCTCTCGACCAAACACCTGTTCCATAATAAAGATAGCTGATAAATGATATGTCCCGATATATCCCGGAGCAGACGGGACAGCAATCACCATCGTTGTGCCTACCAGAATAACCCCAGCTTCCACCCAAGTGAGTGTCTCATGAACTGCCAAACCCGAAAGATAAGTAATTACTAAGTAAATTCCCCAGAGAAGAACTGAAGTAAAAAATACTAACCCTTTTCTTTTCACTTCGGCAAGGGCTGCCAATCCACGAATAAACGAATTGAAAATCCCTCGAAATTTAAGTCCAAATCCGTGCTTAGATCTTGGAGCATTTTCGAACTTTTCAATCCAGTCTTGGTGCTTTTTTACCAACCACCAAAGAACTAAAATAAAACCGGCTACTAAGCCCGCCACAAGCACTCCCCCCTGTTGTAAAACTGGAGGGACATCGTAGATAAAAAAGAAAATTGCCAATAAAACGAGAGCACCAAGCATATCTACAAAACGTTCCACAACAATTGTACCAAACGCTGCAGCTCGGCTTATGGATGGCTTTTCCATTCCTAAGGCATAAGCTCGCAGGATTTCTCCCAATCTCATCGGGAGAACACCATTCCCAAAATAGCCGATGGCTGTTGCAGAAAATAGCGGTCTCATCGTGACAGTTTCAATAGGCTCCAGCAATGCCTGCCAGCGGATAGCTCGGATCCAGACTGAGAAAATCATTAGCAACACAGCTAATACAACCCACTCTACGGAAGCTGCAGCAAAATGATCACTCAATGAAGTTAAATCAATCTTCCTAAAAGCGAGATAAAGTCCGCCAAAACTGAATAGTAAGCCGATACCTATCTTGATCATTCTATTCTCTTAGGTCGATAAACTCTGAACCTGGTAGCTTCTTATTTGTAAGTTCGAGTGGATTAATTAATGGTGCTGCTTCTTTAATTTTAACGTCCACACGTATATCCTCACCAGCTACAGCCGACATTGAAACCGGTAACCACGTTTCTCTATCTACAATCATTCTTAACGTATCAAAACCCACCATAGTTTCAGCACACAGAGTTACATCTATCTGCCTCTCAGTTAAAATATCCACTTTGTCTAATGTAAAACCGGGCATCTCTCCCAAAAGGATAGAAAAAAAGTTTGCTGGATCGGTTCTATCAAACCAGTCAGCAACAACTTGATTCGTTTCTTCGTACCGTGTGAAGAGAGTATCATGCTTGATTAGAATTTGTTGATAGTCTAGGTTCAGTTTCAGATAGTCTTGACCGAGGACTTTCATACTCCCTTCACCGGTCCAAATATCGCCATCATACTCATACGTCCAAACAACCTTAAAACTGTGCCCATCTGCCGATAGTATGGAACTCTTGACTTTATCAACTACCTCAACATCCAGTAAATTGTCTTCACTATATAAGAAATGAAAGAGAAGTAAAAGAGTGATGAGAGACAAAAAAGTGCGGCTAAAATTATGTGTTGTCATCATCATCCAACATCTGGAGATACGTTTCATCTACAAGGACTTCCCTCGCTTTACTTCCGGTAAAAGCACCTACAATACCGAGCTGCTCCATCATGTCAATGAGTCGTGCTGCCCTGGAATATCCTACACGCAAACGCCGTTGAATCAGAGAAATGGATCCTTGCTGATGAGTAACAACTAACTTGATTGCTTCAGTGAGAAGCTCATCATCGGCTTCGATATCCTCGCCGCCTTCAACACCACTTACTTGAACAGAAGCCCCTTTAAGTTCTATCTCTTCAGCAGAAGGTTGTTTTGCAATATGATCCATAATTCTATTAATCTCATTTAAGGTAACAAAAGAACTATGAAGACGAATTAGAGAAGATGTTCCAGGAGGAATAAAAAGCATATCGCCTTTACCGAGAAGTTTCTCAGCACCGTTTGAATCAAGTATTGTACGGGAATCGATTCGTGATGCAACTTGAAACGCTATACGTGCAGGAAAGTTAGCCTTAATGACACCAGTAATAACATCTACGGAAGGCCGCTGTGTTGCCACAACGAGATGAATCCCAACTGCTCTGGACATCTGCGCTAATCGAGCAATAGGTGCTTCAACTTCTTTAGCCGCCCTAATCATGAGGTCCGCAAGCTCATCAATAATGATAACAATGTACGGTATATTCTCCATGTCGCTGTTTTCTTTTGCTTTCGCACGATATTCATCAATATTTCTAACAACAGCTTCCGCAAAAACATCATAGCGGCGACTCATTTCCTGTTCAGCCGATCGAAGAGCAGCTACGGCATTTTCTGGGGAAGTCATCACCAATTCATCCACATCATCGCTGGCTAATAAATGATGTTTCTCAAGCGCTTTATATGCCGCCAATTCTAATTTCTTTGGATCTATTAGAATGAAACGAACTTCATCCGGAGTAGAGCGAAATAAAATGCTCATGATAATGGCATTTATGCAAACTGACTTTCCTGATCCCGTTGTTCCCGCAACTAACAGATGAGGAAGTTTGTTCAATTCTATTGTATAAGATTCACCACTCGTGGTTTTACCTAACGCAACTGCCAACTTCGAATCAGAGTCTGCAAAACTTTCTGATCTCGCTACTGATCTTAAATAAACGATTGAAGGATTTTCATTCGGAATTTCTATACCAACTGAAGATTTACCTGGAATAGGAGCGATTATGCGAACTCTTGGAGCTTCCAAAATCCGAGCTAGATCATCAGAAAGTTGAACAAATTTATTTACACGAACACCCTCAGCAGGTTCTACCTCAAACAAAGTAATAATTGGACCCGGTGCAATATTTACTACTTTTCCAGAGACTCCGAATGTCAGGAGAGACTGAATCAGGAAATTGGCTTTCTCCACTAATTCTTCGTGACTGGCACTCTGAGCCACTTCTTCATGACGATCTAAAAGATCTGTAGAAGGCAGCTGATATTTTTTCCGAGGAACTTTCGGCTTCAATGAATCGAAGTCCACTTCATCTTCCACTACTTCTTCTCCAATCTGGATGGTTTCAGCATCCTGATTTGCGGCATCTGTACCCTCTTCTTGAGTAGATCCGGCTGCTTTATCATTTTCCTGACCGTCTTTAGTTTCCGACGTATCATCAGTTTCAATTTCAGGAATTGCCCAAAGTGGAGGTTTAATGGTCCCTGTATCTGTCTGTTCACTCTCTGTTTCAACTTCTCTGGAAATCTCCTCTGAGGATTCTTCTGGTTTTGGTTGTGGAATTTCAGATTCAGGAATTTCCTCTATCTCTTCAGCCGTCTCTACTTTTTCCTCTGTTTCTTCCTCTATTTCCTTCCTTTCCTTCAATTTCCCGAGAAGCTGGGAAGTGTGATCCCTCTTCTCCTTATCCTTACGTTTTTCTTCAAAATGCTTTTTCTGTTCTGCCAGATAGGATGTTAGATAAGTAGCTATTGTCTTAAAGAAAGAGTAGAAACTGAAACTGAAATATCCTCGAATCAAAACTAAAGCTAAAGTGATTAATAATAAAATAGTCCCGACTGTACCAAGGAAACTGTGAAACAAGTTAGCTATAAGCCAGCCCAAAAGTCCGCTATTTTCAGAATCTCCATTGTTCAAAACAGCCGACAATCCTAGAGAAGTGGATGTTATTAATGCCAATCCCAATACATACATTGAGAACCGTGATAAGGGTTGAGCCTTGCGTCGGCTGAAAATCCACCAACCCCAAACAAGTCCCAAAATAGGCAGAACAAATACAGCCCATCCAATGGTCATTTTGATCAAATAATGAGATACATAGATACCTAGAATTCCCATTGTGTTATTGATGGATTGGGTTGGATCGATGGTTGGTTCTTCATACGGTTTATAGGAGATAAAACTCAGAAGAATAAAGAGTGAGATTACTGTTAATAAAATACCTACAATTTCATTTCTACGATTTTTCATAGGACTAACTCATTAATGTTCCATTCTTCCAGAAAGGCGGTTTCACAATCTGAGCAGGGATTGATTTACTTCTCATTTCTATTGTTATTTCACTACCAATATTGTGAAATGGAACATCCACAAATCCTAGCCCAATACCCACCTTTAGAGAAGGTGAATGAGTTCCGCTGGTCACTTCTCCGACTTTAGAATTGTTTTTCAAAATAGCATATCCATGACGTGGGATTCCTCGTTCGCTCATTTTAAACGGTACCAACCGTCTGGACGGTCCATTGCTCTTGATCTGAACAAGTGCTTCCCGGCCTATGAAATCACCTTTATCGAGCTTAGTAATCCACGCCAATCCGCTTTCAATAGTATTCGTCGTCTCATCAATATCATTGCCAAAGAGACAGTATTTCATCTCCAGCCGAAGAGTATCTCGCGCTCCGAGACCCACAGCTGCAATATCATACTCTTGACCAGCTGACCACAATACTTCCCAGACTATCTCGGCACCTTCACCTTTTATATAGAGTTCGTATCCAAGTTCGCCGGTATAGCCTGTCCGGGCCAGAAGGAAGTCAACTCCCGCAACTTCGGTTTCTATACAATGGTAGAATGGTAGTTGTTCTACTGTCTGTTTGTTATTAATCACTTTCAAAAGGACTTCTCTCGCTTTAGGCCCTTGGATGGCGATTAGACTGTAATCATCAGATAGATTGTTTAGTTCGACGTTTTCCACGAGATGATCTTTTAGCCAGTCGAAATCCTTCTCAATATTACTTGCATTGATCACGAAAAGATACGACGATTCCAACTTGTAAAGAACTCCATCGTCCACTATTCCACCATTATCGTAGCACAGTGCAGTATATTGCGCCTGTCCGACATCAAGAACCGACACATCATTGGTAGTCATACGCTGAAGAAACGCTTCGGCACCACTGCCGGAAATCCAAAATTCTCCCATGTGAGACAGATCGAAAAGTCCTACACCCTCTCTTACAGCCAAATGTTCTTTCACAATACCATTGTATTGTAAGGGCATTTCGAATCCTGCGAAGTCGGTCATCTTAGCTTTCAAGGCTAAATGGTGATTATACATTGCTGTCCTTTTCACGAGCTAAATATAGATGAGACTGAGCTGAGCTCCTAATTCTCGAAGTATCCTTTCTTTGGATTTAGCTCCATAATCATCTCCTTGAAATTGCAGTTTTAATAATATCTTCCAGTTCACCTTTAAACTCACCCTTGCGTTTCATATCAGAAAGAGTCCTAAAAGCTTCGTTCCTTTTGAAGCCCAGAGAAGTGAGTGCAGCCATAGCGTCCTCGAATTCAGACGGCACACCACCGGTTCCACCGGGAATATCTGTTAAATCAGATTCCACGAACTTTTCCTTCAATTCCACAATGATGCGCTTGGCCGTCTTGGGACCGATGCCGGGTAGAGTGGTGAGTGCTTCTACATCTCCTGATATGATGCGGTTCTTAAACTCTTCCGCTGTTGTTCCAGAGAGGATATTAATACCCATCTTTGGTCCGATTCCCGAAATACCTATGAGTAAAAGGAACAGACCACGTTCCACAATGCTGTTGAATCCGTATAACTCCAAAGCGTCTTCGCGAACATTCAGGTAGGTCTTCAATGATACTTCCTTATCCTGATCGGGAAGTCGATCAAAAGTGGAAACAGAAATAGCGATGGAAAGTGAAATACCTCCCACTTCCACGATTGCTGTTGTTGGCGTCTTCTTGATTAATTTTCCCTTGATGTTTTCGATCATTTCATATGAGTCCTCAATTGGTTAATGTGGCAAAGGGCAACTGCTAACGCGTCGGTCACGTCAAACTTCTCCGTCAATTGCTTTAAAGAGAGGATGGACTTGACCATAAACTGCACCTGTTCCTTAGATGCGTTACCATTTCCCACTACGGAAAGTTTCACTTTTTTAGGAGCATATTCGAAGCAGTCCAACTCATGTCTGGCTGCCGCCAGAAGAGCCATTCCGCGCGCTTGTCCCAAAACAAATGCAGTCCTGGCGTTCTTGCTGAAAAACGCTTCTTCTACCGCGATTTCCGTAGGTGAAAACTCTCTTATGAGATTCACAATTTCAGTGTAAAGATGAGCTAGTCTTGCAGGATTACCTTTCTTCCTGGATGGGGTAATGGTGCCGAATGTAACCACAGATTCATCGCTGCCGTCATGATCGAGCACACCATACCCTGTGATGTTGATTCCGGGATCTATGCCGAGCACTCGGATCATAAGTTATGCTTCAGCCAATTCATCTTCATCAATATCAAAATTCGAAGACACTTTTTGAATGTCATCATGATCTTCTAGAGCGTCCATTAGCTTCAGTAAAGATGAGATATCGTCGCCTAATACTTTCACAGTGTTTTGAGGCACTAAGGAAATTTGAGCAGTTTTAATACGAAAATTCGCATTTTCCAGCTCTCCTCGCACATCCAGAAC
>DKQU01000017.1 GCA_002471865.1 Fidelibacterota bacterium UBA7300 | reverse complement strand
ATCATGTTAGTCTGCGGAACAGCGTTTTTTCCTCAGTTTGCACTGGCTAAAGAAGCGCCGGAAGCAGTCTCGAGTACGCAAAATAATCAGCAGACAACGCTAAGCGACTACGAAATTATCAACCCTGAGATGCGTTACACCGAGTTTTTTGACGATTTCGATGACCTGGTCCCTGGATTACAATTGGTTATGCAGGGAGCTGATGGATGGGACACCTGGAGCGGTGGTGGTGGTGGCGGAGAAGACCCATTGGTTTCCGGCACCTACTCTTATAGCAGTCCAAACTCCGTGGTGATCACATCGGGTAACGACCTGGTCCATCTTTACGGGTCACTGACCGAAGGATCTTGGAGTACTTCTTTTCAAGCCTACATCCCAACTGGTCAAAGTGGTTATTTTAATATGATGTACGGATTCACCCCGAACCCATTTGATTGGGCTATGGAGATATATTTCGATGCAGGAGGAAGCGGAAGATTGTTGGCTGACACGCAAATCAACTTCAGTTGGACTGCTGATACCTGGCAATCAGTTGAGGTCATCGTTGACCTAGACCAGGATTTGGCACAGTTCAATCTGGACGGCACAGTACTACATCAGTGGAACTATAGTCAAGGCGGTGGTACAGTGCGGCTTGACGCCAACGACTTTTACGGTGCAGCCAGTACTGATGAGATGTATTTTGATAACTACACTGTAGCGGAAGTTGTCGAATCTTCAACAGACCCGTTTTTCTCCGAGTATATTGAAGGAAGCAGTTACAATAAGGCACTAGAAATCTACAATGGCACAGGAGCAGATATTGATCTAAGTGCATATTCTTTGTCAAGCTGCAGCAATGGATGTGATACAGACAACGAATGGGACTACCCAGATAACGTCACATTTGCAGAGGGAACTATTGTAGCAGCTGGTGATGTGTATGTGGTTTATCATCAAGACGCTGATGCTGCAATTGCCGCTGAGGGCGATCAAACCTTTACTTATCTAAGTAATGGAGACGATGCTTTTGCTATAACACTAGCAGGTGCAACAGCCAGCTCATATACCATTATTGACATAATTGGTGACATGGGCGGTGATCCCGGTAACGGCTGGGAAGTTGCCGGTGTAGCAGACGGAACACAAAACCACACACTCGTCAGAAAAGCGCCTGTCGCCTCTGGTAATGGTGGCGATTGGGCTTCGTCAGCGGGCACAGATGCCGATGATTCTGAGTGGATAGTCTATGATTCGAACACATTCGACTATCTGGGTTTTCATCCGCATGAAGGGGAAGGACCATCTATTGAGATAACCAGTCCTTCAGAAGGTGCCACAGTTTACAGCCCAGATGTTACAGTTGAATTTGACGTTCAGAATTTTAATGTTGGAACGTCAGGTAATGAAGGGGTGGATGGTCATATTCATTATCAATATGTGGGAGGTGATGCAGGAATGCATTATTCCGGAGATCCTATTGAATTAACGGATTTAACAGATGGTGAATATACGCTTAGTCTATGGTTAGTGGATAATAGTCACCAGCCGTTAGATCCTAATGTTTCAGACACCGTTAATTTTACTGTAGAAGTACTCTCGGGAGTCGTATCCATCCACGATATCCAATATGTAGAAGACCCCGCAACTGATGACGCCAGTCCCCTGGTGGATCAGGAAGTAACCATTTTCGGGACTGTGACCGCAGAGTTCTGGGGCGGCAGCGGCAACTCCAACATATACGTTCAGGATGCTGAAGCTCCTTGGAGCGGGATCGTCGTATACGAAGCCGGCGGCTGGGACAACTTCGACATTAACTCCCCAGAGGGTATCGTCCATTCCGTGGCGGAAGGTGATAGCGTGACCATAACCGGCACCGTGGTAGAATACTATAACAAGACGGAAATCATCGATGTCACATCATTTGACATTATCACCCACGGCAGCCTGGGCGTGAATCCCCTGGAAGTGACCTGTGCTGAGCTGACCGACAATGCTGAAGCTTACGAAGGTGTGTTGGTAGGAATTTCCGACTGCTCGGTGGACGATATTGATCTGGGCTACGGTGAATGGTCAGTCACAGACGGAACCGGATCAGCCCGCCTTGACGACAACTGGCAGTACTACTACTGGCCGGAAGCTGGACAGGAGTTGGATGAAGTAGTGGGTGTGCTAGATTACACCTACAGCAACTTCAAGATTCAACCACGCCTGGCCCGAGACATTGTTGAAGGCGGTGGAGATCCAGTACGTATACAGCGCATCCAGCAAGTTCTCTACAGCGATCTGATTAAAGCAGGTGAGGATGAAGTTTCTGACATGTCTTACATGTATGGAGATACAGTTACACTTGAGGGAATCGTCACCATGCCTACTGGGCTCAGTTATGCAGGTGACGGCATTAAGTTCATCTATGAAGATGAACACGGAGGCCCCTGGAGCGCCGTCCTCTCTTACGACCCGGACAGTTCCGCATTCCCTGTCCTTTACGAAGGCGACAAAGTGCAGGCCACGGGGTACATATACGAATACTCCACCGCCCCAGCTAACATGACGGAGTTATTCATTACTGAACCGATAGATATTATCGATGTAGGTCTGGATCAGCCCGTAGTAGATACTGTCGCTACAGGAGATCTCCGCTGGCCCACAGAAGCCGAACAGTGGGGTAATGTCATGGTGCGTGTGGCTGATGTTACTGTTATAGATAGCGATCTTCCCTATGGCGAATGGTCAGTAGACGACGGTTCCGGTTCGGTAAACATTGACGACGACTCCGACAGCATTGCTGTCTGGCAGGAAGAGAACGGCCGGCCACCGGCAGGGACATTTATTCAGTCCATTCGTGGCTGGGTGTACCATCACTATGGTAGTTATGTTGACTCCACCGCTTACAAACTGGAACCGTTGTACATGTCGGACATCGAGTTTGGCGCTGGTCCGCCCAACATCCAGGATGTGGGCAGAGCACCATGCGTGCCGGGACCAGGTGATGGCGTAGTTGTGAGCTGTGAGATCAGTGACAATTCCGGCGTTGCCAGCGCAGAGATTACGTATAGTGTAGACGGAGATAATGGGACCGCTGCCATGAGCAATACCGGCGGCACTACCTGGGAAGGTACCATTCCGGCCACGGGAGTAGACGGCGCCAATGTAGACTACTACATTGTTGCCACTGATGACGGCGAAGATCAGAATGAGCCCCTGAGCAGTACTTACCCCGCCGATATTGAGCAGCTCCAGTTAGGCTACACAACACAATCTGGTGACTTAGCTATCAGCAATATCCAGTTCACTGACTGGCCGGCAGGTGACTCCCCTTACAACGGCTGTGAAGTTACCGTATCTGGAATCGTTACTGGAGATACATCACAGTACTACTCGTTCTACTTCCAGGATACCTACACTATCCAGAGTGCGGACGATCCCTGGAACGGTGTCATTATTGCGGGTTGGAGTGGAAGCCAATTGACCCGCGGTGAGGAAGTAACAATCACAGGCACCGTAGAAGAGTATGACAATGCTGATCCCTATGGACATTACCAGTGGGATAACAACACCAAGATCATCGGCGTATCTGATGTGGTCGTGCAAAGTTCGGGTAACAGTGTGGCGCCTATGCAGGTCAGCACTGCCGATTTAGCACAGGATGGTGAAGAAGTGGAGTCATACGAAGGGTGTTTGGTCACTCTAACAAACGTTACAGTGAGTGATACTGGTTCGTACGATTGGAGTGTGGTTGATGAATCCGGTGTAGCCTGTCTCATTGATGACGATATGGCCGATGAAGCAGCTGATGCTTTCCTCGGTGCACTGGAAGTAGGTCAGTCCCTCTCCTCGGTCACCGGTATCTTTGTCTTCAGCTTTGGTACATACAAGTTAGAAGTACGAGATATGGCCGACCTGGGTGAAGTCGGTATTGGGGACAATGTGGATCTGCAGCCATATACCTACAAACTGTACCCCAATTTCCCGAATCCGTTCAACCCCGAGACACGTATCCGGTTTGATATCCCGGAAAGTGAACGGGTAAAGGTGATCATCTATGATATTCTCGGTCACCACGTACGGACACTCACCAATCGTGATTATGATCGCGGCTATCATGTGCTGAATTGGGACGGCAGAAATGACGCCGGTGCGTTGGTCAGTTCAGGCGTTTACGTCTGCCGCATCAAAGCCGGCGAGTTCATTGATCATAATAAAATGACACTCGTTCGATAACAATAAACTGAAAAGGGCCCGGATTTTCCGGGCCCTTTTTCTTTTTCTCTCAATTGAAGAATAAAAGTACTCTTCTCATCCTACTGGCTCTGATTGCCGGTTGTTCTCTCTGGGAATACGAAGATCCCTCCTCCCCTATCGAGAATCAGGCGCCGGAAACCTATCTGTCGCTCATCGCCAGCGATACCCTCTACTTGGCCATTCAGAACGGGGACACACTATGGGCTGCAATTGATTCCGTCAGCTACGATTCCACAACTCAGACTTACGACACCACTTGGACCTACCTTACACTTGAACCGGGAACGTATCTTAACTGGGTAGCTGTAGGCAATGCCTTCGAAACCATCACCACGAGCCGACAGGAGCTCTACTGGTGGGGCGAAGACGCTGACGGGTATGTTGTAGGTTACCGTTATCGCTGGGGGGAGAACTCTCCCTGGACTTATACATCAGATGAAACGGCATTGTTTTATGTCCCCATTACCACCGATCTGGACGTCTTCAGCTTTGAGGTGGTTGCTGTAGATGACGACAGCCTCGCCGATGAAACACCAGCTATCCTGGTGCTCCCCATCCAAAACTCGTCTCCCTCCATCAGCTTCCGCTACAGGAGCAATCCGTTGTCGGATGACCTCCCCACTGACACAAGCTTCACTTTTCCTACTAGGACCTTTATCTGGGATGTGGAAGATCAGGATGGTATAGAGACCATCACTACAGTTTACTACGCCCTTGACGATACTTGCGATACCTGCTGGACTGAACTGGACGCCGCCGCCTATTCCAGCGTCACGCTGACGGATCTTGTACCTGGATTACATTCCTTTTACCTAAAAGTAAGGGACATTGCCGGGGCAGAAAGTGAAATAATCGTCTTCCCTGATGTTAATGATCCAACCACCGTTAACTACTGGGAAGTTATATCTGTTCAGGGTAATGTACTGCTTGTAGACGATTACCCACAGGATAGCCAAAATAAGGCACAGGATTGGTACCAAAATGTTCTCGATTCTCTGTTGGGCAGTGACGGATTCTCGGTCTGGGAGATTGGTGAAGAACTTCCCTATTCTACAACAGACCTTAACGCAAACCTGAATTACTTTAACACCGTCATTTGGTACTCAGCCTATACTGGGAATGAGACTTATGGCGAAGCCGGCTCCAGCATCTATGCTTTTCTCTCGGGCGGCGGAAACATATTTTTAAACACACCAGAATTGAAAGACAGCTCATTTGTCTGGTTCCCTATCGATTCCACTTTCACCCTCAATCCTTCCGGAAGGCTACTAACCGGTCGAGGACTCGAATCGCAAATAGATTCAACATTGAACCTCGAGGTCTCCCGACTTATCGCAATCCGCGTGAAAGGATATGAGAACAATGAAGAAGATCACCCCTATTTTCAGAGTCTCTACCGTTTACAAGAGCCTGGAGGTGGAGACGAATGGGAAGGGACACCCAACATCTGCGCCAGCTACCAGTTCGAGGTAGGCGTCGGTCAGCTCTCAGGCAAGGCAGTACTGATGACCCTCCCCCTTCATAACGGCTCCAATCCAGTATTGGAAGGCAATGGCTCTGCCGGTAAGTTTCTCGGCTATCTGCTGGAGGAGGAATTCACACCGTGAGACGTTCACTTTTATTGAATCTACTCTTCCCCTTGATGCTGTTCAGTCAACAGGATGCAATTATCCAAGGCACCATCCGGGATGTAGAAACAGACGAACCTTTGCCGGGAGTCAATGTGATCATCAAGGGTACCTATTACGGCGCAGCCAGCGCGTCAGATGGTAAATATATTATAACTGGAATCTCACCGGGAAGTTATGATATAGAAATTTCCATGGTGGGTTATAAGGTACTCCTGAAAACAGGTGTGGAGGTAAAGGCAGAAGCTGTTGTAACTGAAAACTTCGATCTGGAACAGACGGTACTCGCCCTGGGTGAGGAAGTGGTTGTTATGGGTAAAAAACCGCTTTTTGACGTGGACGAGACCGCTTCCCTGACTCGAATCTCCAGCGATGATATTCAAAACAAAATCGTAAACAGCGTTGAAGATATCCTCTCTGAGCAAATCGGCGTCACGACCGTGGATAATGAGATTCATATTCGGGGCGGCCGGATTGACGAAAGCCTCTTCATCATCGACGGTCTTTCCATCAAGGATCCCCTTTCCGGCTATGGCGGGAACCTTTTCATTAACGCCGAATCTATCGAAAACATGGAGATTATCACCGGTGGTTATAATGCCGAGTACGGCCAAGCAATGTCCGGCGTTGTAAATATACGGTTAAAGGAAGGTCGAGATAATTACGAGGGAAGTGTCAAGTACGCCAGTGATAACTGGGGTTTCTCCCAGAATTCTATCATCCACTATAACACAGACCACATTGAATTAAACCTAGGGGGTCCGTCTACCCTGTTTGAGCTGTTGCCTAAAACTATTGGGTTAGACCTTCCCGGCCGGTTTTCCTTCTTCGCCAACGGTTACGGCAAAGGGTCGGATACTCATCTGCCTACCGCAAAAAATGTTTATCCTCACCGAAACTGGTCGCTGCCTGGATTGAGCAATACAGAAGCTGACGAGCTGCTCAAATGGACAGCTCCCCGCCAAGAAAACGACTTGCATCTTCTCTACAAGCTGACTTGGGAAATGACTTCCCAGAAGAAGCTGTCCGCTTCTTACGATTTCTCACTGAATGTCAACCAGGGATTCTTTATGCCCAGGGCTTTCTCCTCCACTTACTATCCATACCGATACCAGGAAATTCTTGACCAGTACAATACTATCACAAGGGAATCACGCTTGTTGAACATCAATTGGGTCCATACTCTCAATCCACAGACATTTTACGAGGTCACGCTGGGACGCTTTCTCACTCTGGAGCACAGCGCAGTGCAAGACCTTCATTGGACAGAATATCAGGAGCGTCTTGATCTTGAGCCCATCAATTACACCATTCAGGACTGGGATGGGAATGTGGACATTACGCTGGGGGATGAGTTCTATGATACGGGTGTCTCTAGTGAATGGTACGATATCTCCAGCGATAATTACCGGCTGGACATGGACTGGACACATCAGACTAAATCACGCCAGAAGATGAAAGCCGGGATGGAGATTACCTATACCGATATGCAGGTTCTGGACATTGATGAACCTTGGACGGGTGAAACCGGACTGGGAAGCAACTATGACGCCTATCGTGCCCGGACAACGTTTGGTGCACTCTATGCTCAGGATCGTATTATCTTCGAAGGAATGACTGTCAATTTGGGTCTCCGCTACGATTTCTGGTTCCCGGGGAAATATGTTGAACGTGCTATTGCTGACTCCAACATTGTGGTCATCACCGATGCTGCCCGACAGATCTTCATGGATGAGACATTTGAGGTTTTTGGCTACCGTGGAAAGGGACGTATCAGTCCGCGAGTGGGTATCTCCCATCCAGTGACGGACAATGATGTACTCTACTTCTACTACGGACACTTCTCACAGCTTCCCACTTTCCAGTATGTCTATGCCAAACTGACCTCCTCCTCCCCTACGACTTATCAGGTTTTCGGCAACCCCAATCTGGACCCAAAGACCACCGTCCAGTATGAGCTGGGAATCAAGCACCGTTTCAGCGAGGATCAAGTGCTGGAAATGAAGGCCTATTGGAAAGACATGTTTGACTACGAGACTTCCCAGTCCATCCGGCCTTCAAATCCGAAGTACTCGCATATGAGCTTCCTGATGTATCTGAATGCAGACTACGCCCGCTCCCGTGGGGTGGAGATCATCCTTAAGAGCCGCCTGCTTAAAAACTTCTACGCCGATGTGAACTTCAACTACTCCATCGCAACCGGGAAAAGCTCTAACCCAAACGACAATCTGTTGGTTGAATCGGGACAGATTCAGGAAAAACCTTTGAATGAAGTATTCCTCCGTTGGGACAAGCCTCTTCAGTTTTTCGCTAACCTGTCGTATAACCATCCATCTGGGCTGGGTGCTTCATTAAGACTGGAATACGAAACTGGGAGGAGATACACCCGTGCTATTGTGGACACTATCCGGGAAGAAAACGGTGTTCAGTACTATCAAGGGATATATGAAGATGAGAAGCCGTACTTCTATTTCAGTAAGGAACCCACAACCAACACAGATCTGAAACTTTATAAAAGATTCGAACTCAATCGTTTCAGTTACAGACTATTTCTGGACATCCAAAATCTCTGGGATCAACGTATTCCTCGACGCATCAATCCCTTCACTGGTCAAGGTTACGATCCCGGCGAAATTATCCCATACAGCATGATTGACAGTCCGAATCCGAACTATGATCCCTCCCGCTTCCGCCGGCCACGTACTGTGGAATTGGGGCTTCAGGTATTTTTCTAATGAAACAGCGAACCATAACTATTTTCCTCATCCTGTTGACGTTGTCATCAGCATCAGCCCAGCAGAATTTTTTTCCCATCCTAGGTGGCCAACGGGCAGGAACATCAGTATTTACATTCCTAAAGATAGGAGTTGGTGCGCGGGCTGTAGGAATGGGCGAGGCCGTAGTCGCTCTCAATCAAGATGCGACCGCCCTTTACTATAATCCCGCTGCAGTGTCGCAGCTCGAAAAGACACAACTTTCAGCCGCACGAGTTCAATTACCAGCGGAGATCTATTACGATTTCATGGGAATATCCCGGCACATCTCAGGCAGACATTATCTGGGCTTTAGTGCAGGCATTCTTCACATGGCTCCCATGGAAGAGACTACCGAGTTGATGCCTCACGGAACGGGAAATTACTTCGTATACCAGGACCGTTTCCTGGCACTTACTTACAGCACAGCTCTGTCGGATCGGTTTAGTTTCGGAGTAACGATTAAGCATGTCAGTGAAAATCTGGCCGGCAACCAAATGGAAACTGTCATGATGGATCTTGGTACATTTTACTGGACTGGCTATAAGACATTACGTTTCTCCGCAGTCCTTTCCCATTTTGGGCCAAATGCCAAGCCGGATGGAACTTACATAAGGCGAGTGCTTGATCATGATACGGGAGAAGAGGACGAGATAGAATCAGAATTTGAGGCATTTTCACCACCTACTGTATTCAGGGTGGGAACTGCTATGGAGGTCATTGATCTCAAGAATCACCGATTGACATTATCAGGACAACTGAACCATCCGGTGGACAACGCCGAAAATATTTCGCTTGGAGCTGAGTATTGGTTCCTAAACACCCTTGCCCTCCGCGGCGGTTATAAGTTAAATAAGGAAGAAGAAAATTTTTCGCTTGGGGTTGGACTCTATCTTCCTGCAGGACCCTTTAAGCTGCGAGCAGACTACTCCTACACCAACCAGACTCACCTGACCAATCCCGAAAGACTAAGCATAGGGCTGGTGTTCTGATGCGAGTACAAAAAACTAAACCGCTGATATTCACCCTTTTGCTGGTAGTAGGTTGCGTAGAGAAGATGACTCTGCCTACAGAAATAAACACCCCACCGGACTTCTCTGCAGGCGATACCACTTACCTCATGCTCTCTCCAATCTGGGACAGTGAGAGCCACGGTTTACTGTCACCGGTGGAAATGTCAGTTGCACCTGACGGCCACATCTTCGTGGCAGATTCCGCTGCACATAAAATTCATGTGTTTGGACAGGATGGAGAAATCCTTGAAGGATTTGATGGCCTCAGTAATCTCACCAAAGCCGACGGTAGCAATATCAGCCCAATCGATGTAGATGTGGATGGGAAGATGAATACCTTCTTCATTGATGGCAATGGTCAAATCTATGGATGGAATCAGTTGTGGAACGAACTGAATATTGATTCCGTGGCAGTGGAAGGGACATTTCTCAATACTTCAACCGGAGACACTTTTCTTCTCACGCCTGGGATGAATGACTGGTTACAAGCAGTCAACGGCGATGAGTGGGAGATGATGGATATCACCTGGTCGGATAATCAGACTACGGTGGACTCGATTCTTTCGCCTAATATTTTCTTCGACGCGACTTCCTTAGAGGCTCAGTTTGACGATATTTATTATAACAGTGAACAGTCGCAGTACTCTGGTCTATCTACCTCAGGAAGTTATGATTACCTTTATGTCACAGATAGCTATCATGACCGCCTGGTTCGGATCGATTTCCGTAGGCGGGATTTGCTCATGTTAGAAAATGGTCAAACAGTGTGGACTCACGATGGAACTTTTGGTCATACAGCTGTCGGTTGGGGCACAGGTGCTGGGACAGTAAACGATCCTATGGCTGTGGATGTGGATTATGCCGGGAATATCTACTACGCGCAATCAGGAAACTATTTTGCTATCCACAAGATCAAACCTACAACCTCAGGCAATTATACTAACTACCCGTCCGTGTTCCAGGAAGGTGAAAATGACATTATGGACCTAGGTCGCTTTTCTAATCCTATGGACGTAGCAGTGGATCAAAAACAGACTGTCTATGTAGCCAATACGGATGAACGGGAGATACAGGTATTTAACTCTGACGGAAGCTTCTTCATGAAAGCTGGGGTGGAGCAGTACCGGATCGAAAAATCAGAATGGGATCCGGCTACTTCAGAAGGAGTGGTGGTGGACTCTACAGAGTCTGAAGGGATTATCTTTTACGTTGTGGAAGAGAAGGGAATTCTGGAATCTCCTCAGGCCGTAGTTATTGATGACAGAGAAGTTATCTACGTCTGTGATACACCCAATTCCAGAATCATACGCTATGCTCTATCCAATACTATAGAAGAAGATCTAATAGATAATCCGTAAAACTACAGTTTACTTCAGAAGCAATAGCTTCTGTGTTTGGCTGACATCTCCCGACTCTAACCTACAGAAATAAATGCCACTCGGAAATTCAGAGGCATTCCAAACAACTTCATGTTCACCCCTATCAACTCTTGAATTCACCAATTCCTTAGCTTCTCTTCCCATCAGATCGTAAACAGTAAGTCTTATTTCTGAGGTTTCTGGGACTTGGAAACGTATTGTGGCAGTAGGATTGAACGGATTGGGATAAGCAGTCAGCAGAATCATATCCGACGGCAAGCTTTCCTCATCATCCACTGATACATCCCAATTCGCCTCGCCAGGTGTGCCCAGGTCACCATCTCCATATGGAGTCGTTGACTCCATCCAGTTAGCGCCATCATTGATATCACTCTCCAAATCGAGCAAGGCCATGGAAGCTCCTGTAGGATCCGGGAATTCAGGACCTCCGTCGTACTCCACCCGGCACACTTCCAATCCTTCCCCATTGAGGATAATGATCTCATCATCACTGTTCCCGAGAGTAATTGAGGAATAGTCGTAATCAACTTCCACACCTCCGTTCAGAGAATCGTCTCCATTCCTCCCTAAGACAAAGTACTGGCCCGACTCAATGGTAACCGGAAACTTACCTGTAATAGTGTGGATATCTGAACCGTTATCCCGGATAGTCCAGTTTCGGAGGTCATAACTTTCAGAATCAGCGTTGTAAATCTCAAACCATTCACCGTAGGTATCACTTACAGCGCTCGGGTTCTGCATGATTTCAGTGACAATGATATTCTCGTCAGCACCCACCTCACTAACAAACTCCATTTCAAGGTAGACTGGGAGGTGATCAGACGCATCTACAAGTGCATCTGCAACATTGTCCGGTACAGCGTCGTTGCTGCCGTAATTAATAGCTTGATTGAAGTGGTTGCCGTCGTTTCCAACGGACACATACGACTCTTCTACATAGTTTAGACTCGAGTAAACCAGCACACTATTTGAAGCTAGTATGAAATCGAACCGGTCATCCATTCCTCCGTAATTTCCTCCTCGAGGAGATTGAGTATGGACCTCAGCGAAAGCATTATTGTTATGCCAATAGCCAATCTCATCGATGGGATCGAAGAGCTGGCCGTTGTTTTCAGTTTGTGATTCGGTGAGACGCTGAAAACCCCCCTCATCGGAGTTATAGAAATTGAAATCTCCTAGTACAAAAAAGTGAGCATCATAATCGAGCCCATTCAGATAAT
>DKQU01000032.1:2861-4593 GCA_002471865.1 Fidelibacterota bacterium UBA7300 | reverse complement strand
CTTACAGGCGGTCTACAAGGAGGGAAGACGGTCATGAACAGTGTAAAGCTATGCTCACTGGCGGAGAGCCTGGGCTCCGTGGAGACTATGATCACTCATCCCGCCACCATGACTCACGCAGATGTACCGGTGGAGGAGCGCCACGCCCGGGGGCTGACCGACGGAATGGTACGGATTTCGGTAGGTATTGAGGATCCCGAGGATATTGTGGCTGATCTGGAGCAGGCGCTGGCGAAGGCCTGACGATGGCGAAAAAGAAAAAGAGCATTGATACCAAACTGATCCACGCCGGTGAGCCGGAGCCACGTATTGGTGGAGCCGTCAGTATTCCCATCTTTCAGTCAGCCATGTATGAGACCGGTGGGGAAGGCAATTACCACGACATACAATACATCCGGCTGAACAACACACCCAATCATTTGGCGATTCATGAGAAGTTCGCTTCCTTGGAGAATGCCGAAGCAGCCCTGGTCACTTCTAGCGGAATGGCAGCCATTACCACCTCACTCATGACGTTTCTGTCAGCAGGCGATCATTTGTTGATACAGGATACACTCTACGGCGGAACGCACACATTCGTGAATCACAATATTGAGAACTGGGGTGTGGCGTACGATTTTATCAATGGACACGACCCTGCATCGTGGGAGGCAAAACTGAAGCCGGAGACAAAGATTATCTACGTGGAGACTATGACCAATCCACTGCTGCAGGTGGCGGATTTGAAGGCGGTAGTAGATTTTGCACAGGAACACAACCTCATCTCCATTATTGACAACACTTTTGCTTCACCAATCAATTTTCGTCCGCCTGAGTGGGGATTTGACCTTTCGTGCCACAGCTGCACCAAATATATGAACGGGCACTCCGATATTGTGGCTGGGGCGGTCACCGGTTCATCTGAGCACATGGAGCAGATCACTCACAAGCTAAATCATTTTGGCGGTACGCTGGATCCCCACGCCTGCTATCTTCTTCACCGTGGAGTGAAGACATTGGCTCTCCGCATGGCTCGCCATAATGAGAGCGCTTTGAAGATAGCCGAATTCCTGCAGGAGCATCCAGCTGTTGATAGACTTAACTACCCCGGTCTGCCGGACCATCCTGACTACGAACGGGCACAGGAACTTTTCGACGGTTTCAGCGGGATGCTCAGTTTCGAGTTAAAAGGTGGATTAGAGGCGGCAAAACAGTTTATGGAAAGGGTGGAACTTCCCATTGCAGCGCCCAGCCTGGGCGGCATCGAGACGCTGGTGACCCGCCCGGCAACAACATCCCATTCCGGCATGTCGCCGGAAGAGCGGAAAGCGGTGGGAATTACCGACAGTCTGGTACGAGTCTCGGTGGGGATCGAGGACGTCGGTGACCTTATCGCCGACTTTGATCAAGCCCTCAGCTAAGAAGAGATAACATTTTTGGACTGCGGTACCTACCAATTGTACATCACAATTGAGAAATCAATCCGCATCCGTGTGGGTGCATTAGGAAAAGTGGAATTTGAACCGGCAAATTATATCTACACAGGTCGGGCGAAGAAGGGACTCCAAGCTCGGTTACTGCGCCACCAAAAGAAAGACAAACCGCTCTGGTGGCACATTGACTATCTATTACACCATCCTGCCGTCAAACTGATACGGGCGGAAATAATCTCCACTGACGCTGAGGAAGAATGCGAAGAGAATCAGCAGTTGCTAAAACAGGAAGGAATGCGAATAGCAGTACCGGGATTTGG
>DKQU01000032.1:0-2448 GCA_002471865.1 Fidelibacterota bacterium UBA7300 | reverse complement strand
TTTATTTGACTTCTAGCATCTATGTAAGAGTCAACGATGGCATATAACCATATGCCGCCCATTACACCCAAACTCACCCAATTTATCTGAGCATATTTCTCCATTTCACTGTAATTATCAGAGGCAACATCTCGTTGGGTAGATCTATCATAAGCATTTTTTGATTGCTTATATAGTACATAACTACTAATTGTTGAAGCGGCCATAAGTAGTTCAGAACCTAGAATAATGCTGCCCTTTCGTGGCTTATCATTATAGAATTGTCCCCACCCAGGAAATATCATTGATCTAAAAGCAGCTGTAATAGGATATTTCTTAATCATTACAAGTTCGCTACTTATTGAAAGGAAACTGTTCGATGGTATTTCTACTGAAGCTGACTGTAAAATATTTCCAGTTTCCACATTAATGATACGTGCGGCAAGAAGAAAACGGTTCCCCAGGTCAGCCACAGCTCCGGCGATAAGGTATTGTACATTCAATATATTCCCCACTTCAATTTCATCACTGGTCAGACCGGTTTGGCTCAGGCCTATTTCTTCAATAATATCTTCTAGTCTCTCTCTTTCAACTACCGAGATATTTGGGATACTTATTAGGTTTTGGTTTATAAGAATTGCGGCTGCTTCACCCAAATCACGAGCTTCTGTTCTCCCTTCTGTGGTTTCGAATGACAGCACTGCAACACCAAAATCATTATCCGGTACATTGATTAAAAGATCATCAACAAGCTGTTGTATTTGACTGTTTACAATTGAAGTTTCAACAGAAGTATCTTGACTGAAACAGACAGTATTTAACGCTGATAATAGAACAACTACAAAACCTGTATGAATGGCAATTTTCTTCATTCTATACTCTCATTTAATAGGCTGCACGACTTCTATACGTATGCATATCAACTATAAATAAATTGTTATTATTGTCTCCGATTAAACTGGCTTGGCTATAAATAGCAACTTGTTCACTGAAATAAAAGGGATATACGAATTCTTGGTTTATTCCGTCCCACCTTGAAACAAGTATTCCTTCCGAATTATACCGATTCACAGTCCCTAGTTCTGTGTCAGAAATAAATACATTTCCTCTATTATCAGCAAATAATCCAATAGGAACCAATGATCCGGAGTTCCAATCAAATCCTTGCCATGATGTTAATAAATTACCATCACTGTCATATTTAAATATTTCTCCATTCCAATTAGTGAGGTATATCTTATTGCTTCCAGTGGGTGAATCTTTACCTACAGAGATGACACCTATATATACTTCAGGTACTTCAACGAATGAAAGTTCATTTCCAGACAGATCAAATGTTCTGTAACCCCAACCTTCACCTACTATTAGTATATCAGAAGAAGATCTGGCTATTGCAGTGTTTCTTGACGTTCTAAACACACCATTATCATACCAGGAAGTGTCTAAATAAAATTCCCCTTCATCCCAATCTCCGGTAAACTTTATTATTTTGCTATCATAATAAGGTTCACCTCCCCTTAATAATACAAGAAGTGTAGTGGAGGATGAATTATCATCTTTAAAGACTACTACTTTTGTTGGTGTAATATGAGGATAAATATTCACATCAACGCTCGGGTAATTATCGGCATCATATGGATCAGCTTCCCCATAAATCTCATACAGATCAGGCGCACCGTCGTTATCTGAATCACCACCTATGATATTTGTCCATATTATTTCTATTCTACAACCGCTTGGATCATCAGGATCGTAGGCTCCTGCATAAAAATAAAGATCCCAATTACTTTCGAGAATAGCATAGCACTCATTACTTGTATTATCATGAGTTACAACGTCCATTTTGCTAAAATGGTACAAGTAGTCAGTTCCACTGCCTTCCAGAGACAATCTTCCACAATAATAAATATCTGGCACAGATGTTACGCATAGTTCATTACTTGCAGTTATCAATCCGCCTTTATCTTCAGTATAAACATTATAACAGTATGATCTGTTTTGTTGAAGGCCCGTATCTGTGATTGTATTGAGAAATGGGTATGGATGTGTACCTATTAATGTTGATAAAGTATCTACTCCGGGCTGATCTGATCGATATATATTGTAGTTGAAAAAGTCGTCATCGCCTGATTCTGTCCAATCAAATGAGATTGAATGGTTAGTCATATCCGTTACCAAATCAGTTCTTAATTCTACTGCAGAAGGGGGATTGTTAGGTGTATCGGGATCAAAAACATTCGAATGAGTAGGTTCATCAGCGCAACCCAATAAAAAGAGCAATAAAAAATAAATTAACTTGTTGTACCCTTTTTTCATTATCCAAATCTACACATTAACCCACAAACAAAAAACCCCCCCCGCTGCTGCGGGGCTCCGGGGTTATTTCAACAACACCATCTTCCTGGTCTGCACAAACTCTCCAGCTTGTATCTGATAGAGGTACACACCCGCACTCACAGGCTTGCCCAT
>DKQU01000098.1:9529-13506 GCA_002471865.1 Fidelibacterota bacterium UBA7300 | reverse complement strand
TGCTGCTAAAGAGTTCAATTTCTTTCTAGACTAATAAGCGGAACCCTTAGATAATGACATCCAATAATGATGATTTTTTGGTTTGGAACTTTGATTTTGCGCTGACTACTTTTTATGAGGTTGACGCTTTTCAACTCGAAACCCTAATTCCACCGCAACTGAGCCTTCAGGAGGTTGCACCTGGAGTAGGATTAATAAATGTAACTGCTTTTAATTTTGTTGAAGGTCAACTTGGAGTTCTTCCTGAATTTCAGGAATTGATCTTGAGCGCAATTGTAGCTCCTGATCTTCGTCGAGGAGTACCCAGCGCTGCCATGTTTGTCCTCTCACTCACCAGCACATGTCAAGAACATCTCGACCATAGCCACGATTACTATAAACTTCCAGTTGTAGAAAAATTAACCGAATCCCTTTTAAATAAGAAAAATCACGAAATAAATTTCGAAGATGGAGAGGGTAAGATAGCTCAAATTAATAATTGCGCACCTATTATTGAGTACGATAACTCAAAACGGTACTTTCAGGCTTTTACTAAAGATGGAGACGATGTCCTTATCTCAGATGTGTTTATAGAAGCTCCTCTTTTCGAACATCAAGAAAACGGTGATACTGGGAAATTATATGAACACCCGTTTTTCAAAGACATCGAAGTAGATGATCCTGATGTAACAAATTTCCTTCAGATGATCAATGAACCGGGTTCAACCGGGAAGCAGACTTATTTTAAGCCGACGAAGTTTGTTTAGATAGTACCTCTCCCAGTTCAAACACGGTGAGGTTATTTCAAAAGCACCATCTTCTTGGTCTGTACAAAGTCTCCAGCATTTATCTGATATAGATAAACACCTGCACTCACAGCATTACCAAAACTGTCAGTACCATCCCAATGAACAGATTTGTAACCAGCGTCTTGTGTGCTGTTAATCAGCTGTCTCACATTCCTACCCAACATGTCATAAATGATGATAGTAACAGTAGCCTGTTCTGGTAAATCATAGTGTAGTGTCGTTACAGGGTTAAAAGGATTGGGGAAGTTCTGGTAAAGCGCAAATTCTGCAGGCAGTCCATTATCTGGATTAATACCCAGTGGATCATACACATGAATAGTGATACTGTCCGTCCAGAATATATTTCCTTCACTGGCGATTCTCACTTCAATGGGGAGATCCGTATCCGGCTCACACTCCGGATCGATTAATAATCTGAAAAGTGTTGTACCGGATGAAGTTCCTCCCGGCGGAATATCGCCGTAGTCGGGATATCCAATACTACCCAAAAGCCAAATACATTCGTCATTTCCTGGATAGACATTTGCCGAAACATTTGTTACAACTTCCTCCTCAGCGTTATTCATAATTGTCATGGAAAAATTTATATCATCACCGGGATTTGGGAAGGAATCGGGTGAAACAATTTGAAAATTCTCAACCACGATAGGTCCCATAGTGGTGAATGCATCATAATAGAATTCATGAATTAGGAGAGTGTTGGTCATAGTATCTTCCAATGTGAATTCGATATCATACACTGTTTCTTCCGTATCAGCTGACCAAGTTCCACCCCAAATGTCATCGTCAGCTTCCCCATCATTGTGAGCGCCATCATCAAAAAGATTAATTACAACACTACTGCTATCGTCTCCATGAACAGACACATTCGGTACATGGACATCTGATAGAAACATCCATTCAAGCTCAACTGTTAATTGAAGCTCACCTGTTTCGGGTTGAACATATATACCAGACCATTCCACATCAGCAACTGGTGACTGTGCTACTCCGACTGACATCCATGCGTGATGAACACTGTTGTATTTTTCACTGTCCCCAGGATAAAGAGCTGAAACGACTTCCAGCATGGCAAGACTCCCTATATCGAAATCATCCGTTGGAGACAAATATTCTGTATTCCAGATATACCAGATATTAGCTGCAATATCCCGTGATTCATCTAAATCTTGGCTCAGCGGAGGCACTTCAATACCGTAATGATTCCCTCCTGTAATCATCATGTAAAAAGCCTTATTGGGGATACCCGAATTTGTATGAACACCGCCGTAATCGTTGTTCCCTGTGGGATTATCAGTAAAGGGCACAAAAGAAGGATGATTTACATTATCAGGGTCGCCATAGGCAGGCGGATTACTTATGCTTCTGATGGCACCTCCGGAATAATACAGATCCTCACCCATAAGCCAGTCTGCATCCTCATGCCACATGGCTTCTACAAGATAGCCGAAAATATCGGAGAGTGATTCATTCATAGCTCCGGACTGATTTTCATAGATAAGTCCTGATGACCCCCTTGTAATGCCATGGGTTAATTCATGGGCTGCCACATCCATGGCAGCAGAAAAAGGACGGAATGATCCTCCTCCAATGCCGTAGTGGACCGTCTGAGTAAAAGAGTTATAAAAAGCATTATTTACACTCATATTGGGATTCGGACCATAATCTATAAAACCGATGACCCTTCCACCTTCATCATCCCAACCGTTCCTATCATGTTTGATATTAAAATAATCAATGGATTTAATATGATAATCGTGAGCGCTCACTCCAGACCGGTGGGATGTGGATGGAGTTCCCGATGAAAAATTATCTGATTCACTGTTCACCACAAATACCGGATTCCATGCAGAATTGTACGCAGAGACTGTATATATTTTGCTGGGTGCATCTTCACTCTCATTAATCAGATTAAACGCACCGTAAGATGCGTTATAAGGGTCAGGGTAATTATATTCCCATAGTACATTTAGACTATCAAGCGCTTCCTGAATTGGCTCCATATCAAACGTATCCCCTTCATAGATATCCAATGAATCTACCGTCTCGTCCAGCAGATTGATTCCTGATCCCATTGTTGGACCATCAGTAAAGGTGAGAGTATTCCATTTCAGGATCTCCCCTGTTTTGGCATCTACAATGTATCGCCTTGACAAAGGAAATGAAGATAAATCAACACGGTAGGAAAGATGGAATTCACTGTTTTTTTTGTAAATGACCAACTCAATTCCCTTTGCTTGAGTTTTTTCCATTCCAAAATGTGTAATAGCAAACTGAACCGCATGTTCTACAGTGATAGTGGGCGTTACATCCGTTTCAATTCCATGGGAGAATACACTGGAAACAGTTGAAATATGCCCGTCAATATCGGTATGAATTTTCAACAAATGATGCATGAGGGGAATTCCTTTATACACCTGATTCAGTGTAAGATGATGCATTCCAAAATTATCAATGGATTGCTTAATCACTTTTAATTCAGATTCGACATTTTTAATTCCAAATAGTGTTTTGTGATCATCTAGGAACTGAAGTGCTTCAGCAGCAAAATTATTGCCAATTGTGCCGCTAAGCTTTCCATTGATATTCCTAACAGTGCCAAAAGGATGATAATGAACAGAAAAAGGGACAGAATCACTTCTATTCTCAGAATCGGTTTTCAATTTCATAAGAAGTTCACCATCATCTGATGATGACCAGAGAAGGTTAAAACCTAGTGTAATGATTAGTAGTGTCTGTTTCACTTCATCATCCTCTCGTTATTATTCCCAGTTCAAACACGGTGGAATGTAAGGACAAAGCTGGGGGAAACAAAAAACCCCGCTACTTGGCGGGGCTTGTCGTCAGCGGAGAGGGCGGGATTCGAACCCGCGTTACGGGGTTACCGTAAACGCGCTTTCCAAGCGCGCGCCTTCAGCCGCTCGGCCACCTCTCCGAATCTATTAGCAATATACATTATAAAAAACGAGTAGAAGTTAATAATTGGTGATATTGGTATGATTCTAATGAATCAGACTTTAGCGGATTTCTCTTCCTCAGTATCTGACTTTTCTTCCTCAGCTGATTCTTCGGCTTGTTCATCTGGTGTATCTTCAACTGAAGGACTTTCTTCCTCTGAAGCTTCAGTATTCTCTTCATCAGCACTCTCTTCAGGCTGAGATTCTACTTCAGTTTCTACCTCTTCTGATT
>DKQU01000098.1:9015-9167 GCA_002471865.1 Fidelibacterota bacterium UBA7300 | reverse complement strand
ACTCTCTTCAGCGGTTTCAGCCACAACTTCATCCCCAGATGAAGGTTCTTCCTCGGATATTGTTTCTTCGGTTACCTCTTCTGCAGCAGCCTCTTCTACATCACCACTCTCTTCAGGCTGGGACTCTGCTTCAGTTTCTACCTCTTCTGATT
>DKQU01000098.1:0-8646 GCA_002471865.1 Fidelibacterota bacterium UBA7300 | reverse complement strand
ACTCTCTTCAGCGGTTTCAGCCACGACTTCATCCCCAGATGAAGGTTCTTCCTCGGATATTGTTTCTTCGGTTACCTCTTCTGTAGCTGCTGCCTCTTCTACAGTTTCTTCCTCAGGTGCTTGCTCTTGTTCCAGTTCTTGCTCATCCATCTGCTTGAGGTAGCTGTCGATGTTCATCCCATCGGGAATCTTCAACATTGTTTCCTGGAAACGGTAGTATCCTGACTTCTCTGATTTAACGGATTTTACATATTTAGCCATGGAAAAGTTTGGGCCCTTCTTCTGCCCTCTTTTCGCTTTTTCTGCAAATGATTGTTTCTTTGCCATGTTTCCTCCTGATTTTCAAAATCTTTTACTAAAAGCGGTGGCAAATTTAAACTTTTATATTCATGAGACCATGATTTATTCAAATTAAAGAAAATGATACGGAATACAACATTATATTGGTTTTTATGGCGTAACAGCAGGATTGAACTCAAACTCCATGAGATCACCATCAGACCACGAACTAGGCCTATTTTGAGATGTCACAACTCTCATCCGATCGTTCCCAAGAAATTCGAATAGTGCAAAACGCTTCACTCCGTCATCATAAAGAATAGTCATCTCAAAAGGTTTGGTAGAGAAATTTGTTTCAAACTTACCAGGTTGTTCATTGCTTATTTGGCTCCCCATCATTACGCCTTGTGTAAATCCGCCGTCATCAGAAAATCTCCAGACAGCTGTTAATAGTGCACCTTTGAAAAGCCACTCACCGGTTAAATCTCTGATAATATCAAGTCCTTGAACCGTTTCTCGACGACTCTTGTTGTCGGCTATATCCTCACCCTCAATAGACAGAGAATAGATCGTCCCTACCTGGATTGACTCCGATCCAGGAATTTCAACATTGTCGTGATCACCTACCGTAAGTTCATCAGCCTGAACAGAGAGACGATGAGGCGATCCAGGGTCAGCAACACCAGCTTCACGCGACCATATGACATCAGCTTTAGATAGATCCTCATCTAATCTAAAGCTGATCGTATGCTCGAGCAAAACAGTGTGGGGTTCTGGTCCGGTCAAAAGGACGGTTGGCGATGTTACATCGTAGGTCACATCAGTAACGATAACTTTCTCACTGCTATTCCCGGCCAGATCCACTCCCGTGAAAGTTAACTCATAGGTTTCGCCATCAGTAAGTTGAGGAGAATTCTTCAGTTCAATAACTTCATGGCTCCCTGGGGACATTTCAATTGAAGTAAGATCAACTGCACTAGATATTCCTCCCGAACTCGTCCATGTCAAAGTTGCCTCAGCAAATTCTTCGCTAAGATCAAAGGAGACTTTGACATTATTCACAAAAGAAGAAGTCACAGGCATGTTGAGCACCAAGACGGGAAGATCGACATCGTAAGTGATAGTGTTCATTTTGACTATATCAGCTTCATTACCGGCTAAATCAGAAGCTCTAATAGTCATAGAGTAGATTGTTCCGCTAATGAGAGGTACACTCTCCCACAAAGTGAGATTCTCATGGCGTCCTGCATTGAGATCTTCACCTGCCAGCTCAATAGTGTGGGGCGACGCCGGATCTGTTTCTCCACCCATCTGCTCAAAGATAATTGCCATAAAACCTAAAGCATCACTTGAGGTATAACTCACATTGGCATTATTTACGTAATTACCGGAGACTGGATAGGCTTGTGAAATGACAGGTTTAGACACATCATATGAGAGTTTTTTTAGGGTTCCGGATTGTGATTCATTCGAGGCAGCATCTGATAGGTAGAATCTCAATGAATAAATTGCTCCATCAACGAGGTTTGACTGATTTTCTAGGGATACATTTAAATGCTCACCAGAAGTTTTACCTTCATTGGGTAGCTTTATCTCATGAGGGGATTTAGAATCCAGTTCTCCACCGGTCCATTCCAGAACCACTCTACCGTCACTCAACGGTTCCGATAGAACATAACTGACCAAGAGAGAATTGATAAACATACCCGAAGCAGGATTGGATATAGTGATTTCAGGTCCAATTTCATCAAATTCAACTTCGCTAACAACTTCTGAACTCCCCCTATTTCCTCCCAAGTCTATACCGTTCATAGAAATCTGATAGATTGCACCGTGAACAAGTTCAGGAGGATTAGATGGAACAAAATCCGAATGTTCACCTGCCGTCAGATTTTCTCCTGAAACAGGAATCGTGTGTGGTGATCCAGAATCATCATTACCTCCTGTCCGCTCAATTAAAAGTTCGGCTTCAGACAGAGCTTCATCGAGAGCATAAGAGATTCGTACTTCATTGACAGAACTGCCTTTTGTGGGAGAAAGAACCGTAATAACGGGAGGAGTGTTATCAAATGTGACATTCTTTGCGACAGTTCCGGAAGCGTCGTTACCAGCCAAGTCCTCCCCTTCAAAAGAGACAGAGTAAGTGACACCACTCTGAAGAAATGTGTATAATTCCATGGAAATGTTTTCATGCAGTCCTTCGTGAAGGAATTCTTCGATAAGGTCATAGCTGAAACCCGATGCTCTTCCAGAAAATCTAGGGAGAGGAGTCCAGACGATTGCGCCAGAATTCAGAGTTTCTGAAAGAGAAAACGAAACAGTATCGTTATTAATAGAGCTCATAGGAACTGGGCGGCTTGCCACGATATAAGGTGGTGTTACATCAAACGTCAGATTTTCGATAGTTACCGGTTCAGCTTGATTTTCTGCCCGGTCCCGGCCGGACAATGTTACATGGTAAATTGCTCCATCCACCATAGAAGGGGTGCCAGCAAAGAATGTTTTTTTATGATCACCTGCTGTTTTCTCCTGCGCATTAAGATTCGTACTGTGTTTTTCTTTGGGATCATCGGTTCCTCCTACCCACTGCCACGTCATCTTGCCATCAAGTAAATCTTCGGAGAGTGAATAGTCAAATCTCCACTCATTAAGCCTACTGCCGTCTTTGGGGAAAGAGAGTGAAATTGACGGCGATTTACTGTCGAATCCCACTACCGGAATCAACAGCTCATCCCCTCGATTCCCAGCAGCATCAGTTGCCGATAATGTTACATCGTATATGGCGCCTTCCACCAGAGTAGGACTATTCTGAAGAATGATTTTGGAATGATCACCTTCCGACAGTTCCACTCCAATCAATTCAGTCCGATGAGGTGCATTTAGATCTTTGCTGCCTGATTTCTGATCCCAGAGAAACATTCCTGCTGCCAGATCTTCTGAAAGAGTGTAACTAACAATTAGATCTGAAATATATTCCCCCGGCTCTGGCACAGCCACTGATATCTGAGGAGGGTCATTGTCGAACGATATGTTCTTCACAATGATTGGATCACCTTCATTCCTCGCCATATCTGTTCCGGTCAGGATTAGATCATACTTGCTACCGCTTAACAACATACCTTCTCTTCCAAAACCGATATGATCCCCTAAAGCCAATTCTTCACCTCTAAGAGCTCTCACATGAGGTGACTTGATATCTGGCTTGCCAGAGGCCCATTTCCACTTGATTTGACCCGATTTAAGCGGTTCTGACAAATTATAGTCAACAAGCGATCTATTTTTAGAAGACTCGGATAAAGGGGAAATGATTGCCATTACAGGAGGTGTGACATCATATTTCAGATTTGTAATTATGCCGGGAACAGTCTCATTCCCTGCAGCATCCTTGCCTTTTATCTCCAAGGTATAAATAGCTCCATCCTGTAAAACCGGAGATTCAGAGAAGATGAAGTCAGTTCGAACTCCCCTCTTCATCTCTTCAATTGAAAGATTCACCAAATGAGGTGAATTCAAATCCTCCACTCCTCCTGTCTGAGTCCAATTAGCAGTTCCTTGAATTAAATCCTCGGTCAGTTTGTAGGAAATGGCTACCGAATTTCTGGATGCTCCCGAAACTGGCTCAACGATAGAAATCCTCGGAGGTGTAATATCAAAAGTCAGATTTGTAACCGTTGTGGTATCAGATGTATTACCGGCAAGATCCATACCAAAAATAGATAAATCGTAAACAATACCATCAGAAAGCCTGGGGGCTTGCATGAGTTTTACATCAGGGTGGTCACCTACCGACATTTCTTCAAAAACCAGCGGTACCACATGCTCGTCCGGTTCCACATTTCCACTGGTCGCAGTCCAGATAAGTCGCCCGTTTGTTAACGGTTCAGATATTGAGTAGCTCAAGATATTTGTATTGATAAAATCGTCGGTAGCAGGATGTACAATAGTTAATTCTGGAGGTGAAATATCAAACTGAATTCCTTCAACTCTAACTGTGTCAGAAACATTTCCGGCTTTGTCACTTCCAACGAAGTTAATTCGGTACACCGTCCCGTCATTCAGTAACGGGGTTTCTGCAAATTGTACATCTTTGTGTTTATCTGCAGACAGTTCCTCTCCAACCAACTCAGTTCTATGCGGAGTAGATACATCAGGAGAGCCACCGATCGCTTCCCATTCAATGACAGCGGACTGAAGCTCTTCTGACAGTGAGTACGAAACCGTGGTATAATTGACGATTTCGTCTTTTGAAGGGGCCGTTATGGCCAGTACAGGAGGCGTAGCATCGTAGTATAGATTCCCCATTATCACAAGTTCACCCTCATTCCCGGCTAAATCCTGAACATTGATTTCCAGACGATAGATCGCACCGTCAATCAACTCCACCTTATTCCCCAGATTTCCATCATGCTCACCAGCAAGAAGCTCTGACTCAGCCATCAATTGAGTATGAATCTCAGCCGGATCTTCCGTACCGCCCGACCATGTCCAGACTGCTTTACCAAATTCGCAAGTTTCGCTGAGTTCGTAGGTTAGGCTTGTAGATTGGAGAAAAGCTCCTTCAGTTGGCGACGAAACAGTAATTAGCGGCAATGTCACATCAAACATCACATCGTTAACAATAACCGGCTCCGCTTCATTGCCCGCTGAATCTACTGCTGACACGGAAAGTCTGTATTTAGCACCATCCACCAATTCAGGTGAAGAAGTGAGTTTTTTCGCAAGATGGACTCCTTCCATTAATTCATCATTTACCAACACTGCAATATGAGGAGTATTAGGATCTTCCGAGCCTCCAGTTTGCTCGAAGAGAATTTGTCCTGACATCACATTCTCACTCAACTCATAACGAATGTTGGTATGATTAACGTGGCTGCCTGATACAGGAGAGAATCCTGCAATGATTGGAGAAGTGGCGTCGAAGTGGATATTAGAAACTTTTGAAGAAGAAGAACTATTGCCAGCTTTGTCCTTGCCATTTATCTCAATTTCATAGACTGTACCATCGACTAAATCTGGGATTTGGTTTGGGAGAAAAATCGGATGTTCACCGCTCTTTAATTCTTCACCAGATAATTCAATAACATGAGGTGAATTTGCATCAGGACTGCCTTTTATTCGACTCCATACCACGTTAGCAGAAACGTACTCCTCACTCACTGTATATGCTATTTCAGAGGACTTAATAAATGATCCTGACTCTGGATGAAGAAAAGCTACATCAGGCGGAGTTATATCATAACTAAGACCCATGATCTTCCCTAACTCAGCACTATTTCCTGCAGCATCTTCCCCTTCAAATAAAATATCATAACTGCTTCCATCTTTCAACTCTGGAGTCTCGGTTAAAATCATTGATAAGTGACTCCCTGCTTCTCTTTCCATTTCAGTCAAGACTGACTCATGTTTAAATATCTCTACTCCACTGGCGTCTTTTTCAATCCACGTAATCTTACCAACCGCCAAATTCTCGCTAATGGAATAACTCAAGTTTGAGTGATTTACATAACTTCCATCTTCAGGCATCAAATCCGAAATAACAGGATTGGTAGCATCAAATCCGATGGCAGACAGACTGACCGGCGCAGATGAATTGCCGGCGAAATCCTCTCCTTCGAGAGTAAGATCGTAGATTGCACCCTCTATCAGCAAAGGTGAATTGCTCATAACCGCCTCCTCATGGATGCCTGATGATAATTCACTCTCCATCAGTGGTGTGGTATGCGACGCATTAGGATCTTCGTTTCCGCCAATCCATTCCCAGATAAGGTGTCCTGTTTTAAGGTCTTCACTCAGCCCATATCCCACCGATGTGGAAGAAATCCATGATTCTCCTTTCGGGGAGAGAATGGCTACTTCCGGATTGGTTACGTCGAACTGGACGCTATCGACAACAACAATTTCCGCCTCGTTACCTGCAGCATCACTGACAGCAAAGGTGATGGAGTAGATGGAACCGTCATTCAATAATGGAGATTCATCTAAGTTAATAAAAGGATGCTTACCCTTATTCAATTCATCCCCATTCAAATTAGCTGCATAAGGAGCCAAATCATCTGGGCTTCCACCTAAATGTTGCCAGATAACAGTTCCATTTTGAACATTTTCGCTTAAGGTATATGCCACCTGATCATGATTTACATGACTATTGTTAATGGGAAAAACATCTGTTATTACCGGTGGTGTAGCATCATAATAAACTTCGGAAATAAACACTCCTGAACTGTTATTTCCTGCAAAATCTTTACCTTGTATTTCGAGATTGTAAATGGCTCCATCCACCAGTGCAACAGGATGAGATAAATCAGATGTGCTATGATTACCCGATTTAAGTTCTTCTCCGATCAATGAACTGCGATGAACTTTCTTTGAATCAGGTTTTCCGCTATTCCAGCTCCAGATAATAACTCCTTCTTCAATCTCTTCAGAAATGGAGTAATCAATGACCGATGATGAAACGGCAGAATATGAAGTCGGTTGAACTACTGTGAATTCGGGTGACATGATGTCGAGTTGAACTCCATTCACCTCAACTGGAATAGCTTTATTCCCGGCTGCATCAATTCCTTCCATCTTTATTGAGTAAATGGCTCCATCAACTAGCATAGGTGATTCTTGGAGCAATATATTACTATGTAAACCAGAGTAGCGTTCCTCGTCAGTCAGAGGAATTTCGTGAGGTGCCAGAAGATCATCCCGGCCTCCCGACCACTCCCAGATAATCTCGCCTTCTTCGAGGAGTTCACTTAGATTGTAGGAGACTTCAGTCCCGGTTATGTACTCATCGCTTTCGGGTGATGACCACGCAATAACCGGAGCTTCTGTATCGTAAGTTAAATTGACAATGGGCATACTCATAGCTTCGTTACCGGCCCTGTCCCTTCCCTTTAATATTACATCGTAAGTTGCTCCTTCTACGAGCATCATCAAGGAATCAGGAGCTGTGTAGAGATGACCTCCCGAACGGAGATATTCTTCAGTTAATTCCAAGATATACGGAGTACTTGTATCCGGTGAACCTCCGCTCCAAATCCAATTTAATGTAAGTTCTTCCAGTTTCTCACTGACAGTGAACTCAACATCCTTTCTTTTGATGAAATTGCCTCTCACTGGAGACAGGATAGCCAGTTGCGGCGAAGATACATCATAGTGAATGGAGTCTGACGTGAGTATGTTCGATGAATTTCCGGCTCTGTCTGCAGCAATGAATGTTAGCTCATATACTGATCCGTCATGCAAATCCGGCTTGGCAAATGGAAGCAAATCTATATGTTCGCCTCCTTTAAGTTCCTCACCTTCAAGAGATACCTGATGTGGCGAAATAGGATCATATTCACCTGCTATCTGCTTCCAAATAATCAAACCTTGAGTGATATCCTCATCGACATAATAAGACAATCGTCCATCCTGTACATACGTTCCACTTTTCGGTAGAAGATCAGCCAGAAAGGGACCGGTCGTATCAAAGCGGACTTCGTCTACATAAAACGGTACAGCCTCATTTCCGGCGAGATCAGTTGCCGTAAGCGAAAGTAAATATTTATTTCCATCTCGAAGTCGACCACCTTTTGGTAAACCTGGATACTCATGCAGACCTTCGGCAAGTTTCTCACCAGTAAGAGGTTCTATCTGAAATGTTACCGTAGTAGTATCAAATACAACTTCACTCCATACGATTTCAGCCGAAGAGAGCTGTTCGCTGGCAAGATAGGTGACGGATGCATTCTTCACTGCATCGGCAGGTCTGGGCAGCATTATCTCGACTACCGGTGCAGTGGTATCGTACGTAACTGATGCGATAGAAATCTTGTCAGAGGAATTACCGGTAAAATCCTCTGCAAGCAAAGTCACTTCGTACACTGCTCCCTCAACAAGGGGAGGCGGTCCATTGGTTGGAACTGCTGTATGAATACCACGCTCAAGTTGTGAAGGACTTAGTGGAATATTGTACGTACCAACAGAATCCTCCGTACCTCCAACCCATTGCCAGGCTAGTGTACCTGCTGCCGCCCGTTCACTAAGCTCATACGACACAGTGTTACGATTAAAATAATCACCCGAGTGTGGTAGTGTGTAATAAAACTGAGGAGGCGTAATATCGTAACGAATTCCTGTCAGGACTGCGCTTGTACCGCGATTACCTGCCAAATCCCATCCTGTCACTCGAAGATCATACCGTTGACCGTCTTCTATCCCCACCGAATCTCCTATAACTGCCGTATCGCTTAAAACATTAGGAAAATCATCAGCCCAGATAGTAGCAATATTTTGAAGTGTAGAATCTAAATCTGAATCATATCGATGCCAAAAAAGTTCTATCTGAGACATGGTTTCACTGGCGCTGAAATTCACTTCAGGCACTGGAATAAC
>DKQU01000029.1 GCA_002471865.1 Fidelibacterota bacterium UBA7300 | reverse complement strand
ACAAGTCGAGAAGCAACTTGAGCAATTCGTCGGATTCCCCCAAATACAACCAAACCGACAATTGCAGCCATAAGAATACCTGACACAGCATTTGCTATCGATGTATTATTTGAGAATAGCTCCAAAGGAGTATAAAGAAAGTCTCTTATCAATTGTGATAACTGATTGGCCTGAAAGAAAGTAAGACAGCCGAAAAGACCCGCAATACTGAAGAATATTGCTAAGGGTTTGAACTTTTTTCCAAGACCCACTTCGATAAAATACATAGGGCCACCTTGAATTTCTCCACTGTCGTCCTTTCCCCTATACATTACAGCAAGAGTGCAGGTAAAGAATTTTGTAGCCATTCCTATCACTGCACTTACCCACATCCAGAAAATTGCTCCCGGACCTCCTGTGTGAATTGCTACAGCTACACCGGCAATGTTTCCCATTCCCACTGTGCTCGCCAATGCGCTTGAGAGAGCCTGAAAATGGGTTATTTGACCGGGGTCAGACTCAGAATCATATTTTCCTCTTAGAATATTTAATGAATGAAGTAAATATCTAAAAGGTATCAATCTTGAGAACAAAGTAAAAAACAAACCACCACCCAGTATCAACCATAAAACTGGATAATTCCACAAGAAACCTGAAATGGATTCTAAAATATTATTTAGATTTAGCATTTATTCTTCTAATTAATGACCTAAGCTATCACTCTTCCCTTTAGTCGATAGATTAGTTATTAGTAGATTCCAATATAGCAAATGGAATTCCGAAGTTTATAACACTTTTTTGACTCGTGCGGAGAAAATCTATCATCTGTATATTCCAACGGTTAAAAAGGAACACGACAGCATCAATAAAGTAGAAAACTGTAAATGATCAAACGGATAGATACATATTTAATCTGGAGATTCATTCAAACGCTCGCTTTCGCTTTAATCGCGTTCATGGGAATCTTTCTTGTTGTAGATCTAGTAGAAAACATGGACAAGTTTATCGATTCCGAAGTTCCCAAAGAAATTATCTTGAAGTACTATCTTCAGTCATTACCGTGGTTTTTAAACATCGGCCTCCCCATGGCAGTACTTGTTGCGACTATTTTCACAATCGGAATTCTTTCCAAACGAAACGAGTTGACAGCAATGAAATCAAGCGGAATTTCTCTGTATAGAATTGCCGTACCTCTTCTGCTCTTATCTGTTTTGGTGAGTGCCGGATCATTCTATTGGGAAGATAACTTAGTAACTAGCGGAAATCAAGCTCGCCGTGAAATTGAAAAAGAGTATCTGGGGAAAACTCGAAACAAACACTATCGTGAACGAAGAAATAATATCATCCTTCAAAAATCTAAATTCGTTATTGGAATTGAACGATTTCAATCCAGCCGTAAAAGAGCATACGGTGTGACTATGCAATTTCTTAATGAAGGGAAACTCCAAAAAAGAATAGATGCAAACAGGATGTATTGGCAAGAAGATTCCGATTCTTGGAAAATAATGAATTATGCTATTCGGTCATTTAATTCAGATGGTGAAGAGACAACGGTTTCTCATTCAACCGGAGACACGACACTTGTCATTGGGTTCGAACCAGCAGATATCAGCAGAGAAGCTATTTCACCTGAAGAAATGAGCTTTAGTGAACTTCAGCTATTTGTTAATGAACTTGCAACAAGCGGAGTGGATAACAGACGATGGGAAGTTAACCTGCACGGTAAAATATCATTCGCCTTTACCAATCTGATTATCGTGCTTTTCGCAGTTCCAATGGTCGCATCTCGTCCTCAAGGTGGACTCGCGTTTGGTGCAGGAATGAGTATATTTGTAATCTTTGGTTATTATGCGTTTATCCGCTTCGGACAAACGTTGGGTTATAATGGAGTAATGGATCCAGTGTTATCTGCGTGGCTGGGTAATATCGTATTTGCTATAGGCGGAATTATTTTACTCTTCTTCGTCAGGAAATAGTTCTCCTCCCGGTTCATCTTCTCCACTGCTTCGTCCACTCAAACCTGTAAAACTGACGCCAAATGAGAGTGCCAGCCCCTTCATACTGTGCAGCCAAATACCGTTGCGAAAAGCCAGCCCGAAGTCGAACATTATGGGGCCTTTATGGATGCCGATTCCTAAGCCGAGTTGTTTGTAGTCTTTGCCTCCCCAACTGTACCCAAGGCGCAGGGGAAATCCGGGAAAGCGAGTGAACTTGACACCAATGGACCACTTCCATTTCCGTTGAACAAAAAGACGATCCTGGAAACCTGCAACCATATCACTGACAATTAAAAAGTCAGGATCAACCTGCTTTTGTATACCTATCCGGAAAAGTGACGGATACCTGATTGTGAACGGTCTTGGGTCTCCTCCGTCAATCGTATCTGCTACCACTGACTTGGTGGAATTGAAATTGTCCTCGAATGAATTTTCCATCAATCCGATACCATTAACACTATCAATAGTAAATCCATACACCATTGCTTGGCCTTCAAGGACTTCTTGCCCACCCCAAGTGAATAGTCCATTATTCTCATCTATTCCGAGAAGATCTTTCATCCCTGATGGACGATTCCAATAAATAGTTCCTAAAGCGTTAATAAGTGAAACACCCACTTTCCAACCGTTAAACTCATAAGTGGTAAATCCTAAATCCACCCCGTATCCGTTACCTCCGATTCCTTGGCGAATAAAATATCTTCCATCTCCATAGAAAGCTACATTGAGAGTGTCTGTGTAAACATTTGTATAACTGGAATCAGGATCGATTCCCAAATAAAAAAGTCCCTGCAGATATTTTAGGGTAATGCCCCAGGAAAATTTCTCATAAGGAACAGCAAAAGAAAATCCGTATTCTGCCAATCCCATAACCTCATACTGCATGGTCAGGTCAAGTGGTCTTTCAACTGGGTTTCCATCCAGCATTAAGTAAAACATATCAATTGGTAAACCAACATCGCCCACTACAATCATGTCGCTGGTAAATGCCATATTTCCGGAAGCATAGTTAAGTGCAGGTAATCCCATATGAATATCCGTGGTAAACCTTAAAGCATCTCCGATCTCATCGTAAATCTCTTTTTTCTTCTCCTGGTTGTTAGCCTCCAGATTGGCACCACTCAAGTCGGTATAGTTTTCTAATGATAGATAATTGTTCACAAATCCAAAATTGAGTGTACCTAACTGAAGCATAAACGGTTTACCGTGTTGAAA
>DKQU01000024.1 GCA_002471865.1 Fidelibacterota bacterium UBA7300 | reverse complement strand
CACAGATTTGAACAGATCAATCTCATTAATCACAACTCGTTCTGCACTGATAACGTGAGCACCACTTTCATTTAACGGATAGAAGCTGTTCGCAATGATGACTTCTGTTGAGTCATTACTCCAGACATCCCCACCATCACGGAATGTTTTATCAAGGAAAAAGTACTGGTTCGTCCTGTACTGATAGTCAGGTATGGTAGCTCCCTCAGATTCTGAGCCTCCTGTGAATTTCTTTTTCTCTTTCTTTGTCTGCTCGATCGATGCTATTGCCGTCACATCTACAGGACCAAATTTCAGAACCGATTTCAGCCCGAAGAGCCCGGCGGACTTGCCTGAGAAACTGACATAGTTTGTGGACGGCAATGAAAGGGAAATATTTCCCGCTTCAATCTTCTGCACAATCTCGTTCTCAAAACCGGTATAGTTAACTCGAATATTGTTTTCCCAGTCAAACTCCCGCTCACTGTCCTGATCCATGAGAATGCTGACGCGGTCACCAATCTTACCTTCGATATTCAGATGCTCCTGCTGATCAAACTCCAGATGAGTCGTCTGGGATTCCTGGAGATTGCTGCGTGCCAACGTCTGATCCTGAAACACCATTTTACCCATCACACGAATGTTTCCTCTCAAATTGAGAGATACACGGCCGGCAGCAGTCTCAACGCCCACAACTTCCCACGATCTGCCACCGCCAGTCCTACTTTCATCGGATTTTGCTTTTGCAAGTGAGCTGTAAAGATTCGAAAGTCTATCTCTGTAGATTCTCTTCTGTAAATAGTGCTCGACTGTCATGGTCAGTGGCATTTTTAAGAAATAACCCCCAACGGTTTCGTAAAAGGATATGGTTTCCCAGCTTCCGGTTATTTCTGCCCACGCCTCAAAATCTTCCAGCTCTGACGTGAAAATGTCTCGCACTGTATTTATCGAATCAATGGTAAAGGGAGAGGGGAATGGTATCTTCTCGTATGGATCCACCATACGGTTAGCTTTGAAGCCGTGGATGAGAGTCAGTATATCAAGGTCGAAAGTCTGCTCTTTGGAACGGACAGAATCTATCTGGTTCGTAGCCTGACCAAACAGGCAGACGACCATGAACGGTAAGATCGTACTGATTGCTCTACCTCGCCGTAATGTTGCGGCGAAATTGAGTGATGTCTGCTTCATTTACCTCTTAAGCTTCTGCTTTAGAGAATCCCGGTTACGCGTCCGGGCACACACGCAGTTAACGATCTTGCTATACTAACTTACTCCTCTGTTTGTTTCATGAAATGAAGCGGTATCCCCAGAGGTTGGGGACTTTATAAACCGCTGCTCCTTTAGAAGTTTGATAAGCTTTTTCATCGCTTTGCTTCTGTGACTCAATTCGTTTTTCACCTCGCTCGTCAGTTGAGCGTATGTTTTCCCGAGGTGAAGTATCAAAAAAACCGGATCGTATCCAAATCCGTCGTCCCCGAGGGGTAAATCTGTAATACGTCCTTCTACGACACCTTCTGAGGTGAGTTCCTTTTCACCATCAGTATAACAGGCGACCGTTCGAAATCGTGCAATTCTTTCAGAATACGGCACTTCAGCCAGTTCAACAAGCAATTTATTGATATTATCGGCATAACTGCAATCTTCTCCTGCATATCGAGCAGCATAGATTCCAGGTGCTCCATCAAGAGCATCAACTTCCAACCCAGTATCATCTGCAATGGCAGGTAAGCCGAGAATAGCAGAAATAGTCCGGGCTTTGAGTAAGGCGTTTTCCTCGAGAGTAGCGCCTGTTTCCTCTACTTCGGGAATCTTTCGCTCAGGGTCAACTTCATCCAGAGTTCTCGCTGCTATACCTCCACTTTTCAGGAGTTCTTTAAGCTCCACTGCCTTGTCTCTATTCCTCGTTGCTATTATGATCTGTTTGCTCATTTGATTTCTATCGATGATTCGACGGCGGGAAACATAGGAATATCATTATACCTTCACAAGTAAAATCCGACGGGAAGTACACCAATTAGCGGTTGCTTTTAGAGGGTGGTAAAAGTAACTTCGATGCGCTTTTTTGACAGTAGTTTTTTTTGGCTCGGTAGCTCAGTCGGTAGAGCAGAGGCCTGAAAAGCCTTGTGTCGATGGTTCAATTCCGTCCCGAGCCACTGTGATAAAGCCCCAAGAAGTTTAGGGGCTTTTTGTTTTGAATTATCTACTGAGAACTCCCTGAATCTACTTACGCCCATTCTCTTTCACCCAAGCTAACAGCACCCGGTAGAATTGCTCGTAGTCGGCAATGTCAACCCACTCTCCTTCAGCATGATGATTGCCTCCTTTTCCGGCTATAACCATCGTCGGGATTTTCTGGCCAGAGAAAAATCGGGCATCCGAAGCACCGTGTGATTTAGTCTCACCCACCTCAATGCCAGCCACTTCCTGAGCAATTGCAACGAAACTGACAAATAGAGGGTTGCTCGTATCAGCGAAATGACTGCCGCCTGAGATTTTCTCCTGCACAGAAATACCATCAAACAGTTCGGCTTTTCGGACAACTCTGGCCAGCATATCATCCGAAGTGTACTTAGGTGTATAACGAATATCCACAGTTGCCATCGCCAAATCGGGAACCTGATTGGTGGCCTTCCCTCCTTCTATGGTGCCTATATTCACCGTAGTATAATAATCGTCTCCCGGCTCCTTCTCTGTGGCGAAGTCCTCTTCCAGCACAATTAGAAAGCGTGCTAATTTCAAAATAGCATTTTCACCCAGCCACGTTCGCGATCCGTGAGCACTCTTCCCCTCAGCTGTCACTTCTAGCCATAGAACGCCTTTGGCTTGAGTCTCGAAATTCCAATCAAAACCACCGTCCGGCATTACCACTATGCCGGCACCATATCCCTGCTCCACCAGATATTTCACTCCATTGAAACCGCCTATTTCTTCGTCTGCAGTCAACATCAGCCCTACATCATATTTATTTAGATCATCTCCAAGTGCCTTGAAAATGTTCAGGGATGCGGCAATTCCCATCTTCATATCGTAAGCACCTCTACCTATTAGACGACCATCCTCAACTCTCGGGTGAAAAGATTCCTCAGTCCCCGGTACAACGTCCATGTGTCCCGCTAATAAAATTTTTGGCCAAATGGTTTTCTGACTGGTAATAACTACCGATGGGAATTCTTTCGATTCGTACCATTGTACATGAACAGGAAGTCCTGCCAATTCCTCTACCACCCACTCCATGGCGACTCGATTGGCTTCATTATCTCTGGTTACTGTCTGGAACTTGATGAGAGTGGAAAGGTCATGTACAAGTTCATCCTTCGTTTGTGCCCACAATCCACTCCATAGAAAACACAGCAGATAACATACTACAAATATTCCAGCGAATAGTTTTCTCATTTCTCCCCTCCTAAATGGTGTTTATTTGTACTTTAGCAAGATTTGTCAAGATATTGGAATGTAGAACTGTGAAAGCAGATTTGCAAACGTATCGAGTGTAAAAACTCCATTGTGGAAAAACTTTCACATACCTAGCATTATCATCCATTAAATATCTTACAGCTTCCATTTTCTCCGATATTGCTATTCCCTTCCGTCATCCTTAAACTCTACCCATGAGTCTTTTCATGCGGCTTGGGGTATTTCTCTTCTTTTTTGGGTTGCTGATCCTCAGCACCAAACTACTATTGAGCAAAAAAACACAGGCTGAACTTAAACGGATGGACAATACCATCCCGGCCTACTTTCGGTCGAGTAATAAGGTTCTTGCCCGAATGATAATAATTCTTGTCTTCCTGATGATGGCGGTTTATATAATAATTGAATTATCATGATTAGCTACATCATTGATGGCCACAACTTTATCCATGAAGTTCCTGTTTATCTAGAGCTCCTTGATCGAAACTACGTGGAATGTCAAAAGACACTTTACCGCCAGCTTCAAGACTATACCCAAACACGAAAGGTAGTAGTCACCCTTTTGTTCGATGGAAATCCATCTTGGGATCCACCTAAAGACGACGATAATCTTGAAGTTTGTTTCAGCGGAAATAATAGGGAAGCTGACGATCTCATCATTTCTCTGGCAGAAAAATGGAAGAAGCGGAGCATCATCGTTGTTACCAGAGATCACGCTATTAGAAATGCAGTAATAGCTGCTGGATGCCAAACAATGATGCCTGCTGATTTTCATGAACTAATTAGTACCAAGAAATCAAGCCGACCTATCAAAATAGGTATTAAGAACAAACACACTCTTTCCCCAGAAGAAGTGAGGGAATGGAAAGAAATGATGGAAAGTGAATTAACAAAAAAAAAGAGAAGAGCTGATAATTTAGATCATGAATCATCTAAACAAAACTGAATGACTGTGTTAAATAAATTACTCCAAATAAACGAGGGAGAAGGAAAGCGAGTCTTATCCTTCTTTCTCTGTTGGTTTTTCCTAATAGGCTCTTTTGTGTTCGGAAGAACCGCAAGAGATACATTTTTTCTCAGTCGTTTTCCGACTGAATATCTTCCTCATATGTTTATTCTGATTGCTGTTGCTATTGCCTTAACTATTTCTGTTCATTCCAAGCTTTCAAAACGACTTTCTCTATTCCCTCTCATGTTGGCAACTTTTGCTGGTGGAGCAGGATCTTTTATAATCATATTTTTCATCATAAAACTTTTTGCGTTTGAATGGATCTATCCTGTTCTTTACGTCTGGTTTGAAGTTATAGGCACTGTTATGGTAATCCAGTTTTGGCTCTTGACTAACACTGCGTTTGATACAAGAGAAGCAAAACGACTATTCGGTGTTATCGCCAGTGGGGGCGCTGTTGCCAATACCGCTCTAGGCTTCTCTATGGGAATATTGGTAGATCTATTTTCTGCTGATTTTCTTCTCCCTGCCACAGCACTTTTTATTGGATTGGGGTTTCTGATGGTACTTTTTATCAGACAGTTCTTAGATGAAACTCCTGTCTCTTCTTCAAAAAGGACATTCAGTCCAGATAAAAAGAAAGAAGGAGTATTTAGTTCTCCTTATCTTAAAGTGATGACGCTAACAATCGTTGCTGCTGCTGTTGCGGGATCATTAGTGGATTATCAGATGAAAATTATTGTTAGCGATAATTTGGATGAGTCAGAAATGGCTTCACTTTTTGGTACACTTTACGGCGCCATTGGTTTGATCTCCATCCTGATACAATTTTTCTTTACCAGCCGATTTCTCTCCCGGTTTGGTGTACTTCTCGCTCTGATGTTTCTGCCGGGAACTCTGCTTTTGGGCAGCAGTGCCATTTTGTTGACTCCAGTACTTGCGGCAGCTATCAGTGCAAAAGCTGGTGACCAAATCTTTAGATTTACGCTCCACGATATCTCCAGTCAACTGCTTTGGCTTCCCGTTTCTCCTCAAGTGAAGAGCAAGGCAAAGCCGTTCATCGATGGAACCATCAAGAATCTAGCAGGTGGATTAACAGGTATCCTCATCATTGGACTTATGTCACTCTTTAATGATGTAAGGGTACTGAGCATTCCCGCTATTATTCTGTTAATCGTCTGGATCATTGCCAATATCAAGTTAAAAAAGGGTTACGTCTCTGAACTCCGAACGGCTGTGGAAAAACGACGCCTCGATTTCGAGGAACTTGATTTCGACTATACCGATCCAACCATTGTTGAGATTCTGCGAAATACACTCTTGGAAGGTAATGAGCATCAGCAACTGTTTACCTTGGAAACAATTAGCACCCTTCCATTAACAGCTTGGAAAGGTGATCTTCAGAAACTTCTTGAAAACAGCTCAACTGCAATCCAAAGTAAGGTTTTAGAACTAACAAAAAATTCCGCTGATATCATCCCGGATAACACCGTATTAGCTCTATCACAAAAAACCGACGGGGAGTTGACTGCTGACGCACTTCTTGTCTGTGGTCACAGGAAACTCCAACAAGCTGTGCCGCTCATGAAAACTTTGGTGGCAGATAGCCACACTTCCATCAAAGCTGCTGCTGCTGCAGGACTTCTGCTCATGGGTGGTGACGATGCAAAAGAAGGACAAAAGGCACTCGACTCTCTCCTTGAAAATCCTGAAGCAGAGATCAGATTGAGCTCTCTATCGACTGTTGGACACTTGTCGGATGTCTTGACGGAACAACTTCTCAAAAAGCTGTTGGCAGATGACAGCAGTGAAGTACGTCTGAGGGCCATTAATATTGCTGGAGACCGGCCAAGTTCGAATTTTATTTCACACCTCGTAAGCAATCTCCACGATTCTTATACAGCACCTGCTGCTCGACGATCGCTACGTCTTCATAACTCCGAAGACGTGTCAAAAGCTCTTACCGAGTTGATAATCAAAATTGATGACATTGATGATTTGAGTTCCATGAACGCTGTTCTCAGGTGTCTGGGTGACTTAGATATGCCGGAGACAGTAGATACTCTCATCACTGTTTGGCCAAAGACTTCATTTAATGGTTGGGAGGAAATCACGGATTCACTTTCTCGAATAGCAAAGCGTGGTGTAATGAACGATGTTTCTTTGGTTGAAACGGTATCTCTTCTAGAAGAAATTCTGAGGCAAGCGTATGAATCTGAACATGCACTCTCCCTATTCGAAGAAAACAGTGACTCAAAATTGGTCACTGACATGCTGTCTCATCAACTGAGTCAAATGAAGGTGATTATTCTTAAACTAGCTCTTTTAAATCATCCGGATGCCCCATTACAAACATTTGCTCATGCGGTCACAACTCCCGGAGCTTCTACACTGGCGAATGTCTTAGAATATCTTGATAATGTTCTCGAAAAGACAGTGCGGGAAAAAGTTGTACCACTTCTGGATGAAATCGATGCCGCCGAGAAAGTTCAAGTCGGTAATAAACTCTTTGATTTACAATCGAAATCCTCGGAAGAATGGCTCACCCATTGGCTTAATGGTAAAAATAATTACGAATCTGCTGTTGCATTTGACTACATTCTAAAGAAAAGATTGGAATTGGGTGAAGGAGTTTTATCATTAAAGTGGCTAAACGATAGAGACAGCTCTATCCACAATGAAACCTTAGCGAAAAGAGGAAAGGATTGGAAACCGGAAGAACTTGAAAATAGGAAATTAATGGAGGAGACACCTATGTACACAACACTGGAAAAAACCCTTTTTCTTAAGGGAGTTACTCTCTTTAAGGATATTCCGGGTGAAGAAGTAGCACACATTGCCCAGATCACTGATACCATTAATCTTGAATCGAATGAGATTGTATTTGAGGATGGCGACCCGGGCGATTCCATGTTCATTATTGTGGATGGAGAAGTCCGAATTCACAAGGAAGGCAAAGAGATCGCAACTTTAGGGAATTCAGAATTCATTGGCGAGATGGCTATCCTGGATCAGGAACCCAGATCAGCCTCAGCTACAACTCAGGACGAGACGGTACTGCTACGAATCGGCGGAGAAGATTTCTTCGATTTGATGGGATCTCGGATGGATATTGTGCAGGGAATTATGAGAGTTCTGACGAATAGGCTGCGGGAAGCGATAGCGTAAGAATCTTTCAGTTATCCGTAGTTAACTTTTCCTTCACCTTATCAATGTCATCTTTGTGTTCATTTAAAAATTCACTGGCTTTGTCCTTAACATCTTCGAGCATCTCTTGCCCCTTTTGAACTCCCTCAGGAAAATCCTGTCCTGTCATATACAGATAACCAAAGTAAACCGCCAGTAACACCAATAGAAAAAGCGCTAGCTTTATCAGCCGTTTCATCAGCGCGTAAACCACAACAGCTACAAGTATCAAAGCGACAGCCAGAAGAATGGGGTTGTCCGTCAATTGTTGAATCAAACTATCCATATAACTATTCCTGCGAATATGGGATACGGAGTTTCTGACCTTCTCGAATGAAATCAGGGTCTGAAATATTTTCTCTATTCAGCTCATAGATTTCCGGCCAACGCTTCCCTGCACTTAGATACTGTACAGCCAGTTTCCAGAGATTCTCGCCTGCTGCGACCTCATGCGTAAGGTGGAGAGTGGGTTTCTCTTCCCTTACCTCTTCTTCCACTGCTACTTCCTCAGTGTCAGCCACAGTCTCTAACGCTTCCGAAAGCTCTGGCTCAGATGTCAAGGAAATCTCAGCAATAACGGTATCCTCCTGGACCTCTTCAGCGGCAGTCGGTGCCTCTGACAAGAAGTCCTCTTCCTCAACCACAGGCTCATCGGATATCTCCGGTTCAGGTGGAGGAGCTTCTCTCAGTACAACTTCTTCTTCTATCGGTTCAACCTCGACAATTTCCTCGATTACAGGATGACGAATCCGTTCTGTAAACGCCGCAAATTCAAACGACGGGCTGTTTTTGTGGTCGTGGCACCGGAGACATGCTTCTTCTACCACTGGCTCCAATTCGTGTAACCCGGATTCCTCTAAGTGGCTTTCGGGAACGTAGTGGCATTCAGTACAGTTCACCGTTTTCAAGCCGGCGGTGATGTTATAGTTCAAGTATCCGTCATCCCGGCCAAAACCAGATGTATGGCACGAAAGACAGTCGGGGGACTTATGCTTATGTTCATGCTCCAGCGTGGCGAATGATGATGAATGTGGAGTTGTCAGCCAATGTTCCAGATTCTCTGGATGACAAGTTCCACACTTTGCTGTCGGTGTGACTATATATTCTGCCGGTATGGGTGAAATACGCTCTACACGTCTAGTGAGATTTTGGCGCTTTAGACGGTTGTACTCAATAATCATATCCACCATGATAGCGTCGTTGGGAAAGTAGATATCCATTGGGATCAGTTTACCGTTGTAGGACTGTAGCTCTTTCTCTTCATCGAATGTCAACTTGAGTTCACCCACATAATAGCCGTCCTTCCCTGCTTGCACTATGAGCGTGTTCCCGATTTTCTCCGGTTCCTTCAGAATGGACTGGGAATGACTTCCAACGATGATGTCAATTCCTTCTACTGAACCTGCCAGTTCTCGGTCTTTCTCTATTCCGAGGTGCGAAAGCATGACAACTACATCAGCTTTTTCTTTTAGTGCCAAAGCGTGCCGAGTAGCGACATCTTCGTAAGAGAGGAAATCCACTGCTTCAGACACACTTTTAGGATAAAACTGAAAAATACTTGGATCAAGAACCGAAAAGAAGCCTAAAGTAATGCCGTTACGTTCAATTAAAATGTCACTTTGGAGATTTGGAAGCTGAGGCTCTTTTAGATTAGAAGCCAAAAACGGAAGATCGGAATCCTCCATCAGCCCGCTAAGAAATGGAATTCCCCGGAAGAATTCCTGATCACCCAGCGCTACAGCATCATACGGTATCAACTCGTAGCCGCGGAAGGCGATACTGTCCTTGAGAGTTTTTCGAGTGGAAGAGAGAAAATCGCCGGCATCTACAATAATGGTGTTGGGGTAATCTTTCAGCCAATCTCGAACGTAGTGAATACGTTTTTCCAGAGAACCGTATGACTTTCCAGGGCAGAGGCAGTTTTCCAGAGCGCCGTTGGTATTATTTGTGTGGAGGAGGTAAATATCAACTGCCTGAACCTTAAATGGAATCAGCAATAAAACCATGAAGAGGGTGAAAAAGGAGGTAAACTGTGTGACAGACGGGAACCTCATTATAAAGAAATATGAGTGGAAAGTGGCAAGATTTCAAGAGTAATTTTCAACTATGAGAAAATTTCTCAAAATCCTCGTCTACGCTCTAGTTCTTATGTGCTTTCTCAATGGCCAGGCTAAGCACCCGGCTGACACTGTCCTTGCATCAGACAAAACATCTCTTGCGGAGAAAATACTCATATCTCCCATCGCTCTCTGGCAACGGTTCAGCTACAGTACTCCTCTGCTGGCGTGCCAGTTTTACCCAAGCTGCAGCAACTACGCGGCACAGAGCATTTCTGAGAAGGGTGTTCTAAAAGGGACAATCATGGCAGCCGATAGAATAGTCCGCTGCAACCCTGCGGCGTATCACTATCATGTGGGGGATAACTTGAAATCAGTGTCTCGCCAAGAAGCCTTTCATACTGACGGACGTCTGGTTGATCGTGTTCAGACTTCTCTGCTTTTGCAGCAGAATGGAAAGTCTCCAAAACTGGCAGCTGCTCTTTCTGTGTTGATTCCGGGCAGCGGACGAATTTACGCCGGGCGAACCTGGGACGGATTTTTCGGCTTTCTCACCTTTACCTTGTCAGCAAATCTGGCTTACGAACATCTAAACTCTGGGCACACTATCCGAGGAGGACTCTTTTCATTCGCCACTTTAGCTTTCTATGGTGGGGAAATTCTGGGAGCGTACAAAGCCGCTCAGATGGCGCCTCCCGACAATTAGTTGACGAATTTAGGCTGAGGCAGAAGCAGATGAAGATTCAACAGTGCTTTCATCCTGAAACTGCTCTTCTTCCGTAGAACCTTCCAATGCTCCAACTGAGCTGTCACCATCCGTGATACTGTTCATGACCCGATCAAAATAACCTGTGCCGACGAACTTCTGATGGGTGATGGCCATATATCCGCTTGTCCTTTCATGCTCGAACTCCTGCTCCTGAAAATCAGAATAGGCGAGCATTCCATCTTTACTGTAAGCGCTGGCAAGATCGAACATCCCCATATTTAGAGCATGAAAACCGGCTAACGTCACAAACTGAAACTTGTATCCCATGGCTGCAAGTTCAGTCTGAAACTTAGTGATGGTTGCCTTGTCAAGATGCCGCCTCCAGTTGAAAGATGGTGAGCAGTTGTAGCTCAACAGTTTATCAGGATAGACTTCTTTTATCGCTTCGGCGAGCTGTCTCGCTTCATCCAGATCTGGGTGGGAAGTTTCGCACCAGATCATGTCAGCGTACGGTGCATAAGCGAGTCCCCGAGCAATGGCACTCTCGATGCTTCCCTTGAAATGATAGAATCCTTCAGAGGTACGTGGATCATTTAAGATAAATGGATGATCACGTTTATCACTGTCGCTGGTGATAAGTTTCGCTGAATCAGCATCTGTACGGGCGATGAGGATTGTAGGAACACCGCAAATATCCGCCGCTAATCTTGCCGATATGAGCTTGGTGATGAATTCTCCGGTAGGAACCAAAACCTTGCCGCCCATGTGACCGCACTTCTTGGCTGATGCCAGTTGATCTTCAAAATGAACTCCGGCGGCACCGGCATCGATCATGGATCTCATCAGCTCGAAAGCATTTAGAGGACCGCCGAACCCTGCCTCAGCATCGGCGACGATGGGAGCAAACCAGTAAGGACCGTCTTTCCGCCCATCGAGCACCTGAATCTGATCTGCCCGGCGGAGAGCGTTGTTAATCCTTCGGACGACCTCAGGAACACTATTGCTGGGGTAGAGACTCTGATCGGGATACATCTCACCGGCCAGATTGGCATCAGCCGCAACCTGCCATCCGCTAAGATAGATCGCCTTCAGTCCGGCTTCCACCTGCTGTACTGCCTGATTTCCGGTGAGAGCGCCAAGCGCATGGATGTAGTCTTCTGTTTGAAGAAGGTGCCAGAGTCGTTCCGCACCCGCCTGAGCAAAGGTGTACCAGATCTTAAGTGTTCCCCGAAGCTTAAGTACATCTTCCGGAGAATATGGACGAGTAATCCCCTGCCATCTGGGATCGTTTGCCCACAAATTCCGTATGTGCTCCAGATCGGCATCATCAACCCTGTGGCTTTCTATTTGCCTCTCGCGCTCAAGAGCCCGCTCTTCAATAGTGAGTAATCTGATTTTTTCTTCAACGGCTGCCATCGGTTGTTCTCCTTTTTATTATGAGTTATGCAAGCTTAAACTCAGTCAATATGATCGTATGCTCGCAATGTCAGGAACTCCTCAAGTTTATCATTAGAAATAATTTCATCGAACAGTTGTGCGGCGAGATGATAACGACCTGAATCAAATCGTTTTTCTCCCACCAGCAGTCTAATGTTTTCCAATTCCTCATCCATTATTGTCCGGAAAAGATCCAGTGTAATTTTGTTGCCATCCGCCAATGACGCAGCCGAATTGTGAATCCACTGCCATATCTGAGTTCGAGATATTTCTGCTGTTGCGGCATCTTCCATGAGGTGATTTAAAGGGACACAGCCGTTACCGCCCAACCAAGCTTCCATGTATTGAATCCCTACGGAAATATTCGTTCGGAGTCCGTTCTTTGTAATTTCACCGGACGGAACTTTAAGCAGATCTTCAGCAGAAATTGTTACGTCCTTGCGCAATTGATCCAGCTGATTCGGAGCTTTCATAACCTCGTCAAAACAGTCCATGGCAATAGGTACAAGTCCCGGATGAGCTACCCACGTTCCATCGTGACCGGCATTTACTTCACGGACTTTATCTTCACGAACTTTTTGGAGAGCACTTTCGTTAGCTTCAGGATCACCTTTGATGGGTACTTGAGCTGCCATTCCGCCCATGGCGTGTGCACCACGTTTGTGGCACGTCTGGATGAGAAGATCAACATAAGACCGCAGGAAATGACAGCTCATAGTCACTGCGGCACGATCGGGTAACAAAAAAGATGGATGGTTGCGAAACTTCTTTATGAAACTGAAAATGTAATCCCACCGTCCACAATTCAATCCTGTTGAATGCTCCCTCAACTCGAAGAGAATCTCATCCATCTCGAACGCCGCCAAAATGTGTTCGATGAGCACGGTAGCTTTGATCGTCCCCCTGGGAATACCGAGCAACTCCTGAGCAAAAATGAAGACATCATTCCATAAACGGGCTTCAAGGTGACTTTCCAGCTTGGGTAGGTAAAAATAAGGACCGGTTCCTTTTTTAAGTAAAACATCTACATTGTGAAAAAAGTAAAGCCCAAAATCAAAAAGACCAGCAGATATGAATTTACCATCTATGAGGACGTGCTTCTCGTAAAGATGCCATCCTCTGGGTCTTACTACCAATGTTGCCACTTCATCATTCAGTGAATAAAATTTCCCTCCCGGGACTTCGAAGGTAATGGTTTCTCTGACAGCATCTTGGAGATTGATCTGCCCTTGTACCAGATTCAGCCAGGTAGGAGCCAGGGAATCTTCAAAATCGGCCATGAAAACATTCGCTCCCGAATTGAGAGCGTTAATAACCATTTTTCGGTCAGTGGGGCCGGTAATCTCCACCCGACGATCTGAAAGATCAGCAGGATTTGGTGCCACCTGCCAGTCACTTTTGCGAATATTTTTTGTCTCAGCAAGGAAATCAGGAAATTCTCCCTTGTCCAATTCCTCTTGTCTTACCTTACGTTTTTGGAGGAGTTTGTTTCTCTTTTTTCGGTAACGTCTCTCTAATTCAGCTACAAATATTAGAGCTTCCTTCGACAAGACCCGTTCTGAGCCGTCGATTGTATATCCACAAACCTCTATACCGTTAAGCTCTTTAGACGATATTCCTTTTTCCATCTCATTCTAACCAAGGTTGATATTTTTTATTTATGATGATCTGTTGTTTCATTACTTTTTTAAAGATTGAAGAACCCAATTAAATTGAATAGAAAACCGACACTACTAAAATACAATTCAGAATTGGATGAATGTCGTAGATTCTATAAAGGGAAACTTTACTTTGTAAACTTGACAACAAACTAACATTAGATTACATATTTCACCTGATGATTTGGCTAGGAATAAAGATAGATTAATACATGGGACTCATATAAAAACCAAGTTAAATTTGCGCCGCGTTTGCCACCTTAGCTCAGTTGGTAGAGCAACTCATTCGTAATGAGTAGGTCCGCGGTTCAAATCCGCGAGGTGGCTCAATTATAGGATATTTTACACTTGCGGGTATATATGATAAGACTATGGTTGAAAAAATTTTCTACGTTTCCGTTTACCCACAAAGCGTGAATATATTGATGTCCAACAGCTCTTATCCCAGC
>DKQU01000039.1:4274-8777 GCA_002471865.1 Fidelibacterota bacterium UBA7300 | reverse complement strand
TCTTTAAATGTTTCTGTCAATATTTCACTGTTGTGTATCAGTGATCAACTCTTCCTTTCCATAAAATGAGTAAAAGCACAAAATCAAAGCTGTTAAAAGCAATAATCATAATTGCTGCAACTTACCTATTTCTTTTAAGTATCAAACTGCTGGGTCACTCATTCAAGCTTTTCGGTCAAGATTTTGCCGAAGCCATGATCGAAATGACCTCCAATCCTTTCGCTGGGTTGATTATCGGTATTGTGGCCACAAGTCTAATCCAGAGCTCCTCAACAACCACTTCCATCGTTGTAGGGCTTGTTGCTGGAGGTATCTTGGAGCTTAGTGGGGCTATACCTATCATTATGGGCGCTAATATCGGGACTACAATAACGAACACACTGGTCTCTCTTGGCCACATATCAAATCGGATTGAGTTTAAAAGAGCTTTTTCCGCCGGTATCGTTCACGATTTTTTCAATATTTGCGTGGTGGTTGTATTGTTCCCTCTGGAACTCAAATTTCACTTTATCGAAGATACTGCAATCTTGTTGGGGGATGGGTTTTTCGGGGCAGGAGGTTTAAAGCTGTTTAATCCCCTAAAATATATTCTTGAACCCGTTATTACGTTTCTCCATGTGTTGTTTGCATTTCTCCCTTACATGGAAATCCTCATGATGATTTTTTCTATTATCTTAATGTTTACTGCTTTGATATTTTTGATTAAATCGATACGGTCGCTTGTATTAACACGGATTGAAATAATAATTGACCGCTATCTCTTCCGGAACGATGTGCTGGGATTTTTGCTGGGGATTCTTATGACCGCCGTTGTGCAGAGCAGTTCAGTTACCACATCACTCATCATCCCCCTTGCAGGGGCCGGCCTGGTAGCCATAAGAAAAATTTTCCCCTATACTTTGGGAGCAAACATAGGAACAACTATAACCGCGATGCTGGCAGCCATGGCGACTCAAAATGAGGTGGCTATCACAGTTGCATTTTCACATCTTGTCTTCAACATTTTCGGGATTCTAATCTTCTATCCGTTGAAATTTATTCCTATAGGACTTGCTGAGTATGTGGGTGAAAGGGCCAGCAAATCAACTAGAAACCTGGTGGTTTTTACAGTTGTTTACATCCTTCTCTATTTTGTGCCCATAGCCCTGATATTCCTTGTCTAGGTCATGAGAAACTTCATTTCAACAATCATTAGTACTAATTTAAAAGAGGAGAAAACAGATGTGGAAAGAATTAACTAGCCTTTGGAAATCCGACAACCTGCTCGTAGAAGCTTGGGACAAATCATTCGAAATGCTGGAAATTGCCCAGGAAATGTTCCTCGAGGCTGTCCGTATCCTGCGTGAGAGCGATGATACTGTCATCAATCAAGAGGTTCGTCAGAAAGACAAACAAGTAAATGCTTATGAGCGTAACGTAAGGCGCAAAGTGATGACACACTGTATGCTGCAGGGACCAACCGTACTGCCAAGCGGCATGGCTCTGGTCAGTATTGTAATAGATATCGAGCGTATTGGCGATTACTGTAAAAACATTCTCGATCTTGCTGAAGTTCATCCCCAGCATCTGTCTGTACCAGCCTATGAAGAATCTCTGGCTGGGATCGAAGGAGAAATTAAGGAACGTTTTAATGATACTATAAGCGTACTGAAGAACCAGGATGTGGATAGAGCTAGTACCATGATGAGCACGTTCAAGGAAGAAATCAGCGCCATTTGTGACCAAATTGATGATGAGCTGGTGAAAGGAACAGTTGGAGAAATTTCATCTGGAGATTCAGCCGCCCTGGCCCTCTATGCCCGCTATCTAAAGCGTATCAGCGCGCATCTGAACAATATGATCTCCAGCGTTGTTAATCCCTTCGACCGAATAGGATTTAGAGAAGGGGATTCTTAAGATTGCGGGAGATCACACCTCCCGATAGAATCTTGGCTTGTACCCCCCATTGTGGTTAAGTTTTGTTAATGAAGAGACTTGCACCAACTACTTCTCTCTTGCTTTCTTTTGTAGCCTCCTTATGGGCGCAACCAGCGAAAGAACTCCCCATCGGTTTTACCGAATGGGAATGGGAAAATCGCCACCTAATCAAAGAATATGCCCGGGATACAGATCCACCACCGGAACCTATCCGAAACATAGCTGAGCACGAACGTATGCAAGGCGTCCTGATCCGTTATCCACTAGGCATTTCTACATCCATTGTTAAAGAAATGTCGGAAGACGTTATCGTTTACTGCCTTGTGAATGCAAGTCTGGAAAACTCTGCTACTACAAGCTTTGAAAACGCCGGAGTCAATATGGACAGTGTGGAATTCATTTTGGGGCCTACGGACAGTTACTGGACGCGGGATTACGGCCCCTGGTGGGTGGTTGACGGATATCGGAATGTCTCCGTCGTGGACTTTACCTACAACCGGCCCCGGCCCAACGATAACGATGCGCCCGCCAAAATGAGTGACTATTTGAACACACCCTATTTTGCCACAGACCTGATTCATTCTGGCGGTAACTACATGACGGACAGCTACGGCAATTCGGCTTCTTCTTCTCTTGTATACAGCGAAAATGAGATCCCTGATAGTGAAGTAAACGATATCATGGAAGCATACTACGGCATCGATACATACCACGTAGTGGACGATCCTAATGGGGAGTATATCGAACATATCGACTGCTGGGGGAAATTTTTATCTCCAACAAAACTTCTTCTCCGAGAGGTACCAGAGAGTCATAGCCAATATGATGAAATCGAAGAAGTGGTGGAATACTTTGAAGACCAGGTTAATGACTTTGGGGAGCCGTGGGAAATGTACCGTGTATATACACCCAGCAATCAGCCGTATACTAACTCCCTAATTCTTAACGAGAAAGTTTTTGTCCCTATCGTGAACAGTTCCTGGGATGATGAAGCGATGGAGGTGTATCAAGAAGCTCTGCCAGGCTATGAGATTTTACCCGTCACGGGCGACTGGCTTTCCACAGACGCCATCCATTGCCGGGCCAAGGGGATTCCCGATCTGGAGATGCTGCAGATGTTCCACAACCCCATTAATAATCAGGATACCCCACTAAATGAATACCGAGTAGTTACAATTATTGACGATTTAAGTGAAACAGGGCTGGTTTTTGAAGAATTGAAGGTTTTTTGGAAAAACAGTTCAATGAACGATTATGAAAGTATACTCATGAATGTCTGTCCGGAGGATATACCAGATTGTTACGATGCCTATATTCCGGGACAGCCATCGGATATGGAAATCAGTTATTACATCCACGCTGCTGATTACTCCGGACGAGACGAGACACTCCCCATAGCTGGTTACTATTCGTTCCAGATAGCCGGATTCATCTCTGGTGATGTGAATATGGACGGAACCCTGAACGTCCTTGATGTCGTCGAAATTGTGAACCACATGCTTGCAACAGAATCGTTATCTGAACAACAGATGTACCTAGCCGATATGAACCAAGATGGAATTATTGACGTTTTTGATATTGTAGAACTTATCGACCTGATCATTGGATAAACGCTAAGGAGAGTTTGATGAAAAACACTTACACGCTTCGTGACAAACGAGAACTTATTGTTCGCAACCTGACCATGGATGATGTGAAGCTTTCCCATGAATTCTTCCTCTCTTTATCAGAGGAAGAACGCCGTTATCTGCGTAGCGATGTAGCCGATATTAAGCACGTCAAGAAACGGATTAAGGCTACACAATCTGGAATCATTATCCGCCGTATAGCTATCATAGGTAAGGATGTAGTTGGTGACGCTTCACTTGAAATCTCTACAGAAGAATGGAAGGGCGGAACCGGATACCTTCGCCTGCTCATCCCCAAAGCTTACAGGGATTCTGATGTGGGGGCAGTTCTGGTATCAGATCTATATGAAGTTGCCAAAGAACGTCAGCTGAAGCACATAATCACCAAACTGATGCGGCCTCAAAAAGAAGTAATCGAAATGTATGAGCAGCTCGGTTTCAGGATTGAAGGAATTCTCCCGGACTATCTGGTAGATCAAGCCGGAGAGGAGCAAGATATGGTTGTTTTAATCTGCGGGCTGGAAGATCTGCAAAAAGTTCATGAATTTGTCGGGAATTGGATAGATGGTGATCTCGGAAGTGTTGGCGCCGGTGAAATGTAGCCCTAACTTTTTCTCTAACGCAGATAGTCCAAGTTCTCAGGAGTGAAAGCCGTGGGCTCTATATCAAACTCTTTGTAGAAATCACTCCCATCACACGTATTCCCCTCCATCAGCATGGTGATCTGGTCCCGGGTAATGGGAAAAAAGGGCAGCCACCCTAGCAGAGCTGCTATTGCTCTAATTCCCCAGGCAGGCACTGGAATTTTCCATTTGCGTCGCTTCCCCACAGCTGAAGTAATAGTATCAATTGTTTCCCGCCACATCAGCTTTTCCGGACCGCCCACATGATATACTTTCCCAGCCGAAGGGTCGTTTATGAGAGCCGCAGCAATCCCTTTCGCTAAATCACCCACATA
>DKQU01000039.1:0-3880 GCA_002471865.1 Fidelibacterota bacterium UBA7300 | reverse complement strand
GCTTCACCAGCTGTCTGTAGAGAAGGGAGCTGAACTCAGACTTCTTCACATCTTCGTTTTGGTGGGCCGGATCACCAAAGAGCACCGATGGGCGGAAGATGGTCCACTCCAGACCGCTGTTACGAAGATACTGATCAGCCATGTACTTTGTCCGCTGATATGCTGTGCCATGTGGCTTCACTCCATTGGCACTCACCGTTAGGAATCTCTTGGCACCGGCGGTCACGGCCTTGTCCACAACAACCTTTGTAGCACAAAAGTGAAGTTTCTCAAAGGTGTCCGCGCGCCAAAAGTTGGGACGTAGAATACCGATCAGGTGGACTACAGCATCAGACTGTGGGGGAAAGGAAAAGTCAAAAACATTGCCGGAAATAATTTCCCCTGAAAAATCAGCGGGGAGTTTGTGTTCACTTCCCGGCCGTACCAGTACTGTAATGTGATGACCTGCATTCTGAAGGACTTCCAAAACATAACCTCCTACAAAACCTGAAGCGCCAGTAACGAAAATTTTCATGGTACAGGGAATTTACGCTAAATGGTATTGTGTCTGCAGGTTACAAAATCAGTTAGAGCTGAGAATACTTTATTCCATCAGTGAGCTGATATCCATAATGAAGAGGCTCAGTGACCGCTCACCGGGTGCGGCATCTCGGCTGGAGCTAAACAGCACACTTTTACCGTCCGGAGAGATAACTGGAAAACCATCGAAAGCATCACTGTAAGTAAGGCGGGTTTGCTCCTGCGTTTCGATGTTCATCATATAAATCTCAAAATTGTGTGGCGGCTCCACCTTTACAAAAACAAAATGCTTTCCATCGGGGCCCGGATGGGGAGCCCAGTTTGTCTTGTCGTCTTCAAATGTGATTTGTTTCAGATCTGTACCATCGTGCTTAATGGTATAGATAGTCATAGGTTTTCCCCGAGAATCATCGAATTCCTTTTTCCATGCCCTGTAGAGAATTGTTTCGCTATCGGGCATGTAGAACGAACCACCCTCCTGCCAATCGTCCGTATGGGTAACTTGGAATTCACCCGTCCCATCGCTCCGCATTCGCCACAAGTCCAGATTTCCGTCAATCTGCCGAGTGAAAAGAATCCACTTGCCATCCGGCGAAACAGAGACCTCCGCATCGTAGTACTTGTTATGCGTCAACCGTTGAATGTTTGATCCGTCAAGATCACTGACGTACAGCTCGGCACCTTGGGGATAGATGGTCGGCAGTGACCAGCTACCTACCGGCATATCAGGGTAATCCCGAGTGGACGTCCAGATAATCTTATCTCCGGAAGGAAAGAAATATGAGCAGGCATCTTCACCACGGTCATTGATACGACGGATACCGGTGCCGTCAATATTGGCTACGTAAACATGATGAACATCATCATCCGCTTGTACTTTGGCGTTGCAGATAAGACTTTTTCCATCTGGTGAATAGTAAGCTTCGGCGGCTTTCGGCAGTCCGGGTACCGGTGTTATAGGGAGCTCTTTCCCGTTAGGATCAGCTGTGAGGGGAAAACACCACACGCCTAATGACAACATCATGATAGTTCGTCTAAATTTGATCACTTTGCTAACCTCCAGAGATAAAAATTTTGTGTTATCTACTTCAGGAAAACCCCGATGGAAATGAATGATGTGGTTCCAAACGGTCCAAACGGCATTACAGCATAGTCTATTGTGGCTACCATGCTAGCCAATGGTAGTTTCATGCCCGCCCCTGCTGTGAACTTTTCCAAATCATAGTTAAACCGATAGCCTCCGCGTAGGAAGAACATTTCATGAAAAGCGAATTCTACTCCCAGATTGATGTGCTCAGGTGCATCGTTGGGATGTTCAGCATCCAGAGCAACAGTCAGCCTGTTGGAACCGTTGGGTAGAATAACGTCTCCCTGCCCTATCACATCCATGGCGACTCCGATACGGATCATGAGCGGAAGTGGCCACGACTCCGTTTTCAATTCAGCTTCAGTGGTAACATTTCCATCCACATCATTCTCCACATCAACAGGATGCAGTAGGTCGCGGCCGGAGTATTTCGGTTCACCTCCAAAATTTGAAAGTGCCATACCAATTTTCATGCCGTAGAAATCAGTCTTCAGGATAGAACCTAAATCAACAGCAAAAGTCTGGGCGATCTCATTGTACGCCGCCAGATGAATATATTTGAGAGTCATCCCGTAAGATAGACGATCACTCATGCGCCGAGCATAGCTGGCGGCTAGAGCCATATCCATCACATTGTAGTAAAGCCCATTGCCATCCTGATCAATTACAGTAGTAACTTCCTTCTCATCCATAGTCAGAGCCGAAATGGAAACACCAAAAACACCTGCCTGTCCCCTGGGGAGAGTTACACTAACAAACTCGTGAGTAATATCCAATGCCCAGTCTGTATGGCTGAATGTGGAAGATATTCCCTCTGTTGCAACCATGCCGGCTGGATTCCAGTAGTGAGCTGTACCGTCGTCCGCCAGAGCTACAAAACTGCCGCCCATACCCCGAGCCCTGGCACCTACACCCATCTTTAGAAATTGAGCTGTGGTGGTTCCAACCTTGTCAAACTCACCAAAAGCAACAGAAGAAAAAGACAGTAGTACAATCAGCAAGCGTCTCATTTAATCACCAGGAACCTTCCTAGTGCTTCGTCGCCATCTTGAGTTTCGGCGTGATAAAGATAGACACCCGGAGCGATGAATTGGTCATTCCTCGTCCGCATATCCCAAAACTCATAGCCCACGTCGGAGTCATGCTGCACTGTGGCGATATGTTCTCCTACAAGAGTGTAGATTTTGATTGTACACTCATCTGGGAGATTCTTGAATTTAAGCTTTTTGCCAAACTCACTCATCTCCCACACATTGGTTACCACATAAGGATCAGGCACCACACGGATACTATCCAAAGAGTTGCCCACATTGGTAAACTGACCTGCAGTGGTACTAAACGCATAGGAAATCTTCTGCTGGAACGGTTTGTACGTTGTGATAGTGAATTGATCGCCGTGTGATGGTGTGATAGCATCCTGAAAAACCGAATCTCCATCCGCATTAACATAAACATCGGGACTGTTGTTGGTTAGCAGATAGAGATAATTGCCGCTATTGTCTTCATCCGATAAAATGAGGATATCAATGTGTAATTCATACCATCCGGGACTGCCGGGGGTGAATCCAGCACCGCCGGGCTCCAGATCCCAGCCCAACGGACTGTAGTAGTACTTTCTGTATTCTTCCCACGGGGCATCCATGTAAAATTCGCCTAAGATGGTATGATCAGAGATATCTACGGGGTTCAGCGTATCGGTAATGATCTCCACCTTTAGGGGCAACTGAATAGTTGAATCGAACCCCAGTTCATTTCCCCATACACCCTGGAAGAGGTCCCACCAACCTGCTTCCAGCCCTCCGGAAGAAGTTGTGTCAATCGTGATACGAAAATCATCAAATGTTTCAATTACGTTCCCGTATGCTTGACCACTGGGGACTAGATCGGGTCGCCTACTCTCCGTCCGCCAGTCAAACGTTGAGGTGTCTTCCATAACATTTGTCCAGCCAATGAACTCTACACCGGTGGGCGTATTTTGCACGGTCAGGCGGAAACCATCCACCACTGGGAGATTATCACCTGAGTCATCTGAAAGCTGCTGATTGTGGTAGAGTGTATCGTTTTCTGTTGTATCCACAAGTGTAAAGCTGATGTCAAGAATTGTATCGCCTTCCGCTGTTACGGTCTCAATACTGTCTCCGAACGTGACCTTATATCCGTGCCCTGTAATAGCGGCAGGGTCCATCAGTTCCACACTCACAACACCACCACACAAACCTCCTATAGGCTCCAGCAGCCCTTCTGTTACAGTGGATTCTGTTAAATTGGTTGCTG
>DKQU01000073.1 GCA_002471865.1 Fidelibacterota bacterium UBA7300 | reverse complement strand
TAAAGTGACGTATGATAATCTATTAGCTCCATCTGAGTTTTGATTGTACTTTTTGAAAAGATATATCCTAATATGGAGGATGTGAAAAGAAAATCTTATTTTTTTCACCATTCATCAAGATTTTCGTTAGAACTCAAGAATAGAAAATTGAAATAAATGAAATTTATAACCGATTCTGTTTGGGCTAAAAGAGGTGGTATTTTTCTCCTGATAGGACTTTTTTTACCCTTGTTTGTTCCTACATATTCTTACTATGAGGGCAGCGATTATGATGTTATAATGTTTTGGGATTTCCTTGGTGGCGATGTTCCGGGTACAGTAACAATGATGTTTCTCTTCATAACAGCAATAGGAATTACTGCAGTTGCCATGAGTAATTCTTCTAACAGACTATCAAGATCTTTAACATTAACAATTATGACAGGAATTGTTTGCCTGTATTTGTTTGCCAAATGGTCCAAGTTATTTGATCTTGTCCCAGTTGAGGCAAGAAGCATTTTATATCAAGGGACTGGTATAGGTTTACTATTTTTTATAGCATTAATATCTGTATATATTGGACTTGCCATTTTATCAGAAATCATCGATAACAAACAGGGCAAGATGATAGCTGGAATAGGCGGTTCGGTACTACTTGCGTTTTTAATTTTACCAATCGGACAAAATGAAGGAACCACTGCTTTATCTTTAATATTTGAACCGGAAACATGGAAAATCATATGGGGAACAAATCTACTTAATGTAATGACGATTGCATTTGCTGCCATGGCTATAGGACTTTTTATTAGAAAAACAAATATAACTGAATATGTTCAGAGCTGTAACACATTTGGGAAAATAATTATTTACTCATTGGCGTTTATTATGCCCCTTAACATACTTTTAATAGGAGAACAATTGGGTGGAGGTTTTGGAGATGATGGGGTAGTTATGTTATTTCTTATTTTATGGAGTAAGTTATTTTTGATATTTCTTGGGTTCTTAACTATTCTTTCTGCAGGAGTGCTGGGTTTAATTATTGAAAATATACCAAAGCAGGAATCGTTAGCTCCTGAAGACACTGAAGAAGAATAGTTTCTACCGTTTATTTTGTTATTAGATATATGGCTATAAGTTGACTTTCCGACGGGAAAACTATAAATTCACGCGCTTTTTGCAGCAATCTTGAGCTATGATCAGGGCGATTAGCTCAGTTGGTTAGAGCGCATGCTTGACGTGCATGAGGTCAGAGGTTCGACTCCTCTATCGCCCACCAGACGAAATGAGTATTACATCGTACATATATGACAAAGATAAAAGTATCCATACACGGACACGAAAAGCGGTCGTATCCCACATCGACATCCGCATCTGATATCCTCAAAGACATAGCTCCCCAACTTTTCAATGAAGCCGTTGCTGTTAAAGTAAATGGCGAATTGAGGGATAGGGAGACACTTTTGATGGAAGATGCTGAGGTCGAAGCTGTTACGGCTGCATCTCATGATGGTCACGATGTGTTGCTGCACAGTACATCTCACTTGATGGCGCAGGCATGTAAGCAGCTATTTCCAAAAGTCAAAGTGACTATCGGTCCAACCATAGAAAACAGATTCTACTACGATTTTGATGTAGATGAACCATTTACCGATGAAGATCTCGTAAAAATAGAAGATCGGATGAAAGAAATTGCTTCTGAAGGGTTGTCTATACACCGTCAGGAACTTTCTCGAAACGATGCGATGGCACTTTTTAAGAAAGTGGGTGAAAGCTATAAAGTTGAGATTTTAGAAGATTTGTCTGATGACGACACCATTTCAGCTTACTCACAAGGAGATTTTACAGATCTATGCAGAGGACCTCATGTTCCATCGACTGATTTCATCAAGCATTTTAAACTACTTAACAGTGCAGGTGCGTATTGGCGAGGTGATGAAAACAATAAAATGCTCCAGAGAATCTATGGAACTGCTTTTGCAACAAAGAAACAGTTAAAGCAATACCTGAATCTTCTCGAAGAGGCGAAGAAGAGAGATCACAGAAAGCTTGGAAAGGAACTTGAACTATTTATGTACAACCCCTTATCCGCCGGAAGTCCTTTCTTTCTACCAAAAGGGACTATTATTTATAATGAACTCGTTAGTTACATTCAGGAACTCTATCTTAAATATGGATATGAGGAAGTTATCTCTCCTCAAGTTTTTGACAATGAACTATGGAGAAAGTCAGGACATTGGGAGCACTTCAGAGAGTACATGTACAATTTTGAATTGGGAGGAAGAGATTTTGGTCTCAAGCCTATGAACTGTCCTGCACATACTCTGATCTATTCGTCTGATTTACGTTCGTATAGAGACTTACCGATTCGTATTGCAGATTTTGGTCGTCTACATCGTTATGAAAAAGCCGGTGTACTATCGGGACTTACGCGAGTACGAAGCTTTTCCCAGGATGATGCGCATATTTTTTGTTCTCCTGACCAGATTGGCACTGAAATCAATCATCTTCTTGAAATGGTAGATGAAGTTTATGACGTTTTCGATTTTGGTGATAAAGAGATTACACTTAGCACTCGACCTGAGAAAGCAATGGGTGACGAAACACTTTGGAATCATGCCGAAACTATTCTTAAGGACACACTTGAAGGTAGTGTAACTGATTTTAACATTGAGGAGGGTGAGGGTGCATTTTACGGCCCCAAGATTGATTTCAACGTAAAGGATGCATTGGGACGATTACATCAACTCGCAACAATTCAGCTTGATTTCACTCTACCTGACCGTTTTGATCTAACGTATGTGGATGAAGATGGAAAGGAAAAACGTCCAGTCATGATTCATCGGGCCATACTCGGTTCACTGGAGAGATTTTTTGGAGTTTATCTTGAGCATTGTGCTGGAGATTTCCCACTTTGGCTCGCTCCAGTTCAGGTAGCCGTACTTTCCGTTTCTGAGAAAACAGCGGATTATGCAGAAAAAGTCGGTATGGAGTTAAAAAATGCAGGCATACGCAATGAAGTAGATATCCGTGCTGATAAAATTGGTGCCAAGATCAGAAAAACTGAATTGAGTAAAACAAATGTAATGCTCATAGTTGGGGAGAAAGAAGCAGAAGCCGGGACTGTATCACTCCGTCGAAGATTTTTAGGTGATATAGGTAGTATAAAGCTGACAGACATTATTATCGAAATGAAAGATGAAATAAACAAAAAAAGGAGATTAAAGAAATCACAAAAATAGATAAGATCAGAGTAAACGGAAAAATACGTGCAGAGGAAGTTTTAGTAATTACGGATGAAGGAGTCCAATTAGGTGTTATGCCCACTTTAAAGGCAATCGAAGAAGCAGAGAGTGCAGGATTAGATTTGGTGGAAGTTTCACCTAAAGCAAAACCTCCTGTTTGCCGCTTAATGGATTATGGAAAGCTCAAATATGATCAGAAAAAGAAAGACCAAAGCAACAAGAAAAAACAGCATGTTATTAAAACAAAAGAAGTTAGATTCCGCCCTCGAATTAGTCAGAATGATTTTGATACAAAAATAAATCGGGCTAAGAAATTTCTAGAACAGGGATGTCATTTAAAAATAACTGTTATGTTTCGAGGTAGAGAGATGGCGCGTCAAGACTTAGGAGAAATTTTGGTTAAGAGAATTTATGATGCATTGGAAGGTTCTGCTCAGGTTGAAAAGCGAGCTGAAATGCAGGGTAATAGATTTTCTATTATGATGAAACCAGTTTAGAGGTATTAAGAAATGCCAAAAATAAAAACAAGACGAGGTGCCGCTAAAAGATTTAAACTCACCAGTAAAGGTAAGGTGAAAAAAAATCGAGCCACTAAAGCTCATTTATTAACCAAAATGAATCCTCAAACTAAAAGAGGACTCCGTCACGGAAATCTCGTAAGTCCGGTTGATTCAGATAGAGTAAAAAAAATGTTGGGAGTGAAGTAAAATGCCTCGTGTAACATCTGCAGTTCCAAGAAAGAAAAAACATAAGAAAATTCTTAAACAGGCTAAAGGATATTATAGCTCAAGTAGTCGTACATACAAAAGCGCAAAAGATGCTGTTGAGAAAGCGATGCTTTACAACTATAGGGATCGTCGTCAGCGTCGCCGGAACTTTAGACGACTTTGGATAACTAGAATAAATGCTGCAGCACGTATAAATGGAACAACTTATTCGCGCTTAATGTCTGGATTGAAAGAAAATAATATCAATCTAGACAGAAAAGCTTTGGCACATCTTGCTGTACATGAACCGGAGGCATTTAAGGTAGTAGTAGAGCACGCTGATAGATAAATCTAAATCTTACAGTTTTAATAAAGTGAATGTTAATGGAATCCGCTCGACAGATTGGGCGGATTTTTGTATATTTTGATACCTATCAAAACTATCAGGCGTTTCAATTTTCCACCAACATTTTCAGATCATGACACTCCAAGATAAAATAAATAATATAAAATCCCAGTTCGCCGATGCTGTAAAAGGACTGTCTTTAACTAAAAAAGAAGTATCTGATATTAAGAATCAATTCCTCGGAAGAAAAGGGTCCGTGGCTCAACTATTTAATGAAATGAAGAATCTTCCGCCTGAAGATCGCTCCCAAGCAGGAAAAGAATTGAATATATTGAAGAGCGAACTTTCAACTAAAATAGACAATCTGCTTCATGCTGCTGCAGATGACTCAACCTCATCTCTTGAATCAAGCATCGATCCAACACTTCCCGGTGATTTTATCCCAGTAGGATCAATTCATCCAATTGAAAAAACTATTCAAGAGATCAAGAACATCTTTGGAGCCATTGGATTTAATTCTGTGTATGGTCCGGAAATTGATGATGACTATCACAATTTCGAAGCTCTGAATATTCCTCATTACCACCCTGCCCGTGATATGCAGGACACTTTTTATATAACTGATGACGTTGTTCTCCGTACCCATACATCAAATACTCAAATCCACGTTATGGAAGAACAACAACCTCCATTACGTGTTATTGTCCCCGGTCGTGTATATCGCAATGAAGCTATCAGCGTAAGAAGCTATTGTCTGTTCCACCAAATTGAAGGGCTATATGTCTCAAAAAATGTCACATTTGCTGAGATGAAAGGGACTCTTGAATATTTTGTAAAATCATTTTTCGGCCAAAATGTCAAAACGAGATTTCGACCGAGTTATTTTCCTTTTACAGAGCCAAGTGCGGAGGTTGACGTATCATGTATATTTTGTAAGGGGAGCGGTTGCAAAACGTGCAAACAGACTGGATGGTTAGAAATCTTAGGTTGCGGTATGGTGGATCCCGATGTTTTCTTGAAAGTTGGGTACGATTCCGAAAAGTGGAGCGGATATGCGTTTGGATTGGGGATTGAGAGAATGACGATGCTAAAATATGGGATTGATGACATCCGTCTTTTCTTCAACGGAGATGTAAGGTTCCTGAGGCAGTTTAGATGATAATTAGCATTGAATGGCTCCGTTCGTTAGTCGATTTTGACCTTAACAGTCAGGATCTTGCAGATTTATTAACAGCAGGCGGGACAGAGGCAGAACCTGGCGGTGAAAGTATCATAAAACTTGATCTGACACCGAATCGGCCGGACTGCATGTCTCATCTGGGTGTAGCTCGTGAAGTTTCAGTTCTTACCGGGAGCAAGCTTAAACGACCCGAAATCAATCTTTCTAAATCAGACACAAAAGTAGATGATTCATTCTCCATTGAAATTGCCAATGATAACGAGTGCCCACGATATGCAGCCCGTATCGTAAGAAATATAAAAGTCGGTCCATCTCCAGATTGGATGTCGTCTCGACTTGAAGCAGTGGGTATAAGAAGTATTAATAATGTGGTTGATGTGGCTAACTATGTATTAATGGAATTAGGTCATCCTCTCCACACATTCGATCTGAAATTACTTCAAGGAAACAAGATTGTAGTTAGATTGGCTAATGATGGTGAAAAAATAGTTACGCTTGACAATGAAGAGAGAACTATGAACAATCATCACCTTCTAATTTGTGACGGCAAAAAACCCGTTGCATTGGCCGGTATAATGGGATGTGCTAATTCAGAAGTGACTGAGTCTACCACAGACATTTTAATAGAAAGCGCCTACTTTGATCCCATTACAATTCGGCGAGGTTCAAAATCGTTGGATCTGGCTACCGAAGCGTCCAAGCGATTTGAACGGGGAACAGATTTCGAGGGTCTTATCACCGCATTGGACCGAACCGCTGAGCTTCTGTCTGAACTAGCAGGTGGAGATATCGATCGTGGTATTTTAGATGCCTATCCAAACAAAATATTAAATGAAAAAATAACTCTTCAAGCGGATAAAGCTTCTGAATTAATAGGGTGTACAATCGATGAGAAGTTTATTAATAAGACTTTCTCAGCACTTGAAATATCATGTAAAAAGACAAAAAACGGATTTTCCGCTTTACCACCAACTTTCAGACCTGATTTGAAGCGTGATATAGATTTGATTGAAGAGTTGGCGAGAGTATACGGTTATGGGACTATTCCATCGGATTTTCAATATGATGGAAATTTGACAGAGATAAAAGTAGATCCTTTGAAGCATGTTGCCGAACTGAAGAGATTTCTAGCAGGGATTGGATTTAACGAAATTTCTAGCAACAGTCTAATGAACAGTAAAAGAGCGGCTCTTTTTGAAGATAACATTTTAGAGGTTCAAAATCCGCTCAGCAATGAAATGTCTGTTTTGCGACCTTCTCTATTACCAGGTCTCCTTCGGTCTATAAAGTATAACTTGAATCGAAGCGAACCAAATCTAGCACTGTTTGAGCACGGAATAGTATTTGCTGCCGACAAAAAAGCAGAACTTGGAAAGGTGGAGTCAGAGCATTTAACCGGTATTGTATGCGGTCAAAGAAATCCGCAAGGGTGGCGTTCCGGAGATGAACCTTATGATCTATTCTATTTAAAAGGAGTGATAGAAAGTTTAGCTGATTTCATCAATGTTACTCTTACTGATATTTCTGAAGCAAAAAAGTCTTTATTGTTCAACAATGAGCAAATCGCATCAGTTAATGATAACGTCATGGCTCAGATAGGAGCAATTCGCACTGATCAACTGAAGGGATATGATATTGATATCCCTCTGTTTGGATTTTCAATAAATCTCGATTTCATTACTACCATGATGGCAGAGACGTCCAGATACCAACCTGTTCCTCAATTTCCAGCTATTGTTCGTGATTTTACATTCTCGGTGGCAAATCATATTCAAGCTGGAGAGATAGAGAAGCTTATTAAGCAAAAGGGGACAGATCTATTAACTAAAGTTGAGTTAGTCGATTTATATGCTGGGGAACAAGTCAGTTCGGATAATAAAAGTGTTTCCTTTCGTATAAAGTTTGAATCTAAGGAAAGGACATTAACAGATACCGAAATAGATAAGATTTCTGAATCCATTATTCAGGTGACAGAAAATAAATTAGGAGCTAAATTGAGATAGATATGAGCGCACAACTACCACAACTTAAAGCACTGGAAAATCGAATTGATCAACTTTCCGATGAGATCGGTCATTTGCGTAATAAAAGTAATGTTAGTGGTGAAACTGACTCTGTCAGTGATGAAGTAGTATCCAGAATAGTTCAGAAAATTCGTAAAATCCTAGACCTATTGGACGAGTATTAGGAGGTAAAGTATGGAAGATAATGATCAAAGTTTTGTGAGAGTATCCATTTTTGGTCAGGAATACACAGTTAAAGCACAAGCTGATACACGGTATATTGCTGATGTAGCAGAATATGTGGATTCTAAAATGAATGAAGTATCAGAAGGATTGCCGTCAAATCAATCAGAATTGAGAATAGCAATATTAACTGCAATGGGTATCACTGATGAGCTGTTTTCTCTTAGACGTGAAGGAGAAAGTATGGTCGCTGATGTAGAGGAAAGAGCTACATCCATGATTGAATTGATTGATGAGTCAGTTTTATCCTAAGTAGTTTCACTAATTAATTATAGGGTTCATAAAATAATTAGGTATTTCAATGAGTAATGAAATTAACAGTAAAATTCTGTCAGGTAAGGAAGTAGCAGCATCAGTTTATAAACGATTAGAAGAATCTATAATCTCCCTTAGTTCCCGCGGTGTTGTCCCGGGACTTGCTGCTGTTCTAATGGGTAGCGATCCTGCTTCTGAAGTGTATGTTAGAATGAAGACGAAGAGATTCGCCAAGATGAATCTTCATTCTGAAACTTTCTACATTCCTTCAGATTTGAAAGAACATGACATTGCAGACCTGATTTTGAGACTTAATGAAAATCAGAAATATCATGGTATCCTAGTACAACTTCCTCTCCCAAAGAGAATTAATACAGCCAAAATTTTAAGTGCAGTTTCACCGGAGAAGGATGTGGATGGATTCCACCCGGAAAATCTTGGACGTCTTGCTTCAGGTAATCCTAGATTTATCCCGTGTACTCCCAAAGGAATCCTTGAAATTCTAAAGCATTACGAAATCTCTACTCAGGGAAAGCATGTTGTAGTAGTGGGGAGGAGCAACATCGTCGGGAGACCCATGTCTCTATTGCTCGGACTGAAAAACGAAACAGGGAATGCAACGGTTACGGTCTGCCATTCCAGGACACCAGATATTGGTTATCATACTCGACAGGCAGACATCATTATCGCGGCAGTCGGCGTTCCGGGACTAATCGATGCAGACATGGTTTCACCTGATACGTTTATTATTGATGTGGGAGTCAATCGAGTGGATGATGACAGTGAGAAGGGGTATCACCTTGAGGGTGACGTTAATTATGATGCTGTTCAAGGTATCGCTTCAGCAGTTACCCCTGTTCCGGGAGGTGTAGGTCCTATGACAATCGCCATGTTGGTAGAAAATACTGTAGAAGCTGCTGAAAACTCGCTTACGAATAGATTAAAATGATATGCGCCCGTAGCTCAGCTGGATAGAGCGCTTGCCTCCGGAGCAAGAGGTCACAGGTTCGAATCCTGTCGGGCGTACTTGCTACA
>DKQU01000064.1:5229-6251 GCA_002471865.1 Fidelibacterota bacterium UBA7300 | reverse complement strand
ACAGGCTCTTCAGGCCTCCATGCGCATGTATCTTGCCGTAATGTATGGCGAGTCGCAACTGTCCCGGGCACAGAGAGAAATGCTTGCCACGGTTGTGTCCCAGACAAACGATTGTTTCTACTGAACCGAATCCCACGGGGATGACTTCCGTGACGAAGTCAACGATGAAGCACTGGCAGAACATCTGAAGCACGACTGGCGGACTGTTGAATTGTCCGCTGAGGAGAAAGCTCTGTGTGAATGGGCCGTCAAACTTACACTGACGCCAGCTGAGATGTCTGAAGAAGACGTACAGATATTAGAGAAGGCAGGATTTTCTCAGGAAGCCATCAGCGATGCGGCTCAGGTAGTGGGCTACTTTAACTACATCAATAGAATCGCTGACGGCCTCGGCGTCGATCTCGAGCCGGAAATGCAAAAAGAGATGAATTCCTCCGGAGGCGCGAACGAGTGACCGCGGCGAGTGCCGTGTACCGCGGCTGGCAGTTCCCCTCTTGATTACCTTTGCGCCCTCCGATATTTCACCGAGATTCTGGGCACGTTTGAAAATTTCATGACGCTGGAAGAATTGGAGGAGAGGGGAACACATCTGAAAATAGCTACAGGTAAGATCTGATGAGAGTAGCGCTCTTTGGCGGAACGGGATTTGTCGGCAGCTATATGGTTGGGGAACTGCTGGATGATGGCCATGAGCCTGTCCTCCTTGTCAGGGAGGGGAGTGAGCAAAAGGTCCACCGGGAGAACGAGTGCCGCATCGTCATCGGCGACATCTCTGATGCTGGATCTATTCAAGAGACGCTGTCCGGATCGGAGGCCGTCATCTATCTCATCGGTATCGTCCGAGAGTTTAGGCGCAAGGGGATAAGTTATGAAGCACTCCACTTTGAAGGGGCGAAGCGGAGCATGCAGGCAGCCCAAGAATTAGGCGTGAGGCGGTTCATCCTCATGAGCGCCAACGGCGTTAAGCCGGACGGCACCGGATACCAATCTACCAAGTACATGGCGGACGAATTCCTGAGAGC
>DKQU01000064.1:0-4828 GCA_002471865.1 Fidelibacterota bacterium UBA7300 | reverse complement strand
TCTGTTCGGCTCTGCGAGATCAACTCATCCGCCTCCCACTTCCGGCGCCGCTGTTCTTCAACGGCCTCATTCCGCGAGACGCGGGGAAGTTCGAACTGTCTCCCATCTACATTGGCGATGTGGCGGAGATATTTGTCAAGACGCTGGGAATGGAGGAGACTTACGGGAAGATCTACGAGCTGGGCGGGCCGGAGCAGTTTGACTGGAGAACTGTCCTGAAAACCGTGGCCGGAGCCGTCGGAAAGAATAAGTGGACTCTACCGGCGCCTGCGCTTGGAATCAAGTTGGCGGCGGCGCTCTTCGAACGTTTCGCCTTTTTCCCCATCACGCGAGACCAACTGACCATGCTGATGGAAGGGAATACATGTAATTCAGATGATCTCTTCAAGTCTCTCAACATTGAGCCAAAAAGGTTCGGGCTTGAAGCATTGAGTTATCTTAGGCCGTCTAACGATTAGCATTTAGCTGCATACTACGAAGCGTAGCTCGCGGCCCGCATTGAATAAGATCTTGGTGGGAAATGCATTCTTACGTTCGAATGCGGGGGGATTCGAAACCCTGAAATAGCTTCTCATTCTTGAAGTTGTTCCTCAAGTAGTTCTAAGGCTCCACGGCATACATAGACTGGGCGTGGGCGACACCGGCAGATTCATCGATATCGCTCGGCTCATCAGAATTCTTCATGACTGGTTCTGACTAGGGAAGCTGGTCTAAGAAAGGATTCACGACATGATGGAGACTATCCGAAGTGGTTGAAGAAAAATACTAAAGAAACATTGTCCCCAATCTAAATATTGTTGTATATTCAACGATATGGATTACGGAGATTATCTGAAAGGCCGGCACCTGGGGGAGCTCATGTCTCAGGCTATGCACGCTATGGGAAGGCGTCTCAAAGCCAATGCTGAAGCGAGGGAGATAAATATGTCCTTAGATCAGTGGATGGTCATGATTCATTTATGGAAGAAAGATGGTATTCCCCAAAATCAGCTGTGCCATGACACAATGAAAAGTAAAGGGAGCATCACCAGATTGATTGATACTCTTGAGAAGAAAAACTTTGTAGTGCGTGTTACCAGTGAAGTTGATTCTCGCGTGAAACTTGTCTATTTAACTCATGAAGGAAAGAGATTCTCTAATGATATGATAGAGGTGATGCTTGCAACCAGAGATGAAGCCGTTGATGGGATTAATGATACGGATATCAGTACTACAAAAAGGGTGTTGCGCAATATTTGTAATAACTTGAATAAACAGAAATAAATGGTTGCATATCCAACAATTTAGACAGTTGCTTATAACTTTGAAAAACAGACTTGGGAACGTGAATTGAATGGGGGTACTCCAATGTACAGAATATCAGTGCGAGGACTGGTTGTAACGCTCATGCTAGCAACTCCTTTCGTTTTGTTACGCGCCATGTTCACCAGCAGGGTGCTCAGTCCGGATGAAAATGTCAGTCCCAAAACATCCATCTATGAATATTCCGCGAACCTTATTGATGGCAAAGAGATATCGCTGGAACAGTTCAAAGGGAAAAAGATGCTCTTTGTGAACGTCGCCTCGAAGTGTGGCTATACCCCTCAATATAAAGGGTTGCAAAAATTGCACGAAGAACTTGGAGACAAGGTGGCCATTCTAGGATTTCCGGCCAACAATTTTTTCAGGCAGGAACCGGGGACGAATGAAGAGATCTTCGAATTTTGCTCGCTGAAGTATAGTGTTACGTTTACCATGTTCGCAAAGATTTCAGTGAAGGGAAAAGATAAACACCCCATCTATCAGTGGCTGACACATCCGAAGCTTAACGGCTGGAATGACCAGGATCCCACCTGGAATTTTTGTAAGTATCTGGTAGATGAAGAAGGGAAGCTTGTGAAGTTCTATAAATCAGGTGTTAAGCCTCTCTCGGAAGAGATGAGATCGGATATCCTTAAATAATTAAGCCGCACTCTGCAGCGGAGTCATAATGGTTACCTGCGCGGTATGTACGTAAGATGATCGATCCTCTGAGAATGATTTGGATCGGGTTGAATATGGGCGCGATCTTTATTCTTTGTGCCCCTTTCGATCTGTTGCTGAATATTCTGTTTCGTCGCCGCCGCCCCTGGTTTCTAATATGGTTCTGGTCACGGTGGGTTTTCCTTATGGGGGGGATTCGCTTCAAAGTGAAAGGTAAAGAGAACCTTGTTCCGGGGGAGAAATATGTTTTTATGAGCAATCACACCCATGAAGTGGATATAGCACTTCTCTATCTGGCCTTGAAGCGGGACATTGTTTTTGTGTCTAAAGGAGAGTTCAAAAAAGTTCCGTTTGTCGGCTGGTATGCGACTTTAAGAGGCCACATCTTCATCGACCGCTCCAACCCCGCAGGTGCGCAGTACACTATCATGCGGGCGGCGGAAAAACTGAGACGCCAGCTCAGGTCCGTGGTTATCTTTCCTGAGGGCACCTATTTCAAAGATGGGCGTATAAGACCTTTCATGCCCGGTGGAGCCGTGCTTGCCATGCAGACAGGCATGAAAGTGGCTCCTGTTGCCATCCATTCAAAGGCCAATATTGACAGCTTACTCATTAAGGGAACCTGGAAGAATCCTCTAAGGGTTATCATTGGGGAGCCATTCTCTGTTGCGGGAAAGAGTTTTGAAGACAGGTACGATGTGACTGAAAAGGTTCGCAACACCGTACTTGCTCTAATTGATAATGTTTCCTCTTCAGATCATTCTGGCGGTATATCCTCCAATGGAGACAAGGTGAAGGCGTGAAAACTTTAAAGCTCCACATTGTGTTAACTATTCTTTCTCTCTACTCCTTTGCATGGGCTCAATCTTCGCGCATAAACGGCTTTATCACCGATGAAGAGACAGGAGAAGTTCTCATGGGTGCGAATGTTTTTTTCCTGGAAACCGGTGAAGGGATGGCTACAGACATGAACGGTTACTACGTCCTTGATGGCATCCCTCCCGGTGGATATACTTTTCTTGTCAGTTATCTCGGCTATGAAGAATATCGTGAAAAATTCACCTTTAAAGATGGTGAAGTTTTGAACCGTAATATTGCTCTGATACCAATAGTTATCGAGACTGAAGGAGTAGTTGTGGAAGGGGAGAAAATTCAGCGTAAAGTCAATATCCAGCCGGGCAAAGTGAGCCTGAATCCTCGCCAGATAAAGGCCTACCCTGCCTTGGCGGAGCCGGACATTTTCAGAGCTATCCAAGCCCTTCCTGGTGTCCTTACCTCCTCGGAATTCAGCACAGGTCTTATAATAAGAGGTGGTAATACTGATCAGAATCTCATTCTTTTGGATGGCATTACTGTTTATAACCCATCGCACTTAGGCGGAGTTTTTTCCAACTTTATTGTGGACGCTGTAAAAGAGGCAGAGCTCATCAAAGGGGGATACAACGCTGAATACGGTGGCAGGCTTTCAGCTGTACTTAACGTTATCAGTAGAGAAGGGAACCGAAAAAAATTCGATGCAAGTGCTAACGTATCCTTGCTTTCAACTCAGACCACCATGGAGGGACCATTCTACAACGGAGCATGGCTTTTAGCCATGCGCCGAACCTACATAGATAAAGCGCTTGAGTTAGCCAATGATCTCAACTTAACTACCACAAAGGTGCCTTATTACTTTTATGATATCCAGGGCCACGTCTTTTCGGATCTTTCAACAAGGGACAGAATCAGCCTCAGTTTTTATGGTGGACTTGACGATTTTTATTTTGATGATCTTGGTTTCAACGCCCAATGGGGTAACCAAACATTCAGTCTTGCCTACCGGAAACTGTTTAGCGATCTCCTCATCGGGAACTTTCTTGTGGCCTCAAGCCAGTTCAAAACACTGTTTGGATTGGGTGGTGAATCGGGGCTTGTCAATGACAATGTTATTGATGACCAGACAATGTCGGCTAATTTTACTTATTTTCATAGCAAAGATAATACCTTGAAGTTCGGCTTCCAGGCTAAAAGGCTTGGTTTTGATTACGTCAGTTCATTTGGGGACACCACTCTTTTTAGAATTAATAGGTCTCCTTATGAGATGGGACTTTACCTGAAAACAAAAATGCCCTTTGGAGAAAAAGTTATCTTTGAACCAGGGATCAGATTGAACACATACACCGATCAGACTGACATTCTTTTTCCTGATTTCAGGCTCGGAGTCAAGTATCTGGTAACAGACGACCGTTATATCAACTTTGCTGTTGGTAATTATCACCAATTCATTCAGACTGTTCAGGATGATTATAATCCTACAATCCTCGACTTTTGGGTTGCCATTGACTCAAGCGTTGGTGCTGGTGCTTCTCAGCAAATAGTGCTTGGTTACGAGGAATACATTGGTGGCAGTTATAAGATTCAAGTGGAAGGATATTATAAAAATCTACAAAACATGCTGACATTTGTTGAAACTAGGGCTTCTACCGATGAACAGCTTGCGAATGAACAGGTGTCTGATAATTTTGCACCCTCTGATGGGAGTGCGTACGGTCTGGAAGTTTTTACTCAGAAAATGATGGGTAGATTGACTGGATGGCTTGCCTATACATATTCCATCTCTAGAAAAACTCTTGATAACAGAGCTTATTTTACCAATTGGGATCGGCGGCATGCCTTTAATGTCATTGGCAACTATAATATCAATGAAAAATGGGATCTTAACTGGAAATGGACCTACCAGAGCGGTCAGGCTTTTACTCCAATTCTGGGGTATTTTCTTGAGGATCTAGACTACGGAGTTTCTGGTGCGGGCACCATTAATTTTAAGACGATTCCTGGCACGAGGAATTCTGGCCGGTATCCACCCTTCCATCGGCTAGATTTTTCC
>DKQU01000082.1:56885-57261 GCA_002471865.1 Fidelibacterota bacterium UBA7300 | reverse complement strand
AGGAGACTTTCATACCGGTTTTCTGGAGACATTTGATTATCAACCCAATAATAAACAAGAATGAGGAGAATTTTCGAATATGTCGATTCCTGACAATTTGCTCTACACTGAGACCCACGAATGGGTGAAATTTGATGGGGAGATTGTAACTATCGGAATTACAGACTTTGCTCAAGGCGAGTTAGGCGATATTATTTTCATCGAGTTGCCCGACGAAGGGATGGAAGTAGCTATAGATGATCCGTTCGGTACCATCGAAGCCGTGAAGACTGTTGCCGATCTCCTTGCCCCTTTATCCGGTAAGATCGTGGAAGTAAACAGCGATCTGGAAGATGCTCCGGAGAGCTTGAACGAAGACCCTTTTGGCTTGGGCTGG
>DKQU01000082.1:55062-56759 GCA_002471865.1 Fidelibacterota bacterium UBA7300 | reverse complement strand
GGCGATATTATTTTCATCGAGTTGCCCGATGAGGGGATGGAAGTAGCTATGGATGATCCGTTTGGTACCATCGAAGCTGTGAAGACTGTTGCCGATCTGTTGTCGCCTTTATCCGGTAAGATCGTAGAAGTGAACAGTGATCTGGAAGATGCTCCGGAGAACTTAAATGAAGACCCTTTTGGCTTGGGCTGGATTGTGAAAATTGAAATGTCAGATGAAAGTGAAAAGGAAAAACTGATTTCTGCAGATGAGTACGAAAAGCTCACAACCTAAAAGTCACTTCGTACCGTTCACTCCTGAGATTGAGGCAGAAATGCTTCAGCAGATGGGTCTCGACTCCTTCGACGACTTGCTTGCCGGCATTCCGCCCGAGCTTTTGGAGCATTCCGGCATACCGCTCCCGAGTGGAAAATCTGAGCTTGAGGTTACACAGGAAATGGAGAAATTGGCATCGTCTAATCTATCCCGGAACGACGTTATCTCTTTTTTGGGCGGAGGCTCTTATGATCATTATGTCCCATCAGCTGTTCCGTACTTGACATCTCGATCTGAATTTGCTACAGCCTACACACCATATCAAGCTGAGGTGAGTCAGGGGACACTTCAGGCAATCTACGAATTTCAGACCATGATCTGTGAAATCACCGGAATGGAAGTGGCGAACGCCTCACTCTACGACGGCGGCTCTGCCGTTGGTGAAGCGTGTCTTATGGCAGGGCGGACAAATCGAAAGACGAAAGTGCTTCTTTCCGGTGGATTGTATAAAAACTATCGGCAAGTTGTGGAAACCTATCTTCGGCATTCGCCTCTCGAGATTACGGAAATTCCGACGAAAGCCGGAGTGACTGATCTGGAGTGGATCGAGCAAAACTTAGATGATGATGTGACAGCGGTTGTAGTTCAATCACCTAACCGAATGGGGCTCATAGAAAAGTGGTCTCGAGTGGGAGAATTATGCAGCAATTCGAAGGCGCTCTTCATTGCTGTTGGTAATCCACTGTCATTCGGACTGTTTGCTCCTCCGGGTGAGTGCGGTGCTGATGTATATGCAGGAGAAGGTCAGGTTTTCGGCTCACCGCCCTCTTTCGGCGGACCGTATTTGGGGCTCTTTGCCACTAAGATGGATCATGTGAGAAAAGTTCCCGGCAGATTGATTGGAGCCACCGAAGATATTGACGGGAAACCCGGTTTTGTCCTGACACTTCAGACGAGAGAGCAGCATATTCGCCGAGAGAAAGCGACATCAAACATTTGTACCAATCAAGGGCTTGTGGCGCTTACCGCTACCATCTATCTGGCTCTACTAGGGAAAGAAGGATTTCAGAAAGCGGCTGATCTCTGTTTTCAAAAGAGCCACTATCTATCATCAAAAATTTCAGATCTGCCCGGTTTTGAGATTCCGTTCGGCGACCGTTTTTTCAATGAATTCGTTGCAAAATGCCCAGTTCCGTCGCAAACTCTCGTGCAAAAGGGAGTAGAAGCCGGACTGCTCGTCGGGACTTCACTTGATGATGATCCAAACTACCTCAGAATTGCTGTGACTGAACGGAGTACAAAAGAAGAATTAGATACAATGGTCAAATTTCTGAAAGGATTTGCTTAATGAGTAAAGTATTAGAATATCTTCTGGATGTACGGAAGAAGAAGGGAGCCGGTTATCTGGTTCTCATCGATCCGGATAGGAAGAACGACGGAAT
>DKQU01000082.1:53951-54659 GCA_002471865.1 Fidelibacterota bacterium UBA7300 | reverse complement strand
AAATTCCACGAGCGTGCTGCCCAAATTAAAGAACTATCGAAGGTACCTGTGATTCTGTTTCCCGGCGCTGCCAATCAGTTGGGACCTCACTTTGACGCACTCCTTTTCATGTCGGTCATCAGCGGGCGGAATGCCAATTATCTTATAGGCGAGCAGGTGATATCAGCTCCCATTGTTAAAAGCCTCGAACTGGAGCCAATTTCTACCGGATACATGCTGTTCGAAGGGGGTGGGAGCTCTACTGTAGAATTTATGAGCAACACCCGACCTCTTCCAATGAATCGCCCGGAACTAGCCGTGGCTCACGGATTAGCGGCGCAGTATCTTGGAATGAAACTGCTCTATCTGGAAGCCGGTAGCGGAGCTAAGGAAAGCATTCCGACAGAAACCATTCGTGCTGTCACTTCTGAAACTACATTGCCTGCCATCGTTGGAGGTGGAATCTGCACACCGGACTTAGCTCGAGAAAAAGTCGAAGCCGGAGCAAGTTTTGTGGTTACAGGAACTGTAGTAGAGAATGCTGACGATTTTTCAATTCTGGCAAAGTTCGCCTCAGCTATTCACGGAGAGTGACATGAATAATCATCTTGATCAGATCAAATTTCAACTAACTGAAGCATCCGGCATGATGCACCAGATGAAGGATGACTGCAGTCAATCCATTGCAGATGCAGCACAGGTTATGATTTCTGCACTGGAAAACGGCAA
>DKQU01000082.1:45029-53541 GCA_002471865.1 Fidelibacterota bacterium UBA7300 | reverse complement strand
CGACCGGGTAAGGCTTCCATCTCACTCACTACGGACTCATCATTTCTCACCGCTTGGCCAAACGATGTGGGATTCGACACTCTGTTCTCCAGACAAGTTGAGTCACTTGGTCAAAAGGGTGACGTCCTGATTGGAATATCAACCAGTGGAAATTCAGATAATATCGTCAAAGCTGTCGAGTCTGCGGGAGACCTTGGGATGAAGGTCATTGTATTCACCGGGCGAGATGGGGGAAAACTGGCTAAATCTGGAGATGTTATGATTTCTATTCCGTCCGATGATACTCAGCACATACAAGAAGGTCATATAACAGCTGGGCATATTGTCTGTGAATTGGTGGAGCAGGCGTTCAGTTGATTTAGCAGCAAAGCATGATATTGTCATGGAATCTTTTCTCGGCGACTTTATTACTTCCCTCAGAGTAGAACGGAATCTTTCATCCAATTCCATCGAAGCGTATAATCATGACATTGCCCGTTATCTCGATTTTCTGCAAGAGGATTCTTCGGTGAAAAGTGTCGCAGATATAACACCTAAGCATATTCGACAATACATTCAAATGCTTTTCGATCTTCATCTGAAGCCTACCAGCATTCGTAGAAATTTTTCTGTTGTTAGCTCTTACCATAAATATCTCATAGATGAGGAACTTGCTGATACCGATCCATCGGAACTGCTGGAACCGCCGAGGATTACGGATAAACTTCCCATAGTACTTTCCGTGGCGGAGGTGGAATCGCTTTTAAATGCCATTGATTTGGAGAAGCCGAGCGGTTCTCGCGACAAGGCAATGATCGAGCTTCTTTATTCGTCAGGATTAAGGGTATCTGAGCTTGTCAATTTGAAGTTGGAGCATCTACTGGCAAATCAGGGTATGATTCGTGTGCTTGGCAAAGGGAACAAGGAACGTCTGGTTCCGCTGGGAAGGGTTGCCGCAGAATGTCTGGAAGAATACCTTAATAATTCTCGCCCGGAAGTGGCGAGCAAAGGTCTTAGCAAGGGATACGTATTTCTTAATTTACAAGGACGAAATATCGATAGAAAAAGTGTCTGGCGGATTATTTCTACTTTAGCCAAAAGTGCTGGAATCGATAAGCAGGTGAGTCCACACACACTGCGCCATTCGTTTGCCACTCATCTCCTCGAAGGCGGTGCAGACTTGAGAGCTGTGCAGGAAATGCTTGGTCACGCCGATATCAGTACCACTCAGATTTACACACATGTGGATCGAAGTTATTTGAAGGAAGTTCACCGGAGTTTTCATCCAAGATGGTAGATATGATACTTCTGGCGCCACCTATATTGGTGGCATTGACGTTCCACGAATTTGCCCACGGCTATGTCGCTTTAAGATTTGGCGATCCGACAGCAAAAATGGCTGGACGCCTCACTCTGAATCCGTTATCGCATCTCGATCCCATCGGAACTATCATGCTATTTGTGGTTCATTTTGGTTGGGCCAAGCCAGTTCCTGTTGACCCTCGTTATTTCCGAAATCCCAAGCAAGATATGCTCTGGGTGGCTCTGGCCGGACCGGGAGCGAACATGGTACTGGCTTTTATTTCAGGGATACTCTTATCCATGCTGGGGCGTGGATCGCTTGGATCTCACAATATGTTACTTATTATGTTACAATATAGTTTGTTTATAAATCTGGCCTTAGCTGTCTTTAACATGCTTCCCATCCCCCCGCTGGACGGCTCGAAAGTCCTCCGCGGACTGTTGCCATACCAATTTCAGCACATTGCCGATCAGATGGAAATGTACGGTCCGTGGGCACTCATGGGACTCATCATGATGGGAATGATGACAGGTCGTTCCATTTTCTGGTCATTCATTGGACCGTTTGTCAAGTTTTTCTCTGAACTGTTTACTTTTGGACTGATGTCATGACTCACGAAGTACACTTCAAGCGAATCATGGAAAGAAGGAAACCAAGTAAAACAATTTGGAAGTTGATTTTAATATTAGCTATCGTACTAGGCTTTATGTGGTATCTATCTAATCTGTCGTAGGTAAGAATGGTGGATAAGATAGTAGAATGTGTACCGAACTTCAGTGAAGGGAATGACCTGGAGAAAATCCGTGCCATCACAGATGCTGCTGAGGCAGTTGATGACGTAACTCTCTTAGATGTAGATCCCGGAGCAGATACGAATAGGACAGTGGTGACCATTGTGGGCTCCCCGGAGGCGGTGAAGGAATCCGCTTTTCAGGCCATCGCCAAGGCTGCCGAAGTTATCGACATGCGGACTCATGAAGGAACTCACGCCCGGATGGGAGCTACGGATGTCTGTCCCTTTGTACCGGTTAGCGGAGTTACCATGGACGACTGCGTCGAGTATGCAAAGGAAGTGGGAGAGAGAGTGGCGAATGAGCTGGCAATACCGGTCTATCTTTATGAGCACGCTGCTGCTACTCCTGAGCGCCAAAATTTGGCAATTGTCAGAGCCGGTGAATATGAAGGACTTGAGGAGAAACTAAAGGATCCCAATTGGAAACCCGATTTCGGTGCTCCAGAATTCAATGCTCAAAGTGGAGCTACTATCATGGGTGCCCGAGAGTTTCTTATCGCCTACAATATTAACCTCAACACCAAAGATGGGCGGTGGGCCACAGACATTGCCTTTGAGCTCAGGGAAAAGGGAAGAAGCAAACGCAATCCCAATCCTATATCCAAAAATCTCCTCGATGGAGAAATCGTCCGCGATGAGAAGGGTAAAGCAGTAAAAGTACTCGGTATGTTCAAAGATGTGAAGGCGGTTGGGTGGTATGTAGATACCTACAGCCGTGCACAAATTTCTATCAATTTTACGAATTACAAAGTTTCATCAATCCACGAAGTTTATGACGCTGCCTGCAGGTTGGCAGAGGAAAGGGGTCTGAGAGTAACAGGAAGCGAGCTCGTGGGCCTGATCCCGCTGGATGCGCTCCTAATGGCTGGGAGGCACTATCTGCAAAAACAAGGGAGGACGTCTGGTGTCCCGGTGAGCGAACTGGTGGAGATTGCTGTTCAGTCTCTGGGACTTAATGATGTGGCACCCTTCGTGGCTCAGGAAAAGATCATCGAATATGCAGTTAGAAACGATAAGGGAGGACTTATATCCATGACGGTAAAGGACTTTGTAGAAGAACTTTCCACGGACAGCCCCGCTCCCGGCGGCGGATCTGTAAGCGCTCTTTTGGGCTCACTTGCTGCCGCCCTGGCCAGTATGGTTGCGGCATTGACTCATGGAAAGAAGGGGATGGAAGAAAAGAAGTCCCAAATGGAAAATTTGGGTATTAAAGCGCAGGAATTGAAGGATCGCCTCTCAACTCTAGTGGACGCTGATACGGAAGCGTTCAACGAGTTGATGGCAGCCATGCGACTACCGAAAAAAACAGATGAGCAGAAGACGGCTCGACATACTGCTGTTCAGGAATCGACCAAAGCCGCCACAAAGATTCCACTGGAAATAGCCAAACTGTGTAGTGAGGTGCTTGACTTGGCAGATGTGGTCGCCCGGGAAGGTCTGGCAGCATCAGTGAGTGACGCCGGTGTGGCAGCGGAAGCAGCCCTGGCAGGCCTCCGTGGAGCTCGGCTGAATGTGCTCATCAACTTGGCGGATATAGAGGATGAAAAATTCAAGAAGGGTGTCACTGACGAAGTGAACGATTTGGAGCGGTCGGCTGCAGAATTGAAGAGAAAAGTGATCACTCAAGTGGAGAAGGTGATAGCTGGAGCATAATGTCTAGAATCAAAGTTCTATCCAACGACCTAAAAAATAAGATTGCCGCTGGTGAGGTAGTAGAGCGCCCGGCGTCTGTGGTGAAGGAGTTGGTAGAAAACAGCATCGATGCCGATGCTTCATCAGTGGAGATCATCGTGAAGGGAGGCGGTAAAACCTTGATTCAGGTGATCGATGACGGCGAAGGTTTGTCCGCCGAAGACCTGGTACTGGCATTCTCCCGGCACGCCACCTCTAAAATCAGCTCAGCAAAAGATCTGGAGCAGATCGGTACTCTCGGATTCCGCGGTGAGGCGCTGCCCAGTATTGCTTCCGTAGCGAAAGTGAAGATTCTCTCGGCAGCTGATGGCTCCGGTAGCGGTCATGAACTGACCATAACAGACGGGACAATTGGCGAACCGCAGCCGTCTTCTCGATCCAAAGGGACTGCCATCACAGTGAGCGAACTGTTTTTCTCCGTGCCAGCTCGGCGGAAATTTTTGAAAAGTCCAAAAACTGAAATGCGGCATATCATTCAATCTGTAAAGCGGTTTGCCCTCAGTTATCCTGAGATTGCTTTTCGATTGGTATCTGAAGAAAAAGAGTTGATGAATCTGCAAAGTAACTCTCTAAAAGACCGTATCGGTCAAGTGAATGATCCTACTTACAAGCAGAATGTCCTTCCCGTCCTATATGAGAAGGAGCCGTTCAAAATTAATGGTTTTATCGGGAACCTGAACCTCGTTCGCAAGCGGCGGGGAGAGCAGTACATTTTTCTGAATCATCGATGGATAAGCGATCGTCTTCTAAGCTCAGCAGTCTTCTCAGCATATCGATCACTTGTATCTCGTGGGGAGTTCCCGTTTTTTGTCCTTAATCTTCAGGTTCCTAAGAAATTTGTGGATGTGAACGTTCATCCCATGAAGACCGAAGTACGTTTCCGCGACGAGTGGAAAGTGTACCATGTGGTAAAAAGCGCAGTTACTGAGGCGCTGAAAGAGATTTTGGCGACAGCACCGGATTTTTCTCCGCATGAAGCACATGATTTTGAAGCTAACACAGTTGAAATATCTCAAGCCGGAATCACGTTTGATCGTCCACTGGAGAGTGCCGGTAAGCCTCGCAGGGAAAACAGCCTGGAGCGGGCAGTTGAATATGTCCGGACCATGTCAGACCGGGAAGAGCAACCGCTCATCAATCTGGAGAACATCTGGCAGGTTCACGATAAGTACATTGTATCCCAGATCACTAGTGGATTGGTGATCATTGATCAACATGTGGCTCACGAGCGAGTCCTTTACGAACAAGCGCTGGCAGCTATGGATAAAAGTCCCATGCCGAGCCAGACGCTCCTTTTTCCACAGGTGGTGGAGTTTTCAGCTGATGATTACGCTTCATTGGTTGATCTTTTACCTTATCTCGAAAAAATTGGCTTTCGACTGAGTGATTTTGGAAAGAATACTGTTATGGTGGAAGGGATTCCCAACGAACTGGGGTGGGGAAATGAGAAGCAGGTGCTGAAGGAGATCATTGACTATTATCTGGAGCATCAGCAGGAATACGCCTCATTTAGGGAAGCGATTGCTGCGTCTTATGCTTGCAAGGCGGCTGTCAAGGCCGGAGATACATTGGTGAGGGATGAGATGCAGAATCTGGTGGATCGTCTCTTTGCCACCAAACACCCCTATTACTGTCCGCACGGGCGACCGATTATTGTAAATCTATCGCTTGATGAATTGGATAGGCGGTTTGAGCGAACATAAACTTATAAGAGTAAATGAATCCGGTTGCAGCTCCTTCGATGCCGCCATATAGAATACCGCCCATAATTTTAAGGACAATCATATTTTCACTGTAGTTTTTAGTGCGGCTGAATTGAATACAGATTGCACTCTTTATAAATCAGATTATAAGAAACTCAATAAAAATCTGTTCTAATCACTGGTTGAAACAGTTCCTTTCTGTGAGCGCAGATCTTATCCGCACTACAATTTGAACATTCAGGTTCACTCATTTCTGGGCACCGTTTTCGGGAAAAGAAGAAATATTCATCCACTGTTGCCATAGATCTTCCTGATAGAGTTGGCAGCTGCTCCACCGCCTTATATGCAGCGAAACGGACAGCCCATTCATGTTTGTCTGAAATTAAGGCTCTATTTTCCAGTTTACTCCGAAGTTCATCATCTAATATATCGATCAGTCCCATTCGTAAATTGGACCGCATACAATGATAGTCGATTATAGGAGGTAAGAATTCACCTTCTCCAAATTCAAAATATTTTTCTGGACGGTTATTCAGTATCATTGCCAGCAATGAACTTTTCTTTCGTAATGGATCTTCCCGGTAACCGCCTACATGGTCCAGCATGGACAGGAATGTTTTCAGTGGCAGCTTTGATTCCATGGCTGTTCGCAGAATGTTTTGTGGTGTCCAGCCCAGTTCCAGAAGGGTTTTTCCAAAGCGTCGTGCAGCATCCCAATGGAGTTCCACTGCCGGCATGATATCTTGTCCATCATCAGAACGAAATAGTATCTGCATTTCTTCTAATGTCTGGTTAGCTTGGCGTTCCGGGGAAAAATATTCAGGGTCGTCATCCAGTTTTTGTTTGTAAGCCATGAAGAGGTAAAATGACCCCTTTAGTTCTTCACCTCCAATGATGTCAATCAAGGGTAAATGGTAATGATCGTTCTTAATCGACCAGAAGCTGAATTGCTGCAATGTGGTGATAAAAAAGAAATCTACAGTAAGTGGATGTTTATTAGGGGGGAGGGAAGAAGCAATAAAATCGAATGGCTTTTCCTCTTTAAGTGTTGAAATTAGTTTTGCAGTAAGATTAATTTGTTTCTGGTTTACCTTGACTCTGTTATCGGTTTTGATTCTCGGTAGTTTTGAATTAGTTAGTAGTTTTCTTGGACCTATCTCAGTAATCATTTCTGCCGCTAAAGATGAAGCATTCATGGCTGCTTTTACCGGATGATCTCCGCTCACGATCCCAGAAATAGCAGCTCCACAAAACGTATCACCAGCTCCGGTTGGGTCCACTGCTTTGACAGTTACAGCTTCAACATCATATTTGTGATCGCCAAGATAAACCGATGTGCCACTAGAGCCCCTTGTAATAAAAAGATTTTTTCTGGTCTTTGTTTGAATTTTCCTTTGATCAGGGAAAAGTACTTTGGCTTCTTCCTCATTCATAAAAAACATATCACTCTCGTCGAAAACATCTTTTATCAATTCAGGGTTGTTTTTGATCAACGGTTTACCTGTTCCTGCTGATATAAGTTTAGCACCTCGCTCACGGCAGGCATGAATGAATTGAAGCTGTCGAGCACTGTTACCAAGCGGTGCTACATGAACCAGGTCAAATTCAGATAGATCGTCAGGTAAATCATTGGGTGTTAAAGTCTCTTCAGCGCCGAAAAATGATTTTTTGTAGGTTGTATCACCGGATTCCTGAATAATATGGAAGCTCGGTAAATTCTCTGGAGAGACTTTTTGCCCAATCCATTCGACAATAGAAGCAACTTGAGCAATTTCCTCAGGCATTGGATCGGGTATGGGTGCAAAAAGGGTAACGACAGCGCCGCATTTAGCAGCAGCCAATGCCGTATAAAGTCCGGCACCACCGGGTGATGAATGATCAATTCCGTTAACTGTTAGAGTATCTAATGAGGCACCTCCGAGTACAAAGATATTTGAATTAGGATGTTTCAAGCCAAAGGCAGATTTATAATTCTGTGATGTTAAATTTCTTTTAGCACATTTTTTTTCAGAATAGCGGAAGTTGTGAGTACTCCCGCGAAAAGAGCGCCAGTCACACCGGCGCTAATGATATCCTGACCGGTGAGGTAGAGATTCTTCACAGATGTCTTGGGTCGAAGCCATTTTTGTTGGAACCGTTCAGGAGTGTGCGCTAAACCATAAAGTTCACCCCGGGGATAGTTGGCTAAATCCCGGGTGGTGAGCGGGGTGGAGAGCTCTGCATAGTCCACTTTTCCACGTACTTCAGGGACGTGTTTGTAGAGGATGTTCAGCAATCCATCGGAAAGCTCTTCTTTTTTCTCCAAGTACTCCGCCCCTCGTTTTTTCCATTTCGTCTCCTCCCATTGTTTGAACCAGTCATAGGAGGCGAGAGTAACTATTTCTATAGTGCATCTATTGGGATGTTGTTCATCCCATGTGGGGTCTTTGGCTGAAGGAAAAGAGATAAAAGCAGAGCGCGGTGTTGAAGTCATCCCACCGTTCAGATGGTCGTTATAGTTCTGGTCGTGGTCATAGCTTGCGTGGACCCACAGGTTAGAGTTCTGAAGCCCAAGTGCCTTAGCCGACTCTTTGATTCCAATATGAAGACAGATATAGCCGTTCGACGGTTCGACTTTGGTCAGAGGCGGTCGAGAGATTTCAGCTGTGCGGAGGAGTTTGCCGTATGTGTTAGCTACTCCGGCACTGCTGATAATCAAGGGAGCGGAGAGTTCGTCGCCGTTTTCCAATCGTACTCCCACTGCTATACCATTCCGAACGATAATCTCATCTACGCCAGTGTTAACAATAACCGTTCCGCCGGATTGTTCTATAACCGGTACGATTGTTTCGGCGAACCGTCGCGATCCACCTACAGGATAGAATCCTCCCTCGAGATAGTGACGAGCAATTCCCGCCATGATGCCGAAGCTGATCTGACCCGGCGGCAAGCCACAGTCACCCCACTGGGACGTCAAAACTCCCAATAACTTTTCATCACTCGTTAGATCAGAAATGACCGCTTTGGCTGTACGGGAAGCGAGCTTCATGTATTTTCGAACAG
>DKQU01000082.1:9441-44652 GCA_002471865.1 Fidelibacterota bacterium UBA7300 | reverse complement strand
GAATGGGCAGCCTCATCCAGAAGTTCCATATATCGAACTATGGCATTCCGTTCCTTTGGGAACCAGTCGTTCAGCCCTGCGATAAAGTTCTCCCGTCCTGCAGTCAGTCCGTAACTCTTGTCCGGAAAGATAAATCGATCGTATACATCATCCATGGAAGCCCATTTGAGATTGCCATCGGAGACGTAATCGAACACTCGTCGCACAAGGGAATTCTTCCGGCCCACTTCACCGATATAGTGAACACCCACATCCCATTCGTAGTCGTCGCGTTTAAATGTGTGGGTATAACCGCCTATCTTGAAATGTTTCTCGAGAACGAGCACGCGCTTGCCGGCTTTGGATAAGAATACAGCTGTCCCGAGTCCGCTTATTCCAGAACCGATAATAATAGCATCGAAATTCTCTTGAGCGATTCTGGGGTTGTAGGTGTTTCCAATATCCATATTGTTAATCCTCTTTCTGATAGAGATAAGTCGCCATGTCCGAAGTTCCCTGTAGTTCATTGGTATTCATAAGTATTATTATGTTACGTTTTTTCTAATAATCATGCGAATAGTAAGTGCGAACTTACTTCCCAGCTCTTCCAATATCCATGCCAGCCAGAGGAATACGGGAAAGAGTCCAACAACAATGGATAATTCCAATGATGAGTTCTTTGGATATCCGCCTATAATACTTACTCCCTTATAAAGGGTGGGATGAAAAAGATAGACTGCGTATGAGATTGATCCAAGAAAAGCAAGTGGTCGACTGACGACGCTATGTGAAATTCCGAAATGGACCAAACCTGCCAGAGGGACAAGCGGGAGAAGTTGCCAAGCAATTTTTGCTAAAGTCGACTCATCAGTATTGTACTTCAAAAAGATCATTAGAGCTAAAGTGAGCATGGCTAACGTCCAGAAACGAATAGGGAAATTCCTTCTTTTTTCAGATGAATCGAGTTGGGGTTTCATCAAATGAGGCAGCATCATTCCTGCTAGAAAAAGGAAGATATGGAGGAAAAACATATCTCGATATTCACCGTTAATCCAAAGAAGAGACTTTATCAAGCTTTCGGGGAAAATGCCTATACGTCCCAGACCGTTTACAATAAGGAGGAGCAGCAAAAATATAGCAGCGCTTTTCCACCATTGCTTTCTCATTCCCAGAAAAAGAAGAGGAGCCAACAGGTAGCAGTGGAGGAGTGATGGTATGAACCAATAATGTTCTTGACCGTGGACACCTGCTAAAATCCACGGTGAGAGTTCTTCACCTGTTACTGCATTTTGAACTAACCACGCCAGCCAAAGCAGGGGGAATATCCGGATTGCCCGGTCGAAATAGAAACGGAAGACACCTTTTGAGGTGAAAGTATCTCCAAATCTTCTTTTAAGGGAAAACGATAAACCGTAGCCGCTTAAAACAAAAAAGATCGAGATTGCCAGATTAGCAAAACCTGTATAGTTCCCGGTGATATTCAAGTTGAGGTAATGATTAATGAGAACAATTATAATTGCCAACCCCTTTAAGGTATTGGTTGTGCCTGTTGTAGTGAATACCATAAGGGAAAATAGAGAGAACATGTGGATTGAAAAAGCGGTTAATAAGTTAAGACTTAAAGTGAATTAGCTTGCCCAAGTCTGACTGAAAGTGATTAAATTCTCCTTTCTTAAAGCCTAAAGTATATGCGACTTACTAATACAGTTATCGGATTATTAACTGCGGCCATTGTTATCTATCGCATTTTCGGATTTGATGACTCAGCTCCGCCAAAGCTTGTAGTATATATCGTTGTTGATCAGATGAGAGAAGATACAATTGACCGTTTGGGAGATCTTTTCTCCGGAGGGTTTCGATATCTGATGGATAATGGAGTCTATTTTAGTGAAACACGGCATGCTCAAGCGTACACGGTTACTTTGTCGGCTCATTTCTCACTGGCTACTGGAGTTCACTCTGGACGGGAAGGTCTGACGGGAAACTATGTATACGATCGTGTAGCTAACCAAATGTTTTATCCGGTCACTGATACACTTTCTAGGATTTTAAGCAGTGAGTTAAAGCCCATGTCATACAGGAATATCAATAAACCCACAATAGGTGACATACTGAAAGAAACAGACAATCAGTCAAAAGTATTTTCTGTTGCGGGTAAAGATCGGACGGCTGTCTTAATGGGCGGGAAACATCCTGATGGTGTATTTTGGACGAATGGCGGAGCTGAGTATGTCACCTCTTCATATTACATGGATTCTTATCCTGATTGGCTGATAGAATTCAACAAAAGTCGTCCCCTCCATAAGTACTTCGGCACTGTCTGGGAACGTCTTATTCCCGATGAGAAACTCTATCTAGAGCGTTGCCGGGAAGATGAGTATCCCCCTGAAGCAACTTTTTCCTGGGATGACTCAACCACATTTCCCCACAAATTTCCTTCTTATGGTGAAGGTGAGGAACCAAATTATGATCTGTTTTGGGACTTTCCGTGGGTGGATCATGTGACGATTGATCTTTCTGAACTTATCATTAAAGAAGAACAGCTTGGAAGGGACAAGCATCCAGATATGCTGATGGTGGGAATATCCATGACCGATGGTGTAGGACATCGTTTTGGTCCGTTCAGCCAGGAATCTATGGACCTCTTTCTCAGACTGGATATAAAATTAGGTGAGTTCTTCGATTTTATAGACAGGGAAGTAGGACTGGAGAACACACTGATTGTTCTAACCAGCGATCACGGAAGCGCTCCTATGCCGGAGCACTCCACAGCCCAGGGACATGCAGCAGGAAGATTTGGCAAACGTTTCAGAATCATGAAATCAGTGATCAATACCCGCCTGGCGGAGAAGTGGGGAGAAGGAGAATATATAGAGAAAATCGCCAACGGTTCCCTTTTCTACGATCTTGATTTGCTCGTGGAAAAGGGACTGAATCAGGAAGAACTTAATCGTGTTGTGATTCCTCAGCTTCTTGAAGAGGAGTGGGTCGAGAAGGTATACACACGAGAGCAGCTGTCAAGTGATGAACCCCTTGATTACGACGGACAACTATTGAAAAACCAGTTCCATCCTAAATGGAGCGGTGATTTATTTCTGATAAACAAAGAGTATTACGTCTTGCGCAGCTCAGTTGGAACGACTCACGGTACTCCTTACGATTATGATACGCATGTACCGCTTTTCTTCTCCGGGAATAACTTCGATAATAGAGTAATTCAAGACAGCATAGAAACAGTAGATATTGCACCGACAATAGCTGAAATCTTGGGAATATTTTTTAATAGTGTGGATGGAAGAGTTTTAGAGTTGGGAGAATCGAATTGAAATGGTAACATTTCGACTGAATTTGAGGAGGTTCAAGATGCATAATTATTTCCATTCAGCCCTAGCCTTATCGCTGATGATAATCAACTGTGTTCCGCTTGATGCGGAATCATCACAAACAGGTTCGCGACAAAATCCGCTGCTATATGGATTCAATGAGACCGTCAACTTTGCAGATCTGCAGGAAGGTGACATCCTCGCTGCTACGGATGTTGTTTTAGCTGAATCAGCTACTATTCTTGAAAAAGTGCTGTCAGTTCCTAATGGGTCACGTACTTTTGATAATACAATCCTCCCCCTCGATAACCTGTATAATGTTACAGGCAAGGTGGATAATCCTGCCGGGCTAATGAGCGAGGTCCATACGTCTGCGGCAATCCGAGATGAAGCTGACAGCAGCATGATTCTTTTCTCCAAATTCATGAATGATTTGTCCGTGAATGAAGATCTCTATAATGCCATCGTAGCTTTTAGCGAAACTGATGAAGGCAAAAACCTGACCGGGGTGAAGAAAAGATATCTTGATGATGAGATTCGGTCATTTGAGCGACAGGGGATCGCATTACCGAAGGAAAAGCGCGAAGAACTCACCACTATTAAAAATAATCTGACTCAGCTTCTCATAGAATTCGGGAAAAACATCTCTGAGTATGCAGATACTCTCATCGTCACCGAAAAGCAGATGGAAGGGACACCGGATTCGTATAAGGAGTCCATGTTTGATTCCAATGCCGGAGTTTACAAAATTGACATCAGCTATCCCTCAAGGCGAATTTTTATGAACTATTCTGAATCTGAGGAGACACGCAGAGCGTTGAGCGAAAAATTCCTCAATCGGGCTGCGGATGAGAATGTAGAACTCATTCCGAAATTCTTAGCAGAACGTCAGAAAATGGCGGATATGCTCGGCTATGATTCATACGCCGCTTATGTCTTGGAAGACCGTATGCCCAAAACACCTGAGACTGTTTGGGCATTTGAAGAAGAACTAAAAAATGCACTGAAAGAAAAGTCCGATTTGGAACTAGCGGAACTGCTTGAATTCAAAACCAAGGATGAAGGTGTAAAGGCATCTGAGATCGAATATTGGGAGCTCAATTACCTAGAGAATGTCCGTGCTGAAGAAAAATATCAAGTGGACGAGGAAGAGGTTAAACAGTATTTTGAACTCCAGACAGTACTAAAAGGTCTTTTCCAGATTACTCAGCAAGTTTTCGGATTAAAGTACAAGCCGGTTGAAAATCCAAGCGTCTGGCATCCCGAAGTGCTCATGTACAAGATGTACGATTCTGATTCCGGAGATCTGATTGGTCATTTTTATCTCGATCTTCACCCGAGAGCCAATAAGTACAGTCACGCTGCAATGTTTACCATGGTAAAAGGTAAACGCTTTGGAGATGAGTATCAGCTGCCCATCGCCTCACTTGTTACTAATTTTCCCAAGCCAACTGGCGATACGCCGTCCCTTCTTTCCCACGATGAAGCAGAAACATTTTTTCATGAGTTTGGACATTTGATTCACGGACTTGTGACGACAGCAGATTATTATATTTATTCCGGAACCGGCGTTGACCGAGATTTCGTGGAGGCACCGTCACAAATCATGGAGAATTGGGTGTGGAATAAAAAGACTCTCCGACTATTTGCTAAGCACTACGAAACCAGTGTGACTATCCCGGATGATTTGCTGGACCGTATGCTAGCGGCAAAGAACAAATCTTCAGGTAGTAATTACGCCTTTCAAGTATTTCTCGGCACGATTGACATGACTCTCCACGATGGGAAGTGGGATCCTCAAAATGAGTCTGTTGTAGATGTCGCTCAACGACTGCATCAAGACATCTTGAATTGGAACGAAACTCCCGGTACAGCCCGCATAGCGTCATTTGGTCATCTCGCCGGATATGCTACCGGATATTACGGCTATGCTTGGTCGGAGGTACTGGCGCAGGATATGTTCTCTGTTTTCAAGGAGGAGGGAGTACTCAACCCTGAGACAGGTCGTCGTTTCCGCGAGACAGTATTGGCGCCCGGCGGCAGTAAAGATCCCATGGATTTGGTGAGGGAGTTTCTGGGACGTGAACCCAACAATGAAGCATTCATGAAGAGTTTAGGGCTGTAATACCATGACAGGAAAAAGTAAACTGGCGATTAACGGCGGTGATCCTGTTCGGACTGATCCGTTCCCTTCATGGCCTCGTCCAACTGCAGCGATGAAGGAGAGTCTCATTCATACGTTGGAGAATGAACGGTGGGGGATTGGAAGCGCGGTGGTGGAGCAGTTTGAGAAGAAGTTCGCAGATTTTCACGACAGTCGCCATGCCCTGGCGGTTAGCACAGGAACGGCAGCTCTTTGGGTTTCTCTGAAAGCAGCGGGAGTTAAAGCCGGTGACGAAGTTATAGTTCCGGCGTATACGTTCGTAGGGACGGCGACAGCGGTACTTATGGCAAATGCAGTCCCTGTTTTCGCTGACATTGATGAGAATACATTGAATATGGATCCGGCTCTACTTGATAATTCAATCACAGATAAGACGAAGGTAATCATGCCGGTGCACATCGCCGGGAATCCTGCTGATATTGCCGCCATCAAGGGAATATGCGACCAGCGCGGTATCGCCATGATTGAAGATGCTGCACAAGCTCACGGAACCGAATGGAAAGGTCGCAAGGTCGGCGCTTTTGGACTGGGAGGAATTTTCAGCTTCCAGTCGTCGAAAAATATGACAGCCGGAGAGGGTGGCGCCATAATCTCCGATGATGATGAGTTCATTAATAAATGTTTCTCTTATCAAAATGCCGGACGTGTTCGAGATGGAGAGTGGTATGAGCACGATCACCTGGGAGGCAATTTTAGATTAAGTGCTTTTCCTGCAGCACTTTTGACAGCGCAGATTGATTCGCTTGAGAGAGACATGGCTGTCCGCGACGCCAATGCCGCAATCCTTGACAACGCTTTAGGGGAGATTGAAGGATTATCAATTTTACAGAAATATCCGGGTACTACCAGAGTTTCTCATCACCTTTACATTTTCCGCTACTTGAAGAAGTTTTTCGGTGACAAGTCTCGTGAACAGTTTTTCGAGGCTCTAAACGGTGAAGGTATTCCTGTTTATTCAGGCTATGTACCTCTCTATCGAGAGCGGCTGTTTATTGTTAATAGTGCTGAATATCCATGGCTGAAGGGGATTGACTTCGACAATATTTCTCTGCCGGTGACGGAGAGAATTGCAGATGGAGAAGCTATCTGGCTGAAGCAAAACTGTCTGCTGGGTTCAGAAGAGGATACAATGGATATTGTGCGGGCGGTGGAGAAGGTGATAAAAGTCTTTGGCAATTAATTTCAATATAAACAATTTTTTATAAGAATCTTCGCATGTGCGGGGATTTGTTTAAGTGCCCGGAACAGGAATCGAACCTGCACAGCCTTTCGGCCACATGGTCCTGAACCATGCGCGTCTACCAATTCCGCCATCCGGGCTTCAAAGAGCGGCGAAAAATTAGGTTTTAAGTCAGGATCATACAAGGATTATGCTTGTAACTGATGCTGTTCTGCAGTTATTTTCTCCGTCGAGAATGAATGATGATATACGAGTTGTTACCACCAATCGAAAAGCATTCCACGATTACCACATACTGGACAGATTCGAGGCAGGATTAGAATTGGTTGGTACCGAAGTAAAAAGTCTGCGAGAGGGGAGAGCAAATCTCAAGGATGCTTATGCTAAGATGAAAAACGGTGAATTGTATCTTATCGGTTGTCATATAGGACCTTATTCTCACACCGGATTTAGTGGTCATGAGCCATACAGAGATCGCCGGCTATTGCTGAATAAGCGTGAGATTCGAAAACTTGATCGCAGTGTGACAGTAAAAAATCATACAATTATTCCGTTGAAGATGTATTTCAAGAAAGGGTGGGCAAAAGTTGAGATTGCATTGGCAAAAGGTAAAAGAAGTTATGATAAAAAGGCTGCAATAGCAGAAAAAGATCGCAAGCGTGCCTTAGATCGAGAACTAAGTCGGCGGTAGAAGAGTTGACTAAATACCCCAAAATAAATGAACAGATGGACCTTATTCGTCAAGGGACGGATGAAATTATTTCCGAGGAACAACTGGAGCAGAAACTTGGGTCTGCCATAAAGAACAACAAACCTCTGATTGTGAAGTTGGGTTGTGATCCCAGTCGTCCTGACTTGCATATTGGACACACGGTAGTTTTGCGAAAACTGCACCACTTTCAGGATCTTGGTCACACAGCAGTCCTCGTCATCGGAGATTTTACAGCCATGATCGGCGATCCGTCCGGCAGAAATAAAACACGCCCGCAATTAACGATTGAAGAGGCACAAGAGTATGGTCAAACTTATATCGATCAAGCTTCGGCAGTATTGGATGTAGATAAACTGAAGATCGTTCATAATTCAGAATGGCTCAGTGCTATGAATTTTAACGATGTCATAAGACTCACAAGTCACTATACGGTAGCTCGCATGCTGGAACGGGACGACTTTGAAAAGCGCTACAAAAGTGAAATCCCTATTTCTCTGCACGAGTTTCTCTATCCGCTGGCCCAGGCAATGGATTCAGTGGAACTGGTAGCCGATGTAGAATTAGGAGGCACTGACCAGAAGTTCAATTTGTTGGTGGGAAGAGATCTCCAGCGGGATTACGATCAAGATCCCCAAGTAGTTATCACGACTCCTCTCATGGAAGGGACAGATGGCGTAAAGAAAATGTCGAAATCGTACGATAATGCCATTGGTCTAACGGATGAGCCTGGAGATATGTATGGCAAAACTCTTTCTATTCCGGACGAGCTTATAGTCCCTTACTTTGAACTGTCGACAGATGTTTCGGCTGAGGAGCTCCAGAATATCAATTCTCGATTGAAGGATGGCGAAAATCCTAGGGATATGAAGCGGCAATTAGCCAGAGAAATTGTAACAATATATCACTCGCCTGAAGCTGCAAAAGCTGCCGAGTCTAATTTCGACAGAATTTTCGTCGAAGGTGATGAACCTGAAGAAATAGATGAGTATATTGTGGAAAAGTCTCCAGTGGCAGTGCTTAATGTGATTCACGATGCCGGTCTCGTTTCATCCAAACGAGAAGGGAGAAGACTGATCGAACAAGGTGGTGTGAAGATTGATGGTGAAAAAATCAGCGATATTAACAGTGAAATTGTAGTGGATAAACCTCGCATTCTCCGCGTGGGAAAGAGGAAATTCCTTAAACTTGTAAATTAAACTGTTTCTATATTTTGACGGTTGTTCTGGTTAAGCTAAATTCGTAGGATATATTTCGCGACTACTCTGAAAGAAGGAGGAATAATGGGTAGCAATACTGTTGAATTCACAGATAGTAACTTTGAGCAGGATGCACTTGAGTCAAATCTGCCGGTTTTGGTTGATTTTTGGGCTGAATGGTGCGGACCCTGCCGTGCGATAACTACCATGGTAGAGGAGATCGCTGCCGATTATGCGGGAAAGGTTAAAGTGGGTAAGTTAAATATTGATCACAATCCGCAAACGGCGATGAAATACGGAGTCAGGGGTATTCCCACTCTCCTGTTCATACATAACGGAGCTGTAACCGATCAAGTTGTCGGATCAGTTCCAAAGGGAAACATTATTAAAGTTTTGGATCGTATCCTTAACTGAGGAAGATCCTGAATGGCAAGGAAGATAATTATCATCGGTTCCGGCCCTGCCGGATTAACTGCTGCCATCTATGCGGCGCGGGCTAATCTTAAACCGCTGGTTTTCGAAGGAAATCAGCCGGGAGGACAGTTAACTATTACTACGGATGTTGAAAATTATCCGGGATTTCCGGACGGCATCATGGGACCAGAATTGATGGAATTATTTCGTAATCAGGCAAAACGGTTTGGAGCGGAGTGTTATTTCGAGCACGTTACGGCAGTCGATCTGTCGAAGAGACCTTTTACAGTTTTCGTCGGTGACGAAGAGTATGAATCAGATACTTTGATAGTCTCTTCAGGTGCGACTGCAACGTTTCTCGGCCTGGAAGCTGAGGAAAGGCTCATGGGGCATGGAGTTTCGGCATGTGCTACCTGCGACGGCTTCTTTTTTAAAGAGAAGGAAATCGCAGTTGTAGGTGGTGGAGACAGCGCCATGGAGGAGGCACTATTTTTAACCAAGTTTGCTTCCAAGGTGACGGTCATTCATCGTCGTGATGAGTTGAGAGCGTCTAAAATCATGCAGGAAAGAGCCCTGGAAAACCCAAAGATCGAATTTGAATGGAATACAGTTGTTGAAGATATTATTGGAGATAAGGATGTCGGTGTAACCGGTTTAATCCTTAGAAGTACTGTAGATAATTCGACTAGGGAATTCTCTTGTGAAGGTCTTTTTTTGGCAATTGGTCACACTCCTAATACTACTCTTTTTGATGGATTACTTGAACTTGATGATAAAGGTTATATAGTTACCAGTAATAATTCCACTGCAACTTCAATTGAAGGAGTTTTTGCTGCAGGTGATGTTCAGGATCATGTATATCGCCAGGCTATTACAGCTGCAGGAACCGGCTGCATGGCAGCCATCGAAGTGGAACGATTTCTGGAATCCAGTCAATAAGACATTTATCCAACTTCTGATTTTCCTTGTAATAATATTCCCTCATTAAAAACTCTTTTGAGGAGATGTAAAAATGAATAGAATACAAGTACCGATTTACGAATTGAATAATATAAAAGTTGTTAGGGATAATGTTGTAAATCTAAAGGTAAAAAACTTCAAATTTCATCGTGGAGCGATTTACGGAATAGTCGGACCTATAGGTGCCGGGAAATCTACTTTGTTGAGTATTCTTGGGGGTCAGCTTGTACCTAACGAAGGTTCTGTTGAGTATGAGTCGGAAGAGTTCAAAAAGAATTGGAGAGGTAAAATAAAGCTACCAAATGATATTTTATGTCTTGATGATGAACCCATTAAGTTTAAAGGAACGGTTGCTGAATATGTTAAGAATATTCTTCCTAACAAAGTTGATGACATTTATCAATATTTTTATTCTTCAGCCAAAATTACCACACCGTGGGATGGTCTAGTGTCAAATCTTTCTAGTGGTCAAATTGAGAAGCTTAAGTTGATTACATCAATGGAGGCCGATCCAAAAGTGTTACTCATGGATGATTATGGTATCAATTTTGATCCTCAAATTAAAAAAGAGTTAGATCGTCGTCTGAAAAAAAGCGTTAGATCTCGTGGTACTACTGTTGTATTAAGCAACTCAGAACTTTCAAAGGTCAAAGATCTAGTTTCTGTCGTTATATTTCTTGATAATGGCCACATTTCGAAAGTTCGTTCTCTTAAACGCCCCAGAAAATAGAAGAATGAAGTTCGCGTTACTGATTTTAGACGGTTACGGTCTTCGAGATAATCCCAAAGACAATGCTGCCTATCTGGCAAATACGTCTTTCTTAGATAAACTTTCTGATACCTATCCCATGTCAGAATTGATGACCTCCGGTAGGTCAGTTGGATTGCCTGATGGAGTGATGGGAAATTCAGAGGTCGGACATATGACAATCGGGTCAGGTCGCATTATCAGACACGATCTTGTACAGATAAACGATGCTGTGTCAAACGATTCGATCGGTACTATTCCCAACTTGACATCCGCATTTAATTACGCCAAGGAAAATAACTCCCGCCTTCATCTATTCGGTCTGCTTTCTGATGGAGCTGTCCACAGTCACATTAATCATCTGAAGTCCCTACTTGTACTTGCAAAAGAGGCAGGGGTGAAACAAGTGTTGCTCCATGTTATTACTGATGGCAGAGATACTTCTCCTAACTCCGGGAAGAGCTACATCGGTGACATCAAACAATTCATGGATGAGACAAACAGTGGAAAAATCGCCTCGGTTATAGGTCGTTATTATGCCATGGATCGCGACAAGAGATGGGAAAGAATTAACATTGCCTATGATTGCTATACTAAAGCAGTTGGTGAAAAGTATGATGACCCAATCAAAGCAGTGGAAGCTTCCTACTCAGCTGGTATAACGGATGAGTTCATCAAACCTATTGTGATAGCTGATGAAGGGACTTCTCCATTGGTTGTTTCAGAAAGCGATTCCCTTCTTTTCTTCAATTTTCGAGCCGATAGGATGAGAGAAATTGTATCAGCTTTTGGCAGCGATAATTTCGATGAATTTGAAAGAGCTCTTCCAAAGTTGCATTGTACAACCATGACTTCTTACGATAAATCTTTCGAGTATCCAATCCTGTTTGAAAGGGTAGAGTTAACAAATACTCTGCCGTCAGTTTTATCCAAAGCCGGATTAAGCCAACTGCGATTGGCTGAAACGGAGAAATACGCTCACGTAACATATTTCTTCAACGGCGGCGAGGAAAAACCTTTTCCCGGTGAAGACAGAATTCTGATCCCTTCTCCCAAAGTGGCAACTTATGATCTTCAACCCGAAATGAGTGCACCGGAAGTGCGGGATAATGCCCTAAAGGCCGTTCAATCCGGTGGCTACGATTCTCTTATCCTAAACTTCGCCAATCCCGACATGGTTGGTCATACCGGCGATGTGGATGCTGCTATTCGTGCCATGGAAATAGTGGATGAAGCGGTCGAGAAAATCTCACAAGCTGTGCTGGAAAAAGGTGGAACTGTTTTTATAACAGCTGATCACGGGAATCTTGAGATGATGGTAGATGAGCTTACAGGTGAGATTCATACTGCACATACGCTGAATCCGGTACCATTTTATGTGGTCAATCAGGAGATGAGGGTTAAATTACGGAAGAGAGGAGGATTGGCAGATGTTGCGCCAACTATTCTTGATCTGTTAGAAATGACCATACCTGAAGAAATGACTGGACATTCTTTAGTGATTCGCGATGAAAATTAACCGTTATCTTGAAATAGAAAAGCAGTTCGACCAGAAAAATATTTTGGTCGTGGGTGATATAATGCTGGACAACTATCTCTGGGGTGATGTAAAACGAATGTCACCTGAAGCGCCTGTTCCAATAGTAGATATCCATGAATCGAGCAGCAATCCTGGCGGTGCGGCGAATGTTGCATCAAATCTAAAGTCTCTTGGTGCTAAAGTCTCTCTTGCAGGGGCGATAGGCGACGATCGAGACGGTAATACCTTGATGGAGCTTTTGAAGGCGAAAGGAATCAACACAACTCTCTGCCAGACAGATTCTTCTCATTCTACCACAGTAAAAACTCGTATCATCGCCGGAGGACAACAGGTTGTCCGAGCAGATTGGGAGAATCATTCAGAAATAAAAATAGAAAATCGTTTGACTCTACTCGATCAATTAAAGAAAGAGATAGGACAGTTTGATGGCGTAATTCTTGAGGACTATGATAAAGGATTTTTCCACAGTGATTTAATTGCATCTTTTATAGAAATATTTTCTTCGAAAGACATTCCTGTTTTTGTTGATCCAAAGAGGGAACATTTCTTCGATTATACCGGTGTAACTTTAGTAAAACCGAATTCTTCGGAAGCTGCTGAGGCAGCTGGTGTCTTAGAAATTTCCGACGATAACATAAATGCAGTTGGTTCGAAACTTTTTGATCAATTGAAGTGCGATTGTCTAATGATCACTAGAGGAGAGTACGGTATTTCACTTTTCGATTCTAATGGACTCCACCGAATTCCAACTCGGGCAAGAAGTGTACATGATGTTTCAGGGGCCGGAGATACTGTTATCGCAACCTTTGCACTAACGTATTTAAGTGGGGGCGATTTCAAGGAAGCAGCAGAACTGGCTAACTATGCAGCTGGAACTGTCTGCGAAGAAGTCGGGGTAGTTCCTGTAACGAAAGGAAAACTCCACGAAATTATTAATCATCACAATTCATAAGACGTTGCTTAAATGTCTCTTTTTTGTAGTTATTTCATTAACGTCAATTTTTGCTCAGTCAGGAGTGGATTACGAACCGTGGGATTGGGTCACTTTCAAGAATGTCCAGCTCACTAACTCCATTACTGAAGGGAACGAGTATATCTATTTCGGAACCAATGGCGGCATCATGAGATATCATCTTTTCGGTCGTTATTGGGATGATCCCATTACAGAGTCACAAGGTATCGCCGGGGAGAATATCATAGCGGTACACTTTGATTTTAACACTCAAGTATTGTGGGCATCTACTTCTAAAGGATTGAATTATTCACTTGATGGAGGAGCACGCTGGCATCTCGCATCAGCAGATCTTCTCAGAATGCGCCCCGGCGAGAAAATTCAACGCATTGGTTCTACTTCTGATTACCTCTGGTGTGTCACTCGCAGTCAAGTGATGAAGGTTGACCGACTATCCGGCTTTCTCATCTCTCCTTACGCCACTCTTCCTGATAAAGAAATCACATGGGGGAGTGCTGTGAATGATGGCATCACTGACTGGAGGGAAGTTTTCGACGGATACACTGCAACCGGTGGATGGATTTTTCACGGTAATCAGTTGAACGGTCCTAACTTCGAAGAAGTGACAATATCTACAGTTTTTCAAGATCGCTTCGGAGACATTTGGGTCGGGACATTTGGCGGTCCGGTTTTCTATGCCGATCCGCAAATGCTGACACTGGAGCCTTTGTACTTTGGTCCGGCTCAAACAAACGCTACAGTTCTGTTACACGATGCTTCCTATCTTTGGATGGGAGGCAATTCTTCTAATTCCAACAGTTCCGGTATCACCCGATTTGATTACGAACGTGGTTACTGGGATCTTTTCCGAAAAGGGAAGGAAATCATGTTTGGTTCTGATCAGATTCTTTCGTCTATTGTCATCGATGAAGAGATTTGGTTTGGTACAACTTCTGATATTCAGATTTTCAATAAAAAGAAAAATTCATGGTATGAGGTCAATGAAAGCCGATCGCAACTGGAAGGATCAGTTTATTCCTTGGCATTTGACGGCGACTATGTTTACGCTGGATCATCTTACGGTATCGTCAAATTGAATCCGTCCACTCGTAGAAAAAGTTCGTGGGAGATCGGCGATGCTGTAAGAGGATCTCAGATTCATGAACTTCATTTCGACGGAAAATCACTTTGGATTTCTTGGGGAGTGAATAATCTCTGGAAGTGGACATCGTCCAGAAATGAATTGGAGACGTTTAGTGACTTACCTAATTCAAATGATGAATATTTTAATCTTGTGGAGCTGCATTCGCGAAAGATAGCCATTTCATCTTACGGTGATGACGTATATTTCGGCGATGAGTATGGAATCCTCATTTACAACCACAGCTTAGACAGTTGGACAAGATTGAAAGGTGCCGGAAGACTTGTCGGCCATCAGTTCATGGACTTGGAAGTTACTGCGAGTCCTGAAAGTGGCCTTCATTATCTCTGGGCAGCTTTCTTAGGTGGAGTTTATCTAGTCAACCTTGAAAATTTTGAGTTAACACACATTTCAAAGAAAGATGGACTGCCAAGCAATAAAGTGTACGCTCTCACTTCTAGTGAAGATTATATTTGGTTCGGAACTCCATCCGGTCTTTCACTGTTCGATTGGAAAAGGTATTTCGAATGAGACGACTATTACCGTTAATATTGTTAATTGGTATTTCTGTCATATTCCCGCAAAAAAGGAAGAGAGGGAGTGACTTAGGTGTACCTCAGTTTGACGTCTCTACTCCGGTTTATCCCGAAGCTTCAGCAGATTCAGTCAGATTAGATGTTCTTATCAAAATCCCTTACGCTTCTATTCAGTTCCTTAAGCAAGGTTCGATTTTCGTCGCAGAGTTTGAGACAGCAGTGATCATCTATGATGATGAAGAACAACAGGTGATTCAAAAGAGATGGAAAAGGCGGATTGAAACAGACAAGTATGACGAAACTATCGCCAGGAAACCGCTTGATCTAGAAATTCGATCTTTCGTTTTATCTCTCGGTGAATACAACTGTAAAATTGAGGTGACAGATCTTGATACTCACAAAACGGGCAAAAAGAGTGTAGAACTCAAACTGGACAGATTTAAAGGTAAAGTTGTGCTAAGTGATCTTTTGCTTATTAATCAGAAGCTTGTTCATGATAAATTTCCACAGGGAGTCCCAATCATTCCGCCGAAAATAAGTGGGAAAGATTCCACCCTGAACATCTTCTATATTGCTCGACTCAATCCAGGCGATTATACCATTACAATTAAATCGGTAACTCCAGATGGTGATATGCTTGCTGAAGAGTTGGTAAAGGGTGTCAGCGATGGTACGTTTATTTCTGGTGTGATGTATTTACCGGCAGAACACGTTTCTAATAAACGGTTCAAGATAGAGGCAGTTCTAAGTCAAGACGGTAACAAATCAGAAAGTGAACTGTTGGTCGAAGTAAAATGGAGAGGTCTTTCATCTCATGTTGAGGATCTCGATGCGGCTATCGAACAAATTAGATATATCGCTTCCAGCAAAACGTATCGTAAGATGATTAAAGCAAAAAGTGAGGAGAAGGAAAGGTTGTTTCGTGAATTTTGGGACAGTAAAGATCCTTCTCCCGGCACTTCCAAAAATGAACTGATGAATGAGTATTATATGCGGATTGAACTAGCTAATGAAAAGTTTGGTTCTTTTCAAGATGGATGGAAGTCGTCTATGGGAATGATTTACGTTTTATTCGGTATGCCTGATGATATTCAGTATACGCCTCATGGAATTGATGGACGCGCATATCAGCGTTGGCACTATTACAAGATTAGCAGATCATTTTTGTTTATTGATCGGAACGGTTTTGGCGATTACGAGCTCGGAGAGCCTTATTTTCCATATGGAAGTGACTAATGACATCTGAATTAACATTTTCACGTCCTTTTTCTCACTCAAGTTTATCATCTTTCGAGAAATGTCCATCTCAGTTCCGTTTCTATTATCTCGATGAGATCAAAAAACCTCAAGACAGCATCGAGGCGTTTGTTGGCAAACGAGTTCACGAAGCGTTGGAATTTCTGTACAGAGAAGTGCTCAAAGGGAGCATACCTACATTTGATGCAGTTTTAGATTTCTATAACGATATTTGGGAATCAAAATGGCACGATCAAATCGTATTCGTCAATCGCTACATGCGTCGGGATGAATATCGTCCGTTGGGGGAGAGAAGTCTCTCATGGTACTATCGGAGATATCATCCATTCAATGAGCCCGTTGTCGGAGTGGAAGAGGTGATCGAATTTAATTTGGGTAGCGATGAGAATTACTCCATCAAAGGTGTTCTTGACAGACTTCAACATGATGGAGACGGTAAGTGGGAGATTCACGATTACAAGACGTCTAAGAGGCGTATGTCGCAAGCTGCCGCCGACAAGGATCGCCAATTGGCACTCTATCATCTCGGATTGAAGCAACTCAAGAGTGATGTGGAGGATGTCCAGCTGGTGTGGCACTTTGTCCGAACTGGCGATACAGTTAAGTCGAGAAGAGATGACGCTCAGCTTGAAATGCTTGAGAATGAGACGAAGCAGAAGATTGACACTATCCGTAAAACTGTGGCGAACGGCGGACCTTTTCGATCAGTACAGACTCCCCTCTGTAACTGGTGCTATTACTGGGAAGAGTGCCCTGCGAAAAGAACCAACAATCCGTTTGTCAAATGAACTGTTCGGCTCTAACTTTTCCGCCATAATGAAGACATTAAATCAACGAGAAATAGAACTTCTGCATCACCTCTTTTCACCCGAAGTAATAGCAGATGTATTGGAACGTCATCCTGAATTGTCAACCGAAGATCTGGATGCACTGTACAACAAGTTATTCTTACAGAAATCGGGAGTTAGCTTAATTCTTTATGTGGACGGAGCAGCCGATCTGAAAGCTGAGACAGCCGGAATTGGCGGTATCTTTTATCTTGATGGCGGTGATGTGGAGGGTGAGCTTTTTTCGTTCAGCAAAAATATCGGTAAAGCGACGAACAATGAAGCTGAATACGGTGCACTCATTGAAGGGTTAAAAATTGGGAAAGAGCTAAATGGAAGCCAGATTCAAGTTTTCAGTGACAGTGAGCTTATGGTGAAGCAGATCAATCTCGAGTACAAAGTGAAGAACGAACGGATTCGGAAATTGTATGATACAGTAACTAAGCAGCTGGCTGAGTATGACGATTGGAAAGTTAAGCACGTTGGCAGAGAGCAAAATAAAAAGGCAGACATTTTGAGCAAGCAAGGTTTAGACGAAGGTCGGTAGATTGAAAGCACTCATCACCGCTGGTGGTCACGGAACCCGCCTTCGACCCATTACTCACACCAAGAATAAGCATCTGATTCCCATCGCAAATCGCACTATGCTCTCTTATGCTCTGGAATTTGCGGCGGAAGCCGGTATTACCGAAGCGGGTATCATTGTCAATCAAGGCGATACCGAGATTGAGGGTGAGTTTGGAAGCGGAAGTGATCTTGGGCTCAAAATTACGTACATACCCCAGGAAGCTCCGCTGGGATTGGCTCACGTCGTTAAAATTGCTCAGCCGTTCATAGGTGATGAAAATTTCATATTTTATCTCGGCGACAACATCCTGGTAGGTGGTATCCGGAAATTTATCGACGAGTTCGAGTCCAACGGCTCCAATTGTCACCTCGTATTGAGCAAAGTGTCTGATCCGGAACGATTCGGTGTACCCGAAATTGAAGGTGATAAAATTATCGGAGTGGAAGAGAAACCAACCGAGCCGAAAAGTTCTTTTGCAGTCACCGGGATTTATCTCTACGACAGCTCCATTTTCGAGGCGGTGAACAATATCGAGCCGTCCGCCCGGGGCGAACTTGAAATTTCTGACGCTCATCAGTACCTTCTCGACAACGGTCGGAACGTAACTTTTTCCGAAATCACCGGCTGGTGGAAAGACACCGGAAAGGCGTCCGATTTATTGGAAGCGAACCGACTCGTTCTCGACAATTTGCAGGAAGAGCGGAATGGAACCATTGAGAATTCCAATGTTACCGGGCGAGTTTCCATTGGAGAGGGATCGAAAGTTATCGGCAGTACGATTCGCGGACCGGCGATTCTTGGGAAAGATGTGGTAGTGGAAAATGCATACATCGGACCTCACACAGCCATTGCTGACGGATGTCGAATTATCGGTAGTGAGCTAGAATATTCCATTCTCATGGAACGGACGTCCATAATTGATGTTCAAACGCGTATTGAATCGTCACTCATCGGGTACGATGCCGAAGTGATACGAGGTTCCGCCAAGCCGAAAAGTCATCGCCTTCTCATCGGCGACCAGAGCCGAATTCAGATTTCATGACCATATCGTCTGATTCACCACTCCTCCAGATAGATTCCCTTTCAGTTCACTTTTCCATCGAGCGTGGACTTCTCCGCCGTAAAGTGGGTGAAGTGAGAGCCGTGGATGGCGTATCGCTAGACATTCATCCCGGTGAGACGCTTGGACTGGTCGGAGAATCCGGCTGCGGAAAAACAACGCTCGGAAGAACAGTAGTGAAGCTGCAGTCTGCCACCGGAGGCGAAGTGTTATTCGACAGAGAACCTATTTCAGAGAAAATTCAGACCGCCCGAGACGTCCAGCTCATCTTTCAGGATCCATTCAGCTCACTCAATCCGAGGATGACCGTCGGTGAAGCTATTGGCGAAGTGTTGCGACAGCATCAGATTGTACCTCCGGAGAAAGTAGCCGGGAGGACGGCAAAATTGCTTCAAATGGTGGAATTGTCGCCTGAGCAAGCTCACCGCTATCCTCACGAATTTTCCGGCGGACAGCGTCAGAGGATCGGTATTGCTAGGGCCCTCGCTGTAGAGCCGAGGCTTATCATTTGTGATGAGATAGTATCCGCTCTCGATGTTTCCGTCCAAGCGCAAATATTGAATCTTCTCACAAAGCTACAGCGGGAGAAACAGTTGGCTTATCTATTCATCTCGCACGATCTCGCCGTAGTCCGACAAATTGCACACCGAATTGCTGTCATGTACGCCGGTAAAATTGTGGAGTTAGGTGAGACAGAGAAAGTCGCAGATGACCCGCTCCATCCATATACGCAAGCGCTCATGGCATCCGCTAGAGGGGAAGGGGTCACGTTGGGAGAAGTGGCGAATCCTGCCGATCTACCCTCCGGATGTCACTTTCATCCCAGATGTTCACTGGCGAAAGATGCTGCAGGCGAAACAGCTTCAGAATGTGCAACCAACTATCCAAAGCCTATAGAAACAGATAATGGAAGGTGGGTTGCGTGTCATTTGATTCCAGAAGTAAGAACTCATGTTTAAAGAGAATAATCGAATGAAAGCAAGTTTGCACACGCTGGGGTGTAAGCTGAATCAATCGGAAACAAACGCTATCCAACGAGAATTTGTCCAGCGAGATTACGATATTGTACCATTTGGCGAATCTGCCGATATATCGGTCATTAACACGTGTACGGTGACAAATCAGGCTGACTCCAAAAGTCGGACAGCTGTACGGAAAGCGGTTAAGGCATCTCCTGACGGGAGAGTTGTAGTCACCGGTTGCTACGCTCAAATTCGGCCGGAGGAAGTGAAAGCGATCGAGGGAGTGAACCTTATCCTTGGCACAGCTGAGAAGCACCATCTCTTCGACCATCTTGATGGCATTAATGACAGTAGAGAGCCGCTGGTTTTCGTCAATGAGAGTGGTGAGATGGACAGTTATGATGAATCGCTATTTGTCTCTTCTTCGACACGTACTCGAGCATTTTTAAAAATTCAGGAGGGATGTAATTATTACTGCAGCTACTGTATCATTCCGTTTGCCAGGGGAAAAGCACGGAGCCGCAGTTACATAAGTACCATCGAGGAAGCTAAACGTTTGGTAGGCGAAGGCTTCCGTGAGATTGTACTCACCGGCATCAATGTGGGGACGTATCGGCACGAAAATGGAGAAATCACCCATCTTCACGACCTCCTGTCCGGTTTGAGCGATATTGACGGTTTAGAGCGTATTCGAGTCAGTTCAATCGAACCGAATACTATAACTGACGATTTACTCCATTTGGTGAAGGAGAGAGAAAACATCTGTCCGCATCTGCACGTACCGCTCCAGTCGGGGTCCGACACAATATTGGAAGCCATGCAGAGGAAGTACACAATTAAAGAATACCTTGAAGTGATAGAGCGTATTAGAACTATACTGCCGGATACGGCACTCGGAACTGATGTGATTGTGGGTTACCCTGGCGAGACAGAAAAACTGTTTCAGGAAACAGCAAAGCGGGTAGCGGAACTGCCGTTCACGTACCTCCATATTTTTCGCTATTCTCCCCGGGAAGGGACAGTGGCAGCAAGAATGACGGAGCAAGTGCCTGAGCCGGTGAAGAAGGAGCGAAGTGCAATCCTGAGGGAGATTGGAATTAAAAAGAAGAAGAAGTATGCTCAGAGGTTTGAAGGGCAGACACTGCCGGTTCTAATCGAGAGTCAGCGGGAGGATGGATCATATTCGGGTTTGACGCCGAATTATCTTCGGACTATGGTAAATATGGAGAAGTCCACAGAACAAAGTACAAGTTTCACAAATAAAATTATACTTGCTCGTCTAATAGAACGAAACGGTTTTATTCTTGTAGGAGAAATTACATCATGAATGACTCACACGATTCTCCTCAACCCTTCGTCAGCATTGCAGGGAATATAGCAGTGGGGAAAACCACCCTAACCGATATAATTGCTGAGCGACTTGACTGGAGACCGTTTTATGAGTCTGTGGATGACAATCCCTATCTTTCTGATTTCTACGATGATATGCTTCGCTGGAGCTTTCACCTTCAGGTATATTTTCTTTCTAAACGGTTTCAGACGCAACGTCAAATGGCTTTAGGAGATCGTCCAGCGATTCAAGATCGCACTATTTATGAAGATGCCGTCATTTTCGCAAAGTCTCTTCATGAGATGGGAAATATGTCCCACAGGGACTGGGAAAATTATTGGGACTTATTTAATGAAATGACCTCTTATCTGCAGAAACCGTCAGTTATTATCTACCTCAAGGCATCCACCGATACACTCATGACTCGTCTGGCTATGAGAGGAAGAGATTTCGAAAAGCGCGTTTCACCGGAATATCTCCACCGGTTAAACGTAGCTTATAACCGTTGGATTGACGAAGCTCAATCTGAGTTTAATATTCTGACAATAGAAACTGATAAATTTAATGTGTTCAACGATAAAGATCGTGTGGACGAATTAATAGGAAACATTTCTGACCTGTGTTGTTAAATATACAAGATGAGAATAAAATCTCAATACTGTGACAATTCATCTACAGTTTGACTTAGATGATGTTATTCCGTACTTTCACGCAAGTTAAGCTGAATTGATTATGAGGTTTATATACTTCGCGGTAACAATTACTCTTCTTCTCTCACCAATCCTGGCTGAGGACAATCTTGATACTGACATCACACTTGTTCATCGTTGGTCTCTTGATGAAGATGAGAATGGTCTGCTTCAGATTAGCATCGATTCTGAGGAGGAGATAGCCGGTTTACAATTCACGCTCCAATTCAATGATCCTAATATATTTCTCGGAACACCTATTGCAGAACTCTCTAATGATCACATTTTTTTTAAGTCTAAAGCAGACTCTAACGAGTTGAAGGTCATCGGTTTTAGTATGGAGGGAAAATCTCTTGACCTTGAAACGCCTATTCTCTCCATCCCAATGCTATCATCCAAAGCTCGTGAAAAGTCTGTAAAACTGATGGTAAAAGACATGGTCGCCTCTTCACCAAAAGGGACAAAAATCAATTTACGAGTTTCTGATGGCGTGATTTACGTCGTTCCCACTCTTCCCAAAAGGTTTAAGCTGGAGCAGAATTACCCCAATCCTTTCAGTGGAGATACTCGTATTAATTTCGATCTTCCGGAGGATGCGTTAGTAAACATGAAAGTAATGGATATTCTGGGTAATACTGTAAAAGCACTGCGGAAAGGAGTTGTTCCGGCTGGTTTTTACACTGTCCTCTGGAATGGGGTTGGAGATGACGGAAATCTTGTTGAACCTGGAGAATATCTTTGTTCCCTTAAAGTAGGTGCCAATTATCACACTATGAAAATGATTGTGTTGCGCTAACAATTTGAAATTTCCCCAAAAAGAGATAATTATCATTCTGAAGGAAGGACTTAACTCATGAAAATTGTAATTATTGGTGCCGGCGAGGTCGGATTCCACCTTGCGAAAGCTCTGAGCGAAGAGAATTACGATACAACTGTCATCGACATCTCACCAGAAAAATGTACACGAGTCGGTGAGAATCTTGATGTTATGGTCATTCAAGGTGACGGTGCAAGCCCTGAAGTGGTTCGTCAAGCAGAAGTTGGTAAAGCTGATATGCTCATTGCAGTCACACGAATTGACGAAGTTAATCTGATCGCTTCACAGCTTGCCCACGAACTTGGCGCCAAGAAAATCATCGCTCGCTTGCGAAACACTGAATATTCCACAAAAGACACAATTATTCATCCTGAAAAATTTGGGATTGACAAAGTAATTCATCCCGAGAAAGCGGCGTGTAAAGAAATCCTCAGTTTGGTTCAGCAGCTGTCCGCTACTTCAGTAGTGGATTTCGAGGATGGACGTCTACAACTAATTGGCATCCGTCTTGATAATGGCTGCCCTATCCACGGAAAAACACTTAAGGAATTACGAGAAGAGAATGGTGATTTTTCCTTCAGTGCTGTGTCTGTTCTCCGTGGAAGAAAAACCATAATCCCTCATGGAGATTTTGAATTTGATTTAGATGATATCTGTTATTTCTTAGTCAAGAAAACATCCGTTAAGAATGTATTGACTATGGTCGGAAAACCAATCCAAGAAACAGAAAATGTGATGATCTTAGGCGGCGGTAAAATTGGTCGATCTGTTGCAGAGGCGCTTCAGGATGATCTGGATGTAAGATTAGTAGAGATTGATAGGAGTAAAGCGCAGCATCTTGCTACCACATTTGAAAAAACTCTCGTTCTTAATAGCGATGGTACGGATATTGAATTCTTGCGTTCTGAAAACATGGAAGAATTGGACAGCTTTATCGCCGTTACACAAAATGAGCAGACCAATCTGCTGTCATCCCTGCTGGCAAAACATCTGGGTGCTACACAAACAATTGTACACGTCTCTACCACGGATTACATCCCAGCCATGAAAGTAATCGGACTCGATTCTGTCGTCAGCAAGAACATGAGTACAGTTAACGCAATTTTAGAGTATATCAAGAGCGATCAAAAAGTTTCAATCACTAGTTTCGAAGATATAGATGTTGAAGCTCTTGAGTTTAATCCTGCCCCGGGAAGTCCAGTAACTAAAGTTTCATTGGCTGAAGTCGGTTTTCCAGTCCAGAGCATTGTTGGTGCAGTGAATCATCACGGTCACATTTCTATTGCAGCAGGTGATACTCAATTAACTGAGGATGATACTGTATTGATGTTTGCCCGTCCTAAATTTATATCTCAAGTAGAGAAACTATTCTCCTAAACTGACATGCATACACGAAGTGTCCTGAACGTCTTGGCAGCAATTATTACTCTGCTGGGATTGACGATGCTGTTGGCGGCGATTTGGTCGTGGTATTATGGAGATCCTGATCTCGAAGGTATTCTGCGGGCATCCGGCATGACAATCACTTTTGGACTCCCTCTCTGGTTCTTTACTCGAGGCAAAGTCCAGTTGAGTATTAAGGACGGATTTGCAGTGGTTACTTTCACTTGGCTAGCCATCGCTCTGTTTGGCGCACTTCCATTCCTATTTACTGATACTATTCCGACTATAACCGATGCTTTTTTTGAATCTATGTCAGGTGTTACGACTACCGGTGCTTCTATTATTGATATGTCTTATGGCGAGGAAGGTGGTGCTCGTGGAATTGAAAGTCTTTCTCACGGAGTTCTTTTCTGGCGAAGCTTCATTCAATGGATTGGCGGTATGGGTATCATCGTTTTCAGCATTGCTATCCTCCCTCTATTGGGTGTGGGAGGTGTACAGCTTTTTAAAGCGGAAGTACCTGGGCCAGTACCGGATAAAATTAAACCTCGCGTTCAGGAAACAGCAAAAATCCTCTGGATGGTTTATTTTGGTATCAGTCTGGCAGAAATGTTGATGCTTTATTTTGGTGGCATGACTCTTTTCGATTCCATGTGTCATATGTTAACGACCATGGCAACTGGTGGTTTTTCCACTAAGAATGCCAGCGTCGGCGGTTTTGACTCTGTATATTTTGAATATGTTATCATTTTCTTTATGTTTTTGGCGGGAGTTAATTTTAGTCTTCATTGGAGAGGAATCCATGGTGATCTGAAGAGTTATTTCCGAGATGGTGAGTTTCGCTTTTACTTGGGGTTGATTCTATCTTTCACATTTGTGATTTTCATTAGCAAATTCCTTCAAACCAGTGACGGAGGACATCTTCATACTTTATTTAGAGATTCCTTGTTTCAAGTTGTTTCAATAATCACCACGACTGGATACGGAACAGCCGATTATGAGCTATGGGGTTGGTTTGCTCAATTCCTGCTCTTTTTAATGATGTTTATTGGCGGTTGTGCCGGTTCAACTGGAGGTGGTATGAAAATCATCAGGATTATGACAATTACGAAGTACAGTCTTTCTGAAGCCAAACGTCTTCTTCATCCAAAAGCGTTGATTCCCGTTCGCGTCGGGCGACGTCTAATCTCTGATGATATCATCAGAAACACGCTCAGTTTCTTTCTCTTCTTTGTGGCGGCTTTCGTCTTTACTTCCCTTATGTTGACAGCCATGGGAATTGATTTGGTTACAGCTATTGGTGCCACGGCTGCATCTATCGGTAACATCGGCCCCGGGCTGGGAGATGTGGGCCCAACGGAAAACTACGCAGCTCTGCCGGGACTGGCAAAATGGCTGCTTTCGTTCTGCATGCTCCTAGGCCGATTAGAAGTATTTACCGTTATAGTTCTATTCAGTCGAGCATTTTGGAAGCGCTAGGCTGTCGCCTGAATGAATATCGCTTCCTCAGAAAATCTCGACAGTATTAATCCCATTACAAACAAGATTATTGGGACTGTTCCCACCACTTCAGACAGCGAAGTAGAAGCCCACCTTACAAAAATAAAAAAAGCTATTCCCGATTGGCAGTCGAAACGACTAACGGAAAGAGCCACTGCTTTATGCGCAGTGCGCAAGACTCTTATCGCCCGGATGGATGAGGTGATGGAGCTGCTCCGACAAGAGACAGGAAAAACCGAATTCGACGGTATTGTAGAGATAATGACGACTGCAGAGATAATGAGATTCGTTGAGAAAGAGGGACCTCTGGCGCTGGCTTCTCAGAAACGATCTTCCAGTTTTTTACTCCACAAGAAAGCAAAAGTAGAATATCGCCCTCACGGAATTGTGGGAGTTATTTCACCGTGGAACTACCCACTGATCTTAGCGGCGGGACCTGTTGTCCAGGCGCTCATGGCAGGGAATGGCGTAATCCTGAAGCCTTCTGAACTGGCGCCACTAACTGCGCTGAAACTGAAGGAAATCTTTGATGCAGCTGGCTTTCCGGAAGGTCTCCTCCAAGTTGCAATCGGCAGAGGAGATGTAGGGAGCAAAATTGTTGAGTCATCGCAGACAAACCTTATCTGCTTCGCTGGAAGTGTGGCAGTAGGTAGGAAGATTGCTACCGCTTGCGCCCAGCAGCTCAAGCCGGTTATTCTTGAACTGGGCGGAAAGGATGCCATGATCGTGCTGGAAGATGCTGATCTGGAGCGCGCTGCCAGAGCCGCTGTCTGGGGCGGATTCCAAAACGCCGGACAAACGTGTATCTCTGTAGAACGGATATTTGTGGAGGAAAAAATAGCTCACCGGTTCGTGGAGCGAATTCAAGAACTGACGAAAGAGACAACCCTCTCTACTGAAACATCAGATGGCGATTTGGGACCAGTCATTAGTCCGGCGCAGAAACAAAAAATATTGAAGATGCTCGGTGAGTCTGGAGAATCGGACAATCTGTACATACAGCCTAAAGTGATTATGGATCCTGATGAGTCATCTAGTTTAATGACGGAAGAAATTTTCGGTCCTGTCTTCTCAGTTCACACCGTGAAGGATCAATGGGAAGCTGTGGAAAAGTCCAATGCCCTCGATTTTGGCTTAAATGCGTCTATTTTTACTCGAGATTTAAGGAAAGCCCGGAAGATGGCGAGTGAGATTCGTGCCGGCAATATTTGCATCAATGACGTCCTCACAAACTATCTGACGGTCAGCCTCCCGTTTGGCGGAGTCGGAATGAGCGGTTTAGGGCGACTTCAAGGGAGAGAAGGGATCCGAAGTTTTGCTTTTATTCAGTCTGTTCTGGAGGATCGGCTTGGTCTGAAAAAAGAGCCGTGGTGGTTTCCTGTATCTCCTATAATTAAGAAACTGTTCAGGCGCTTTATAGATTTCTACTACGGGTAAAATAGTGCCTAAGTACGCTATCCTTGCTGAAGGTGCTTTCGACTATATTCTATCCAAGACCGGCAATGCAATTATCCGTTACCGTCCAGAAGAAGTAGTGTGTGTTGTGGACTCCAAGTCAACCGCTAAGACCGCTGCTGAAGTTTTGGGAATCGGCGATGATATTCCGGTGGTTGCCTCCTTGCAGGATGCATTGCAGTACGATCCAAATGCAGTCCTAATAGGTACAGCTCCACCTGGTGGTCAGCTTCCACAATCGTGGCGCGAGATGATCTTGATGGCTATTGAGAATAGACTGGATGTAGTAGCCGGTCTCCATTCCTTTCTCTCCGATGATATCGAGTTCAATGATCTTGCTTCGAAAAAAGGTGTGCATATTTGGGATCTGCGCAAGCCGCCCGATCCACTGCCATTCTCCAAAGGTTCGTGGCAAACACGTAAAACACCTGTTCTTCTTACAGTCGGATCCGATTGCGATACCGGCAAGATGACAGCGGCGTGGGAGTTGAAGATGGAACTGGAATTAAGAGGAGTGAAAGCCGCCTTCGTTGGGACAGGACAAACGGGCATTCTTCTAGGTGGATTCGGTGTGCCGGTGGATGCTGTGGTAAGCGATTTTGTGGCAGGCACTATTGAAGCAGAAATTGATAAAGCTGCGCCGGGTCACGATGTCGTTATCGTGGAAGGGCAGGGAAGCGTTAACCATATGGCGTATTCTGGAGTAACCGTAGGACTTTTACATGGCTGCATGCCAGAGATGCTCCTCATGTGCCACGAGCCGGACAGAAAATTGGATACATTCGGTTATCCCATGACACCTTTCCATCTGGTGTTGGATATTTATTTGAAGCTCCTAGAACCCTTCCGCCCGACAGAACTGGTGGGGATAAGTCTCATGACTCCGCTTTTCGATGAGAAAACGGCTGTGGAAAGAGTTAAGGAATTTGAGGAGAAATTTCAGGTTCCAACAACCGATCCTGTTAGAAATGATATGACAACAATTGCCGAAAATGTCATTTCGCTTATTAGGTAACGGAAGATTTCATAGAATCTTGCGGACTGGACTTTTTCGTCCCGGTAACCCTACATTCCGACAATGGAATTTCACTACTCTACCTATCGTATCCGACTAAGGCACACGTTTACCATTGCCCGGAGTTCTCACGATTATTACGACATAATCTTCGTGTACTTGACGAAAGATGGTATTACTGGCGTGGGTGAAGCTGTTCCAATGAACCGCTACGGTGAGCCGTTCGATCGTCTGCTTAAGCTTGCATTGACGTTTGACATAAACGATTTGGACGATTCCGGTTCATTGGATGACTGGTTAGATCAGCTTCTTCCGAAAGCAGACAGCTGTCGGTCATTTTCCATGGCTCTAGATACAGCGGCCCACGATCTGTGGGGTAAGCTCCACGGTGAGCCGCTCTATGATCGTTTGGGAGCACTTCCCGAGAAGACACCACTTACTTCATATACAATTGGGATAGACAGTATTGACGTAATTCGTCAAAAAGTGACTGAAGCCGAGCAGTATCCTATCTTAAAGGTCAAGCTCGGGACTGATGACGATCGCGCTATTATAGAGACTATTCGCGACTGTACTGACAAAGTGGTGCGGGTGGACGCCAACGAAGGGTGGGATTTAGAGACGGCTCTGGAGATGTGTGACTGGCTGGCGACGAAAAACGTGGAATTTGTGGAGCAACCACTGCCTTCTTCTGATTTAGAATCAACCGCCCGACTAAAGGAGCAGTCACCACTGAAAATCATCGCCGACGAAAACTGTCTCGATTCCCGCAATATCCCCGAGCTTGCCGACGCTTTTCACGGCATCAACATCAAGCTGATGAAATGCGGTGGAGTGCGGGAGGGATTCAAGATGATTCAGATGGCTCGTGAGCTGGACCTGGAGATTATGCTGGGCTGCATGATTGAGACATCGGTGGCAATTTCAACAGCGACACATCTTTCACCTCTGGTGGACTACGCCGATCTGGATGGACATATCCTGATCAGCAACGACCCTTACCTCGGCGCAACAGTGGATGGTGGGAAGCTGACTCTCCCAGACGGTCCAGGATTGGGAGTTACACTTCGCGAAAGTGTAGCCGAGCCTATGGAGGAAGAGTTGGCATGAAGATTTTAGGAATTGAGCATATCGGAATTGCAGTGGAATCGCTGGATAAATCTGCGCCGTTCTGGCGGGAGGTATTGAAAATTTCCCATCGGACTACGGAGACTGTTGAATCAGAAGGTGTGGTTACCGATATCTTCGATACAGGAAGCGGCAAAGTGGAGCTGCTATCCGCACTGAGCGAAGATTCTCCCGTCGGGAAATTTTTGGCGAAGCGAGGTCCTGGAATTCACCATATCTGCCTGCAGGTGGATGATATTCGTAGTGCTATAGTTGAGTTAAAAGCGGCTGGCGTGGAACTGGTCAAGGATGAACCGAGCGTAGGTGCTGAAGGATATCTGGTGGTATTTGTTCATCCCCGAAGTGCGGGCGGGGTGCTGGTTGAGCTGGCGGAAAGGAGATAGTCATGAATTGGAGCTATTGTAGGTGTGTTGTGTTACTGTTGGTAAGTTCTGCATTGATTTTAACTTCCTGTGAAGATGAGGCCACTGAACCGGAGGAAACTGAAGAGGAATATGAATTTACGATTGTAGAGGGGAACTTTGTGGATCCATCCCTCATCAACGACCCAATCACAGGAGAACTCATCTTGTTTTATCTTCCTGGAATTATAGGATCTAACCCCGCAGGATGCCCAGATTCAGATGATGATGGTGAAGATGATTACCCCTGCACAAAGTATATTCGGTCAGCTGTTACGGTACTTTCCAATGACAGCATGTACGTCATAGATGGAGACAGAGTAGAGAAGGAAATCAGCTCAGGTACTTTCAGTGATCCTGACATCATTACTGATGGGATGGGTACCTATTTTCTTTATGTGTCAGAAGGCCAAAGCGTACGCGTCTATACGTATGGTGAATTGGACAATACCTTTGAAGAACAGGGGTTAGCCAGTGATGGTCAGGGTGGTGTACCTTCGGGCATTCACTTTGGTGAAAACGAGTTTGGACTTTTTGTGACTACAGGGGGCGGCATAAGTAAAGGAATTAGTAGTGATGGTATATCATTTGTTGGTCCTACGGATTCAAACTTTACTGAAATCACGATTCACGACGACAGCGAAGAGAGAGATTATGCTGATCCTTCAATTATTCCCTGGCCTTGGAACGAAGGAGACTGCACAACAGCTGACACAAGTTTTCAGTACCTTTTTGCATATCACTATTGTGATAGTGGAGATTGTTCACAACCCACGAACCACATGGTAGGGTTGGCGGGTACTGATAACGGAACAGATTTCTATCCAATCACCGGATTTGAAACATTTGCTGGGAGTGTACCTGACATCATTTTTCATGACGGTGCAGTTTTTATGATGTTTACCGCTAATCAGTCAGTTAACTGGAAAAAGTTCAATGCTTGTTTCGAGGTGAATGATGAAGGATATGCTTATTTATATGAATAATTAATTGTGGCGCTGAGGGTTTTCACTCTCCAATCTTTTCGTCAAGGAATTCTAATACATCACTCCAGTAAGGCTCCCGGACTTCCCAGAATAATTCGTGGCCGTCGTCATCTTCATCAAAATTCTCACCTTCATCTTTTTCACCGTTTCCCTCACCAGCATCATCTGTTCCATCCTCGCCGTCGAGACCAAAATCATAGAATGTAATCCCATCTCCATCTGCATCATAAGCAGAGTATAAAATGAGGGAATTAACTTTTTCAGCTGCCTCGAGTGAATCTTGAACGTCATATGCAAGCTGTACATGATTTGCCTGATAGAGGTCATTTTCCGGGACCAGAATCAATACAGGCGCATTGATTTCTGATGCTTCTTCTAATGTCGTGTGAAGAGTTGTCAATGAATCTGCATCGTAAGCTCCTCCAGGGGCAGGAGATAATAGGAGGATAGCGTGAACTTGGTTATTTCTTGCAATTCCAGCTTGAAGTGTCAATAATCCCCCGCGGGAGAATCCCATTATTCCGATTTTGTCTGTATTGGCATCCTCGTGTGACAGCAGTGAATCGAGAGAAGTAAGCACCTCGTTAAGGTGTCCAGCTAGTGATATTGTCGTGTCTCGCTTTTCTGCACGAGCCAGATAACCTGCTTCCGCAAGAGCCATGCACGTACCTTCCAGGTTGCCTCCAATGGCAGTCCCCAATCCACCATGACTGTACAGCACAGTCGGGAAAGGTCCTTCTCCAGCAGGACGGCAAACATACGAGTACCCATCAGTATCAGAAATCATATTGACAGTGACCTCTTCAGGGTATTCTTCCTCAGTCGAATCTATCTCAGTAGGTTCTTTCTCACTGCAAGAGACGATGAGAATGAGTGTAGATATAAAGACAATATCAAGTTTTCTCATTTACTTCAGATTTCCTCTATGTGAAATTATTTCAATAAAACCATCTTCTTTGTCTATAAGATACTACACTCAGACAGTTTACAAGTCAAGAATTGATTGCATGTTTCAATGACATCTTTTGGCTGATGACATTAAAGGTAGCTATATTTCACTGCTATGAAATCACTAAGTATATGCATTGTAGGTCCTACTGCCGTTGGTAAAACCGGCGTCGCAGTTGAAATAGCAAAACGTCTTGGCGGAGAAGTGATTGGTCTCGATTCTCGCCAGATTTACCGTCATATGGCCATCGGTACTGCCCAGCCGACAGAAAAGGAGCAGCATGGAATTTCACATCATCTTTACGGCGTTCGTGAGCCGGGTGAACGTATCTCTGCGGGAGAGTATAGCCATCTCGTAGAAAAGAAAGTCAACGAAATTACATCACGAGGAAATCTCTCTATCATTTGCGGCGGAAGCGGACTCTACTTTCGTGCGATCACTAAGGGAATATTTGAAGATAGCACGACTGATTTAATCGTTCGAGAGAAACTGACGAAACGGTTGGAGAAGGAAGGAGCTGACGTTCTTTTAACTGAGTTAAAGAAAGTCGATCCAGAGTATGCTGAGATCGTCCATCCGAATAATCATAAGCGTCTAATCAGAGCTCTGGAGATTCTTGAATTAACAGGATCACCGCCTACGGAACATTACCGTCGTCAAGTAGAAGCGACTTCCAATTCCCTTCCGCTATTTGTCGCTTATATTCATCCGGAAATGGAGTGGTTGGAAAAGCGCGTTTGTCGTCGAATAGATGAGATGTTTGCTGACGGCTGGATTGATGAAGTGAAAGCGTTACTTGAAAAAGGATTTTCCAGAAAAGCTCATCCTATGGACAGTGTTGGCTATGGCGAGATAATGTCTCATCTTGACGATACGTTGGATTTCGACGAAATGGTGGCACAAATCAATCTGAGGACTCGTCAATACGCCAAAAGGCAGAAATCGTGGTTTAACAAGGAAAAATCGGACTGTGTATGCCTGATTTCCAATGATGAGGATTTAAGGAAGGCATCCAGTCTGATTGTTGAAATGTACGAACAGACTCGTCCGTGAGATTTTGAATTACCCTGTGTTTTGCAACTGCCTGGGAATTAAACGAAAATACTTTTGAATCGCTCACAAACTGCTTTAACTTCGCTCTAGTTAAATAGTCCTTTAAACCGTTCCAGTGAGAAGGTAAGGACTTCATCAATTATCTAAAGATGTTGCTGAGGCGATCCTCCCTTCTCGGGGAGGATTTTTTTATGGGAAAGAACAGATACAAGAGAGAAATCTTAGATCGAGAGAGAATCGAAAAGTCTCTGACTCGCATGGCTCACGAAATTTTTGAGCAGGCGGGCGATCCAGGAAAATTAGCGGTGATCGGCATTCGTACTCGTGGTGAGTTTATTGCCACACGTCTTGCTGCCAAGCTAAAAGAGATTTCTGGAGTCGAAATGCCAATTGGCTTTCTGGGTGTTACGTTTTATCGTGATGATTTCCGTGAGCGCCTCGCTGCACCGGAAGTGAAAGGGACAGACATCTCTTTCACTATCGACGGAATGACAGTCATCCTCGCTGATGATGTACTCTATTCCGGACGTACTGTTAGAGCTGCACTTTCTGAGATTATAGACTTCGGCCGCCCGGATAGAGTCATGCTGGCTGTGCTGGTGGATCGAGGTCACAGGGAGATGCCAATTAAAGCCGACTTTGTAGGAAAGAACGTACCTACCGCTGATAATGAACATGTCTATGTCCTGCTGAATGAAGTTGACGGAAAGGATACAGTTTACCTGGAGAAATTTGACTGATGGGATCTTTGAAGAATAGACACCTTCTGGGATTAGAAGGAATTCCGCGTGAAGACATTCAGACACTGATTGACACTGCTTTCACCTTCAGGGAAGTTTTGGATCGTCCCATTAAGAAAGTACCGACGCTCCAAGGGAAGACTATCGTTAATCTCTTTTTTGAAGCGTCCACACGTACACGTATTTCCTTTGAACTGGCACAGAAACGGCTCTCAGCCGACACGGTGAACTTCTCTGCTTCCTCCAGCAGTCTAAAGAAAGGGGAGAGCTTCAAGGATACTGCGCAGAACATCGAAGCGATGAAAATTGACGGCATCGTCATGAGACATCCGGTTCCGGGTGCTCCACTTCATCTAACTAAATTTGTGGACGCTGTAGTCATCAACGCCGGTGACGGCACTCATGAGCATCCGACGCAAGGATTGCTAGACATGATGAGTCTAGTGGAGACGTTTGACAAACTGGATGGACTAAAAATTGCCATTCTTGGTGATATTTCGCATAGCCGAGTGGCAATGTCTAACATCATCGGACTGAAAACGATGGGTGCTGAGGTCACTTTATGCGGCCCACCAACACTGATACCGGTGAATATTGATGAGCTCGGAGTGAATGTGAGCTACAACTTGGACGAAGTTCTGAAATGGGCAGATGCTGTGAATATTCTTCGTATTCAGAGGGAACGGCAGGGAGTACACTATATCCCTTCCATTAGAGAATACCGTTCACTTTATGGAATTACTCGAGAGCGAGTGGAGGCTCTAGACAAGGAGTTGACCATTATGCATCCCGGTCCAATGAACCGCGGTGTGGAAATCGACAGCGATGTGGCTGACAGCGACAATGCAATTATTTTGGATCAGGTGCTGAACGGTGTTGCAATCCGGATGTCGGTATTGTTCCATCTTTTGGGAGAAAAGCAAGAGAAGGGAGAGGCGTGAAAACAAAACAATTACCCAAATCAGTAAAAATAACCAATTGCACAATTCTCGATCCATTCGCTGAGAAGGAATTCGCAGGCGAAATTCTGCTGAAGAATGGCAAGATTAATGATGTGGGTAAAAGTATATCGGCTGACGGTGTTGATGAACTGGATGCAAATGGCGCAGTCGTTACTCACGGTTTTTGTGACATTCATGCTCATTTCCGCGAACCGGGAAGGGAAGACAAGGAGACACTCGTCACCGGCTCACAAGCTGCTCTAGCCGGAGGATTTACTACCGTCTGCGTTATGCCCAACACCAATCCGCCGCTGGACAGCCCTGAATCCATCAGCTTCATTGCTGAAAAAGCTGAGGATCTTCCCATTCAATTGTATCCCATCGGAGCCGTGACTGTCGGTCAGAATGGGAAAGAGATGACTGAAATGGGGGAAATGGTAAAAGCTGGAGCTGTCGCTTTTTCCGATGATGGAATTCCCATCACCGATGGTGAAGTGATGCGCTTGGCACTGGAGTACAGCGCGCAGTTTGACGTTCCTATCATCAACCACGCAGAGGATGTAGACCTCCGTGGGACCGGACAGATGAATGAAGGTCGGTGGTCAACTAGGCTGGGATTGGCTGGAATTCCTGATGTAAGCGAGTCAATTATGGTAGAGCGGGATCTGCAGGTAGCGGGATATACTGGCGGGAGAATTCACGTTCCACATGTAAGTACAGAGAAATCTGTCCATGCCATTCGCCGAGCTAAAGAGAATGGCGTTAATATATCTGCCGAAGTGACTCCGCACCATCTCTACTTTGACGATTCAGCTCTTCAGACGTACGATACCAATCTGAAGGTAGCGCCGCCTATCCGAAGCGAAGCCGATCGTGACGCAATGATCGGTGCTATCTCAGATGGGACTGTTGACTGCATCGCCACCGATCACGCTCCTCACACAGTGGAAGAGAAAGAGAGTCCGTTCGAGTACGCACCGTGCGGGATGATCGGGCTGGAGAGCGCATTTGGCGCCGTGTGGAAAATGCTGTCTGATAAGAAGATGTCACTGCTCGATGTAGTTAGAAAATTGACCGTCATGCCTAGACAAATTATCGGTTTCGACTCAGATCTATTTGCCAAAGGGGCTGAAGCTGAACTCGTTTTTCTAAATCCCGATCAAGAGTGGACATTTGGGTTCGAGCATATCCGCTCAAAATCACGGAATTCACCCTTTGTCGGTGAGACGTTGAAAGGACAAGTGGTTTCCGTGGTTTCTCGAGGACAAATTATTAGTTTTAAATAAGCTACTTCGGCAAATAGAG
>DKQU01000082.1:0-9029 GCA_002471865.1 Fidelibacterota bacterium UBA7300 | reverse complement strand
GAATGGGTGGTGTATGGGATGTACTAATTTTCTTGCTTAGGTATGATACTAAAGGTAAATTTCTTTGCTTAAACAAATGGCAATAATGAAGACGTACTCAGCAAAATCTGAAGAAATCGATAAAGAATGGTTTATTGCAGACGCCGAAGGACAAACCCTCGGACGTTTCGCAAGTAGGATTGCTCAAGTTCTGCGAGGTAAGCATAAGCCAATTTTTACGCCTCATGTTGATATGGGAGATTTTGTTATAGTTGTGAATGCTGAAAAAATCAGGGTTTCTGGTAAAAAAGAAAAACAAAAAAAATATTTTTCACACTCAGGTTATCCCGGTGGTTCAAAACTACTTGATTTACATCTAATCAGACAGCGTCATCCAGAAAAAATTGTTCAAAATGCTGTAAAAGGGATGTTACCGCATAATCGCCTTGGTAGAAAGATTTTCAAACAGTTAAAAGTGTATGCTGGTTCTGATCATCCTCATAAGGCTCAGAATCCAAAATTAATGGAGTTTTAAATATTGGCCACAAACAGTGTAGTTTATTCAGCAGTAGGTAAAAGAAAAACATCAATTGCCCGTATTCGCCTTATTCCTGGAAAAGGTAAAATCGTAGTGAATAAACGGGATTTTGATTCATATTTTGGGCGTGCTTCTAATAAGATCCATGTTCGTGAGCCTTTAAAACTTCTGGAGATCGATAATAAGTATGATGTAATTGCCAATGTAAACGGTGGTGGTTTAACAGGTCAAGCTGGAGCTATCAGGCATGGAATATCCAAAGCACTATTAGATGTAAATATTGACTTTAAACCGACATTGAAAAAAGCAGGACTGTTGACTCGTGATGCACGAAAAAAAGAGCGAAAAAAGTATGGTTTGCGTGGAGCGAGAAAGGCATTTCAGTTTTCGAAGAGATAATTGGAATATAATTTATGAATTTAACTTTTGAAGATCTACTGAGTACCGGGGCACATTTTGGGCATTTAACTCGAAAATGGAACCCTAATTTTCAACAGTATATTTTAATGGTTAAGAATGGTATACATATTATAAATCTAGAAGAGACTTTGAAGGAATTGAGGAAAGCAGTTGAATATGTCCAATCTATTACTTCAGAAGGTGGTGATATTCTCTTTGTTGGAACGAAAAAGAATGCAAAGAACATCGTTCAAGAAGAAGCTGATAAATGTACAATGCATTATGTGGTTGAACGATGGCTGGGTGGAACCCTGACCAATTATTCAACTATTAGGAAAAGCATCAAACGTCTTCAATTACTAGAGAAAGAATCGAGTCCTTTATATGAAAATGCTACTAAGAAGGAAATACTCTCTCTCGAACGTGAAATGATTCGACTGCAAGATCTACATAGAGGTATAAAAGATATGAAGGGTCTGCCAGATGCAATTTTCGTTGTTGATACGAATCAAGAATCTATTGCTGTAGATGAAGCGAAAGTTCTAAACATTCCTGTAATTGCTATTGTAGATACAAACTCCAATCCGAAGCTAATCGACTATCCCATACCTGCAAATGATGACTCTATCAGAGCTGTAAAGTTGATAGTTAGTGAAATATCAAAAGCGATTTGTGAATCTAAGTCGATGGCATATCCAGATGGTGAAGTTTCCTTCGAGCAAGCAATACCAGAAGAAGAAGACGAAATTTCTAACAGTACAGACATTGATGATAACAGTGATACTACTGGTACTGATGGAAAGGAAATTGAAGAATTAGTAGTTGATTCAACAGAGGAAGATTAAGATGGTTGTTGACGCAAAAGTTGTGAAGATTCTCCGCCAAAAGACTGGTGCAGGGATTATGGATTGTAAAGAAGCGTTAACAATAGCTGAAGGTGATATGGATAGTGCAGTTGAAGTTCTAAGGAAAAAAGGTATAGCTAAAGCTGAGAAAAAAGTAGGAAGAAAAGCTGATCAAGGGTCAGTGGTTGCTTATATTCATCCGGGAAATCGCGTTGGTGTACTTGTTGAGATAAACTGTGAAACTGATTTTGTAGCAAAAACTGACAGTTTTCATAGTTTTGCGAAAGATATAGCTATGCAAGTCGCAGCTGCAAATCCACTTACTGTTAGCAGAGAACAGATAGATAATGTTATTATAGAAAAAGAGCGTAATATCTACTTGGAACAGGCAAAAGCCTTGGGTAAACCTGAAAAAGTCTTAGACAAAATTGTAGAAGGTAAAATTGAAAAATTTTATCAGGAAAAGTGTCTTCTTGAACAAGCTTTTATAAAAGATAATGATAAAACGGTTCAAGATATCCTCACGGAAACAGTTGCATCTTTAGGGGAAAATATTTCCATTTCCCGCTTTACCCGCTATGAAGTTGGTGAAGGTTTAGTAAGCAACGGCGAAGGTTAGTATTCCATTATAATATAATGTCGAAACCAATCTACGGAAGGATTCTGCTGAAGCTCAGTGGAGAGATCCTTGCCGGAGATAGAGGGTTCGGTGTTGATCCATCTAAAGCAAATCTTCTTGCTCAAGAAATCAAGTCAGTAGCTGACCTTGGTTTGGAAATTGGTGTTGTCATTGGTGCCGGAAATATAATTAGAGGTGAGATGGCTGCAGAAGGAGGAATGGATCGCGTACCTGCAGATTATCTTGGCATGCTGGCGACCATTATTAATGCCATCACTCTTCAGGATGCGTTGGAAAAGATCGGTTGTGAAACAAGAACATTATCTGCGATCACGATCGCTCAATTAGCTGAACCGTATATAAGAAGAAGAGCAATGCGCCACCTTGAAAAAGGAAGAATAGTCATAGTTGCAGGTGGCACTGGAAATCCCTATTTTTCTACTGATACTGCCGCTGCTCTAAGAGCTACTGAATTGGGTGCAGATGTGGTGTTGAAAGGGACCAAAGTTGACGGAGTTTATGATAAGGATCCTGTGAAACATAATGACGCAAAGAAGTATGATACCCTTTCATTTCAAAAGGTAATCGAGGATGGCCTTCGTGTCATGGATTTGACAGCAGTAACACTTTGTAAAGAGAATGACCTTCCTATCAATGTTTTTGCAATAAATAACACTGGTTCACTATTCAGTATTGTTCATGGAAAAAATATAGGTACTCTCATCAAAGGTTGATTATGGATTTAAAAGAATATTTCAGTGATGCAAAAAGTAGGATGGATTCGGCGGTGGAACACTGCAGAAATGAACTATCTCAAATCCGTACCGGAAGAGCTACTCCAGCACTTTTAGATACTGTAAAAGTCTTATATTATGGTTCACCTACTCCACTGAAGTCTGTTGCAAATGTTGTTGCTCAGGATGCCACTCTTTTGGTAGTACAGCCGTTTGATAAATCCACTTTATCCGATATCGAAAAAGCTATTCAAACAGCAAATCTTGGGATAAATCCTTCTAATGACGGAAATGTTATTCGTGTGCCTATTCCCCCTCTTACAGAAGAACGTAGACATGATATGGTTAAGTTAGTTCATAAGTTGGTCGAGGAGGGTAGAATCTCCGTCCGGAATGTTCGAAAGGACATTAATAATCATCTGCGCGACTCAGAGCATAATCATGAAATTTCTGAAAACGAATCTCAATATGCTCATGACGAAATTCAAAAAATAACTAATCAACACATCGAAAATTTGAACGAGTTATCTAATATGAAAGAGAAGGAAGTACTGGGAAAGTAGATTGTAATTTCAATTTGGTAAAATTAAACCCCGTCAATTGCGGGGTTTTTCTTTTTCTAACACAGAAGAAACTATAATGCAATTCAGTTTGTTAAATCTACACCTTCAGTTACTTATTCACACTTTGAAAATCCACAACTTCTACACATAACACAGCCATTTTCATGCTGAACAGTACTTCCGCAATCGGGACATGTAGTCATGGTACGAGGATTGAAGTTGGCTGCAGCGCGTTTCGATTCAAGGTCATCAGTCATAGAAAATATTGTACCTGACGTTTCTTCGGAACTTGATGGATTTACTTCATTAGTTGTTCCATTAAGATATTCCTCTAAAGCCCGTCCAATAGCATCTGGCGTGGAAAGAATCAGACTACCTTTCTCCCAGGTAGGATTTGGTCCACTGATACCTCTCAACTGTTTTACAACATCGTATGGATCAATGCCGGATCGTAGTGCAAGAGATATGAGTCGGCTGATTGCCTCAGATTGAGCTGCAGCATGACCGCCGGCTTTACCTATGGTTGTGAACACTTCACATAATCCATGTTCATCTTCATTGATTGTGATATAAAGTGACCCCTCACCCGTACGCATCCGAGTTGTGACACCTTCCGTTTGAGGTGGTCGCATTCGGGGAGCCTTGATTGGAAGATCTTTTAAATCGTCATCTGGATCAGATTCTATAGATTCGCTTTTTTTCTTCTCAGATATTAGGATTCCTTCTCGAGCACCTTCCCGATAAACAGTAATGCCTTTTAACCCGGATTTATAAGCAGACATGTAGATATCTGCAACAGTTTTTTCCGGGACATCCTCATCCAAATTCACTGTAGAACTTATTGAACTGTCAATGTATTTTTGAATAACACCTTGCATTTCAACACGGAAAAATGGATCAATGTCATGAGCTGTAACAATATAGTCCGGGACATCTTTATCATCGCCAAATAATTTATCAATGATGGGATGTAAAACTTTGTATTCTTTGAATGATTTACCGTAATCACTATTTTGTTTTACTCGACGGTAATAAGACGTTTGAAAGATGGGTTCAATCCCTGAAGTTACCCGGGCTACAATGGCTCCACTTCCAGTCGGCGGGACTGTTAGCAGTGTAGAATTCCTGATTCCATTTTTCTTGATGTTATCTTGTGTTTTGTCTGGAAGTTTTTGAATGAATTTACTTTGTGAGTATCCTTCCCAATCGAAAAGGGGGAATGCACCTTTTTCTTTAGCAAGTTCCACAGATGACTCATATGCTACTTCACGCATAATACTGCAGACATGGTCTACTGTGGCGAGTGCTTCATCGGAATCGTATTTAATACCCATTCTCACAAACATATCTCCAAGTCCGAGGAGACCAATACCGATTCGCCGATCACCCAAAGCATTTTCTTTTTGGCTTTCCAGGGCATGTCGATCCAAATTGTATTCGACTACGTTATCCATAAAACGTGTAGCGATTGTGACAGTATCAGCAAACTCCTCCTCCATGAAATTACCATTGTGATCTACAAATCGTTCTAAATTAAGAGAACCCAGATTACAGCACCCTCCATCAGGTAATGGCTGCTCAGCACATGGATTAGTAGAAATAAGTGGGCTGCAGTATTCTGCATTATGATATTCACGCATAGTATCCCAAAATATAATCCCCGGCTCTGCACTTGAATGAGCTGACTTTATGATCGTTTCCCAAAGTTCAGTGGCTTTTACGGTCTTATATACTTTACCGCCCCATCTCAGGTCGAAGTCGAGATCATTGTCAACAGCGTTCATGAATTCGTGGGTGAGAAGTACTGAAAGATTTGAGTACTTCACCATATCGACATTCTCTCTTTTTAAATTTATAAATTGCTCAATATCTGGATGATCGACACGGAGAGTTTGCATATTAGCGCCACGCCGGCCATGTTGAGCGATGGTATTGGTGTTTACACTAAAAAGGTCCATGAAGCCGGTAGGACCACAAGATTCTCCTCCGGTTCCTTCAATGGCTGAACCTGCAGGTCTTAGAACCGAGAGGTCATGACCGCACCCGCCACCATATTTATACGTTTTTGCTTCTTTGGATATTACATCATAAATCGCACTCACGGAATCATCTTTGATAGCCACTACATAGCAGTTATTGAGCGTTGTTGTGATATCTTCTCGTCCGGCACCATGCATGATTCGGCCGCCGGGAACGAAGCGAAAATCTTCTAATATTGTGAAGAATTTCTGGTACCAATCATCTGGATTTTTCTCAACGGAAGCTATCGCTTTGGCAATCCGTTTCCACATATCGTAAGGGCTCTTTTCCCAAGGCGCAAGATACTTAGCCTTTAAAACCTCTTTTCCGAGTTCGTCGTTTTGATAATAGAGATCAATGGTGTACTCTTCAGGAGTTGTTTCACCAAGGACTTCCGGTAGGTCTGTTGTAGGGTGAGTTTTTGTTCGCTCGCCGTCCTTCAAATTTTCCTTAGGAACGACTTTTTCCGAGGTTGTATCGGCTTTGCCGGCAATCGGAAATTCAAACTGCAGCATTTCAGCCATTATGTACTCCTTCCGCTATAAAAATCGGTTAATTATAAGCAAGAAGTAGTTAGTTAGTGTGCGGATAAACCCGCGAGTTGGCATAAATAATATAGATAACGTCCATCATTGTGTCAAGAATAAAGGGTTAAGATTTTTCAAATTTCTCACTAATTTTTTTTAGAGACTGATTTATTACGATTTTAAGCAAACAAAAATGTTTTATTTTATTGACGGAAGAAGTCTACTATTCTTTAAATTCGCGCCGAATTAAGATGAAATGAAAAACGATAAGATCATTAAACCGAGACTGATAATTCATGGCGGTGCCGGCAAGTTGGAAGGAACTTCTGATCGTCAAGAACAGATTAATCGGTCATTGAAAACAGTCTGTCAATCATCATATTTGACACTTATTGAGCAAGGAGCTCGGGAATCTGTACTCCACGCTATAAGATCATTAGAAGATGATTCTCTTTTTAATGCAGGAACTGGTTCACGACTTCAGGCAGATGGAGAAATACGTATGTCTTCTTCGATAATGGATAGTTCAACAGGAATATTTTCTGCGGTTATAAATGTTCAAAATATTAGACATCCAATTGATATTGCAGATATGCTGTCGCGCGAAAAACATACCGTACTAGCCGGAAAGGTTGCCACGGACTTCTGCAGAAATCGTGGAGTTGATTATCATGATCCTATAACTGAATTGAGACTTGCAGAGTATGAGAGACAAATCAAAGGGTCTCACGGAACTGTTGGTGCTGTAGCTCTGGATAAGAGTGGGACGATCGTATCGGGAAGTTCTACCGGAGGAATAGGTTATGAAATTCCCGGACGAGTTAGTGATACTGCCACCGTAGCCGGGAATTACTCATCATCTGTAGCTGGAGCTTCATGCACCGGCATTGGCGAAGAAATTGTAAATGATGCAGTAGCAGCAGGGGTTGTAATTAGAGTTGAAAACGGTATGTCGATACATGAAGCTGTACAAAATACCATCGAAAAAGCGAAAAAATCTCAGAAGAGATATGGATTGATCGCGTTAGATTGTAACAGTAACATCGGATATGGTTTTGCCACGGAAGGAATGTATTATGCTTATCATGATGGGAACGGAATCACATCTTTTATCGATGAAATGGAGTTTAAGTAACTTTGACTGGGGAAAATATTCGATTAAATTCTTACCACTTGCACCCGTGATGTAATGGTAACATCCGAGCTTCCCAAGCTCGTCATGAGGGTTCGATCCCCTTCGGGTGCTCAACTCCTTCTGAAACTGAATCGTGTAACTGAAAATTTAATATACTTATGGCCAAACCTATTGTAGCAATCATCGGACGTCCTAACGTTGGGAAATCTACTCTCTTCAATCGCCTTGTGGGCAGAAGGCAAGCGATTGTAGATAAGCAGGAAGGGATAACCCGTGACCGTATTTACGGCACTGTTGAGTGGACGGGAAAGGAATTCACACTTGTCGATACCGGCGGATATATTCCCGACGAAGCGGACATTATGGATGCAGCCATTCGTCAGCAGGTTGAGATTGCTTTGGATGAAGCTGATTTCCTTCTCTTTGTTGTAGATGGAAGGGATGGAATTTCGCCAACGGACGAAGTGCTGGCAGACATGATACGTAGATCTGATAAAGATCATCTTGTACTTGTCAACAAAATTGACAGTGATAATCATGAGTTACTGGAACACGAGTTCCACCGTCTTGGTCTCGAAAAGTTGATCTCTGTCTCTGCACTTTCCAGCCGGAAAATAGGCGATCTCCTGGATAATGTGGTGGCAGCTCTTGGTGATTCCGCACTGCCTAAAGCGGAGGATCCGGACGATATTCGGGTAGCGATTGTGGGGATGCCGAATGTGGGGAAGTCGTCCATTACCAATCTTCTTCTCGGCGAAGATAAATCCATCGTTACCAATATTCCCGGCACCACGAGAGATTCCATCGATTCCCGTATAAAGTACCACGGCAAGACCATTGTGCTGGTGGACACCGCGGGCATGCGGCGGAAAGCTAAGGTGAGAGAGAGCATTGAGTTCTACAGCAACCTACGAACTTTTCGCGCCATCGATGACGCGCATATTGCCATTGTTGTTGTGGATGCCGATAAGGGATTCGATAAGCAGGATCAGCAGATAGTTCGCCAGGTTATTGATCGGGGACGAGGGCTCATCTTGGCCGTAAACAAATGGGATCTCGTTGAGAAAGAGACCAACACTATGGATGAGTTTAAGAAGGAGATTAAGCGGCTGTTCAAATCGCTGGAAGACTATCCCATGATGTTTACTTCCGCCAAGACAAAACAGCGAATCTCCAAGTTGATGCCGTTATGCCAAGATGTTCACAAACGGTGGGGTCAGCGTATCTCAACCCGGATCATCAATAAAACTTTGGAGCGAGCGGTTAAGCAGTATCAGCCGCCGGCCGTCAAAGGGAAAAAGATCAGACTCAAGTACGGCTCACAAGTGAGTCAGCGCCCGCCGGGCATCGCCATTTTCAGCAACTGGCCGGAACTCATTCCGGTCTCTTACCAAAATTATCTGGAAAATCAGTTCCGGACTCAGTTTGACTTTAACGGAGTTCCACTAAAATTTTCCTACCGAAGATCGTAAAATCCTGTGCAAATGCCTAAAATTCAGGAAAAATCCGTTTTTCCGACGACTAACAGTTTTGCATTTTCGCAGGAAAGTGTTAATTTCAATTGATCGCGGGGTGGAGCAGTCTGGTAGCTCGTCGGGCTCATAACCCGGAGGTCAGAGGTTCAAATCCTGTCCCCGCTACTGAAAAGCCTTCCAAATTCATTGGAAGGCT
>DKQU01000028.1:11373-32027 GCA_002471865.1 Fidelibacterota bacterium UBA7300 | reverse complement strand
TTCCAACTTAAACCGTCTGTTGATACTGGTGATGTTTTGTTAAAAAAGGAAGTGGTGATCTATCCGAGCGACAACTGTGGAGTATTATCCGAGAGAATGTCTTATGTAGGTGCTCAATTGTTAAAGGAGACCGTGGATCGATTGGAAAGTGGTGAGATAGAATCAAGTCAGCAGGATAATTCACTCGCTACAAAAGCTCCCAAAATTAACCTCAGGATGAGAGTTATAGACTGGAGCAAGTCAACATTTGAAATACACAACCTGATCAGGGCTCTAACACCTAAACCAGGTGTACATACAGTAATGAGAGGTAAAAGATTGAAGATTTGCAGGAGTCATACTGGACTATCTACTGGAACATCTCCCGGGATGATAATTTCAGCAAACAAAAACTCTTTCCGGGTCTCCTGCGGTTCCGGTTCACTTCAGGTACTGGAAGTTCAGGTTGAAGGTAAAAAGAAAATGTCTGCTCGGGAATTTCTTGCTGGTTCTAAGTTAACTACTGGTGATTGTTTTGACTCAGAAAGATAACGCTCGTTTTCATGCCGTCAGAATGCTGACGGAATTCGATCGAACAGGAGATAGATTATCTGCTGTAACCTCTCGCTATTTTGATGGAAAAATAAGAATATCACATCCCGAGGAAATTACATACTTAGTTCAGGAAATTACTCGTTGGCGAGGTTATCTTGATGGAGTTATCGATTCCATTTACCAAGGAAAATATTCGAAAGTTGAACATATTTTGAAGAATATTTTGCGAATGGGTGTTTATGAATTAATATTCCGGAACCAGGTACCTGACTATGCAGTTGTAAATGAAGCAGTAAAACTCACACGACATCTATCGAGCGAAAAAGCTACAGGGCTTACAAATGCAATACTTCGAAAAGTGTTAAAGGTAGACAGTCATGAACCCGGAGTTGTAAAGCAAAATAATAACCCGGCAAAATTAGCAGAATCTACGTCTCATCCTCAATGGTTAGTTGAGCGGTGGTTAAAACGGTATGGATTCGAAGATACTCTCGAGCTTTGCCAGTGGAATAATCAGATACCATCCTTCACAGTTTGGAGGAATCCTGAACAAGTTCATACGCTTCAGTGGGAAGAAGAAGTGACGAGTTTGGGTGTCAATATGAGAAAGAGTCCAGTCATGAATAATTTATATCATGTGGATTCTTTATCACCAATTTTGAAGAGTGAAGGTTATAGGAAAGGTTGGTTCATCGTACAAGATACTTCGGCAATTTTGATAACATTATTGGTAGAAGCTAGCTCTGAAGATACGGTATTAGATGTCTGTTGTGCTCCTGGTGGGAAAACTGCTGCTCTTGCGGTAAATCTTGAAAAAACTGTTTCTATCCTAGCGTCAGATAGCGATGAAGTAAGAGTTGAAAAAGTACGTGAAACATTAGAACGTCTAAGAATCTCGTATGTAACTGTGAATGTCAAGAATGCTACAAAAGATGAATACCCAGTAAGTGATGTAATTCTCATTGATGCACCATGCACGGGTACCGGAGTAATGTCTAAACGTGCTGATCTCCGCTGGCGGAGGTCACTGGAGAATCTGCAGGAAATGCAACTGTTGCAGTTGGAAATTCTTCGTCATATGACGAATTTTGTAGCATCTAATGGTCGAATTATCTACTCTACATGTTCAATGGAATCTGAGGAAAATTGGGATGTGATTGATATGTTTCTGGAAAAACGAAATGACTTCGAGATCGTGGAGCCCCAAAAAACTGAGTTGCTTCCTTTCATAGATGATCGTAGAGCTGTTTCGACTTTCCCCCCCCGTGATGGTATGGATGGAGTCTTTGGAGTTATTTTGCAAAAATGTTGATTAGAACTATTTTCAGAATTATAGGGGCATTTTTGATAGTTGCAGGCATAGCATTTATTGCATTCGACAAAATAACAATGCCAATGTATGTAGCAAGCAGTCGTGTTATATCGTTACCCGATGTGAGTGGACAGACCACTAAATCTGGGCCAATGATGACATTTGAAGAGGCGAGCAAGGAGTTGAATAAATATGATCTTAAAGCTGTAGTGGAATTTGTTAAGTACACCAGTAAATATCCTCCTGAGACTATATTAGATCAATATCCTAGAGCTGGGCGAAAAGTAAAGCCGGGACGTAAAGTGCGATTGACTGTGGCTAAAGAGGAAAAGATGGTCAAAGTACCTAAGTTAGTAGGTCAATCTCTGCGTCACGCTCAATTGAAGATAGATGAAATTGGGCTTCATATGGATACTCTACTTAAAGATTATGACACTCGAGTACCATTGGATGTTGTACGTTGGCAAAACCCCAATTCAGGTAATCTCTTGCGAAAAGGGAGTGGTGTTAAACTTGGAGTGAGTTTAGGCCGACCGCCAGATTTCTTTGAAGTACCCAATATGATTGGAATTACACTGGCGGAAGCTAAAAAGGAATTGGCGAAGGAAGGGCTTAGAGTCGGGAAAATCAGTCGTGAACAAGATGAGGATAAAATACCCAATACGGTTCTAAGGCAGAGTGTCGAACCCGGAACGGTACTTAGAAAACCTTTACCGATTGATTTGACATTAAGTTTTATTGATATGTCCGACCTGAGAAACAGGTTAACTGATTAGGACGAATCTTTTGGAATACAAGCATGAAATTGTCCGGAAATTGATCCATTATGGATCAGCTATTTTTCCTCTAAGTTATATGTATTTTTTTACTAGAGTAGAGATGCTCTTTCTGTTGGGTACAGTTGTTCTAATTATGATTTTACTGGAAATCCTCAGGATGTATATACCATTTTTTACTCGTATTTACGAAGTGATTTTCAGAAAAATTGTTCGAGATGAGGAATCTGAGAAATTTACCGGCGCTACTTTTTCTTTTTTGGGAGCATTTATCGCTATCCTAATATTTGAAAAAGAGGTAGCTATTTTTGCCATGCTTGTACTTTCTCTGTCTGATTCTACTGCTGCACTTGTAGGGAGAAAGTGGGGGAGCATTTCACTTCTGGGAAAGTCAGTCCAAGGTACGGTTACCTTTCTTGTAATTGCAATTGCTTTAGCATTGTTGGTTCCGGGAATTCCTCGTACCGAGGCAGTTGTTGCTGCTGTGTTTACGACTTTAGTGGAGTTGATCCCCTCGCCGGTAAATGATAATCTTCTTATTCCCATGTCAGCAGGTATAACTCTTTCTCTCATGAGGCTCTTTACTTGAGTTTTCTGGTCCCTTCAGTTTTATGGGGATTGATTGCCGCAGCCATTCCCCTGTTAATTCATCTTTTCAGTATTCGTCGAACTCAAACAGTTGATTTCAGCTCAATTCAATTTATCAAAGAATTAGAGCACGAAACAATTCGACGGTTGAAAATTAGACAGTTGATTTTGCTTCTTCTTCGGACATTAGCTATAATCCTTATTGTCTTGTCATTCGCTCGTCCTGTGAAAACCGGATATTTTCCTGTGGGGTACAGTCAGTCCACTCAAATGATTTTTCTGATTGATAATTCAGCCTCTATGTGTGCATCTAATGCAGACGATAAACTTTTATTGACTATGGCAAAAGAGAACGTGAAAGAGATTTTGCAAACAGTAGAAGGTGAGATGCATCTTCAACTTTGGCAAACAAATCCATTGAAGAGAATATACTCTGGCAAGTTTCATTCTGTTGATGTGGCAGCCGGTCATCTGGAGTCCATCCACGAATCTGCCGACGACGATAACTTATGGAACGCCATAGATTCCATTCTTGTAAGGACTGCCTGGGAAGCAGAAGGGGGTGATATTTTCGCCAATCGTGAGTTCTACCTGTTCAGTGATCTTCCATCTACAGCACCGGCTAATTGGCAATTCCGTGAAGTAGGACAAAGCACATCTTCTAATTGGCATGTTTTTCTATTTCCATCAGATAAAGCCGGTGATAACCTGAGCATCAAGGAAAGTGAAATTCTGACTGAATTAAGGGTTGTAGGACAACTTGTGGAAATTCAATGTTCCATAGAAAATCAAGGCGATGGAGATCTGAAAGATACATCTGTCGAGCTTTACTTTGGGGATACTCCCGTAGGGCATGCTGTTTCAGACATTCCGGCCGGAAAGTTGAAAGAATTCATTTTTCAGGCTTACCCATCTCGTAGTGAGACTGTAGAGGGAACTATCATTATTCCGACGGATCATTACAGATACGATAATGAGCGATATTTTAGATTTTCTGTACCTGAAAAAATTAATTGTATTATTTCTGGTAGTTCGGATGAACAAATATCACTTATGGAGATGGCGTTAGATGCAATGAATAGTGATTCTGTATTTATACAGCATAGTCGCCATAATCTTACCCAAATCTCTATGCTTCAATTGTCGGATGCAGATATCCTAATTTTGATGGATCCTGAGCCCATAAGTATGTTCGTTACCGAACAGATTTCTGAATTTCAGGAATTAGGTGGGGGCATCCTTGCCTTTTTAGGCGAAAAAAGCAAATACGAAGAAAATCAATTACTAAATCAATTAGGTCTCAAAGAAATAGATGTTGTCGATTCTGTAGCTGAAGGTAGTTTTTATTCTATTGAAGCAAGAAATAATCTTCATCCAATAATTGAGGGGCTCTCAATCCGAGATTTAGACCGTACGATGCCTGAAATTTATGGATCGCTGAGGATTGTTCCAGAAAAGGAAAGTAAAGCTATACTCACTATGTCAAACGATTTTCCTCTACTTCTTCACTCTGAGAAAAATAATGCATTCGTCTTTTCAATCCCGCTTACGATGAAGTGGTCGTCACTGCCCACTTCAGGACTCTTCTTGCCTCTTCTGCACCGTCTGCTGATTGCTTTGGTGGCTGGAGATGATGCATTGTTCATGTTTGTTGTGGGAGAGAATGTCCAGCTTCCTCTGGAAGAAGAGTACCTCTCAACAGAAATAGAAATGGTCAAACCGTCTGGTGATCGGTTATTTCTGATTCCTAATTATCGAAATGAGAGGGTAACAATTGATGATATGAATGATCCTGGTATTTATCGCCTGCTATCAGACGGAAAACAAGTGATGTCGTTTGTTGCTAATATTCCTGAGTCTGAAGATCCTTCAAGAAGATTTCCAGTTGGAGAACTTGACAAATTGTTCCCAGGTGGGCGGGTTATAACTCCTGAAGAGGATATAGTTACTGCCGTAACGGAAGCTAGGCGGGGAACGGAATTATGGTTTCTTTTTATTCTGACAGCTGCTGCAGTTCTGCTGACGGAAACTTGGATCGGTCGCGTGAGAAATGTGAAGTCAAATGATTGAGAGAGAATCTATCGTTCACGAAAAGGCAGTTTTGGTAGGGGTTATTTTACCTGGTATGACCCAGGCGCTTATTGAAGAACATCTGGATGAGCTGTCACTCCTCGCTCAGACCGCTGGCGCGGAAGTTGTAGGACGGTATATTCAGAGGCGAGAACGGGTGAACCCAACGTACTTCATCGGTAAGGGGAAAGCTCAGCAAATTGTTCAGCAGGCTCAGGAGCTGGGTGTGCAGCTTATCATTTTCGATGACGAACTTTCACCATCGCAAATCCGCAATTTTCTTAAGCTGGCAGAATCCATCAAAGTGATGGATAGGACAGGCATCATCCTCGATATTTTTCAGCGACACGCTAAGACTCGGGAATCGAAAACTCAAGTGGAACTGGCGCAATTGCAATACCTCTTGCCTCGTCTCACTCGCCTCTGGACTCACTTGGAGAGGCAAATGGGCGGTATCGGAACTCGAGCCGGCGCCGGCGAAACTCAGATTGAGGTGGATCGTCGAATTATTCGGGATCGTATAGCCAAATTGAGGAAAGATCTGAAGAAAATAGATATTGAGCGGGCGACACAGTCAAAGCGCCGAAGGGAATTGTTCCGAGTCGCTCTGGTGGGGTATACAAACGCAGGAAAATCTACACTCATGAACTCTCTCACTGGCGCAAATGTGTTCGTACAGGATCAGCTTTTCGCCACGTTGGATACCACCATACGAACTTTGGATATCGATGATCATCATCGTATTCTTCTAAGTGATTCAGTCGGATTCATACGGAAATTACCTCATGCTCTGGTAGCCTCTTTTCGCTCTACTCTTATAGAAGTACTGGAAGCAGATCTGCTGCTTCTTTTGCTGGACGGAAGTTCACATTTGTTGGATGAGCAGTTGCAGACCGTCAGAGAAGTTCTAAGTGAAATTGGCGCTCGCAATCAGGATATTTTATTGGTTGTTAATAAAGTTGATCTTATGGAAGAAACGGAACTTCGAGGGTTGAAGGAGCGATTTCCGGAAGCAGTTTTCATTTCTGCTCTGAGTCACCTCCGTCTTGACGTTCTTCAGAGTGCCATTCTAAAGCAAATGGAAAAGACGTTTCAAACTGCAAAAGTTGTATTTGATCCAGGTCGAGGAAAGGAGATTGCCACAGTTTTTGAAACAGCAGACGTGTTAGAGTCAAGCTATGAAGACGACGGTGTCTATCTTACCATTCGGGGAGCGAAAGTGATTGTGGAACAACTCAAAGCGCTGGCGAGCAGAAATGGTGGGAAAGAGTAAGATGGAACTGAACATTGGCCGGGCCAAACTGGCGATCATGCAAGGCGACATTGCCGCTCAAGCGACTGACGCTATCGTTAATGCCGCTAACAACTACCTCTGGATGGGAGCCGGTGTGGCGGGAGCCATCAAGCGGAAAGGGGGACAACTTATCGAGGATGAAGCTGTCGCTCAAGGACCTATAGAGGTTGGTGATGCTGTGATCACAACTGGAGGTGGACTTCCAGCAAGATATGTCATTCACGCTGCCGGCATGGGGCAAGATCTTCACACTAGTGAAGATATCTTGCGTAATGTGACTGTTCGATGTCTGGAGTTAGCGGAGGAGAATAGCATTCGGTCGTTGGCTTTTCCGGCTATCGGGACAGGCGTAGGCGGCTTCGAAATCCACCACTGTGCCAAAATCATGATAGGGGAGACGGTAGACTATCTTGCTTCTGCGAAAGTACTGGAGCAGGTGAATTTTGTACTTTTTGATGCTGACGGGCGGGAAGCGTTTGAGAAGCAGCTCAGGATAATTTTTTCAAGCTGACGAAACGGAAATTTTAAATAAAAGATCCCCCGGCTGATGGGCTTTATTGGAACGCGATTTTCATCACGGTGGGTACCTCCCGGATGGATCAAACTTCCTTGACCCTCCCGATGAATCGGGAGAAAAGGCCTGTTTTCAGCACCCGGAGTACAGTTCCCATTTTGTATTAGTTGTAGGTTCCAAAAAATGCCTGCACCAACCGGGGGAATGTCAATAAGCGCTTATAGGAATATTACATACAATTTAGGTCTTTGTAAACAGTTAATCGTTAAAAGTTTTCACCAATATCCTCATTCCAAAGTTCTGGATGATCGTTGATGAACTTCTCCATGAGGAGTCGACATTCTCGATTATCATTAACCAATATCTTAACTCCTCGAGATTGAACATAATTTTCCGGTCCCCGAAATGTTCGGTTCTCACCAATTACGATGTTAGGAATCCCGTACAGTAGTACAGTTCCGCTGCACATATCACAAGGAGATAGTGTCGAATACAAAGTCGCACGACGATAATCGGATGCTTTAAGACGACCGGCATTCTCCATGCAATCTATTTCGGCGTGGAGTATTGAACTTCCCTTTTGTACACGCTGATTGTGTCCCCGGCTGATGATTTCTCCGTCGATTACTAGCACTGAACCGATGGGTATGCCACCCTCGGCCAGTCCCTTTTTAGCTTCCTCAATTGCTGCTTCTAGAAATTCATCCATATCTTGTGGCTATCTTACCAACGAACTTACCTATTCAGATATTGATTGTACAGGAAAACTACTCTAAACATGCTCAAGGTGAAGTGACAAAATAAAAGCAAGCTAAATATTTTATCGGCAAAATCAATGGCTCAAGATGTCTATAAACAACGGAAATCTGAAGTTGAACAGATGAATGGTTTAATTGTAGAAAAAGGTAAAGAAAACAATATTCCTTCGTTCCATTTAGGTCCAACCCACAATTCACTCCTGATTCTCTAACAGCTTTTGCTATTTCAACGCCTTCTCCACAGCTTCCAGTTCAGTACTCGGCGCCTTGCAGGCGTAGTTTTGGCAGACGAATGCTGTCGCTTTGCCGTCAATGGTGTACTGAGTTTCTGTAAACGGCGCCAGTTTGGCCAGCTTTTCGCCGTCCGCACCGGCAGACTTAAAAAGTAGCACGCGGTTGGGAACATACTGACGTTGCACCAGTTGTGTCATCACCTGAGTGTCTGTACTTCCGGGATCGCCCACGATGACAATTTCGTAAGCTGGTCCCATGGCGAATTCGGTAGCAAGGAGTAGCTGTGTATAACCCATGGGGGACCGATTTACTTGGGCTGAGAAGACCTTCCCCACAGTTGCAGCTTTCTTCTCCAGTTCGGCATTACCGGTGATACGACCGATAAGGAGGAGGTCCAGGGCTGCCACGGAATTACCGGAGGGGATGGCGCCGTCGAATATCTCCTTGGTGCGTACGATAAGCTTCTCGCCGTCGTCAGCCGTGAAGAAGAACCCGCCGCTATTCTCGTCCCAGAAAAGGTCTAGCATAGTTTGGTTTAGGTCAATGGCATGCTGCAGATACTCGATCTCAAACGTCGTCTGATAAAGTTCCAACAGTCCCCAAATCATAAAAGCGTAGTCCTCCAAATGCGCTGGGAGGGCGGCGACCCCTTCGCGGTACCGCTTCAGCAGTTGCCTATCCGGCTGACGTAAAGTAGACAGTACAAAATCAGCGGCGTTCTTGGCGGCTTCAGCGTATTGCTCGTCGCCCAGTGCCTGTGCTCCTTTGGCGAAGGCGGTGATCATCAGGCCGTTCCAATCGGTGAGAATTTTATCGTCCTTTAGCGGGTGAATACGCTTTTCCCGAACCACAAACAGTTTTTGTCGCAGTGATTCAATTTTGGTAAGAAATAATTCTTCAGTGAGGTTGTTCCGTTTCGCCAGTTGGATAGTGGATGTTGTCAAGTATGGGATGTTTCTGTTAGTGGAATGACCCGTAGATTCTTCACGAAAGTTGCCCTCTTCTTTCAAGTTGTATACTTCGGCGAATAGTGTTCCGTCCTGTTCACCCAGAATTTCCTTAACCTCTTCTTTAGTCCAGAGGTAAAACTTACCTTCTTCGCCTTCGCTGTCGGCATCCTCGGCGGAATAGAAACCACCTTCCGGGGAAGTCATATCCCTCAGGACGTAAGAGAAAATTTCCCGGGCAGTTCGGGCGTACTGCTCTTTGCCGGTGGCCTGGTATGCCTCCAGATATGCCATGGCATTGATGGCTTGGTCGTATAGCATTTTCTCGAAATGAGGGAGGAACCACTTAGGGTCGGTTGAGTAGCGGTGGAAGCCCAATCCTACGTGATCATAGATACCACCTTTCCGCATGGCCTGCAGCGTTTTTTCTACTATCTCCAGCGCCGACTTATCGCCAGTTCTCTTCCAGTAACGGAGGAGAAAAATGAGATTGTGAGCCATTGGAAATTTACGTTGGCCTTTAAATCCACCGTAGGTATGATCGAAACGCTGGAGGAAATCTGAGTACGCTTTTTCAAGTGTCTGGTCACCAAGTAATTCTGTTCCTCGTGGAGCGAATGAGGCCTGCAGACGATCGGTGATTTTCTCTGACGATTCCATAATTTCTGGACGACGTGTCTGCCACGCTTCGGCAATTTTAGGGATAAGGTCTAGCATGCCTGTCCGTCCCGGAAGACTCTCTTTGGGGAAATACGTTCCGGCGAAAAACGGCTTCTTGTCCGGTGTCATAATGATGGTTAGCGGCCAGCCGCCGCTACCGGTCATCATCTGGCAGACTGTCATGTAGATGTTGTCAATATCAGGCCGCTCTTCCCGGTCAACCTTGATGCAGATGAAATACTCGTTCATCAGGGCGGCTATTTCATCGTCCTCAAATGATTCGTGTTCCATGACATGGCACCAGTGGCAGGTGGAGTAGCCGATGGAGAGGAAAATAGGTTTATCCTGCTTCCGGGCAGCTTCAAATGCCTCCTCACTCCACGGATACCAATCAACAGGATTGTTGGCGTGCTGAAGGAGATACGGACTCTTTTCGAAAGCCAGTCGGTTCATTGCGGATTCCTTTATTTGGAAATTATTATTTTGCTTAATGTTGGAATTTTTTTCTGAATTGACTCTTTCAATTGGTGGGATTTTGCTGTCAGAAGTGACAGTCTTCACCTGTTCTTCCTGACTCGAATTGCAGTTGGACAGGAAGAGAATCAGAATCGCAACTAAATTGAAAATTCTTTTCTGCATTCCCTGTAAGTCAGTTTAACTCTATAGAACTTCAGACACAAGGCGAGGTTTTACACTATCTTCATTTGGAACATCCCAATTTATAGGAGTAACTTCGCGCCAATAAATATTCAATTAAGTTATCATGGCACTAAGCTGAAAAATTATATAGAGATGAAACAAGGACTTAGCAGACTTATCAAATGGCAGATTGATCACCCCAAAACTGTCCTGATAGTTCTTTTTTTAATTACCTTAATCTTCGCAGGAATCTCCGCCGGGCTTCAGTTCGATTTCACCATTGAAAATCTGTTTGCTCAGAATGACCCCGAAGTGGACGAATATTTTCAGTTTCGGGAAGATTTCGGACGTGAGGATAATCTCATTTATCTTGTTTACGAATGTGATGATCCCTTTTCACGAGCGAACTTACAGAAGACGCAGAATCTCACAGCCCATTTCCAGAAAATTGAGGGCGTGGACTCGGTTCTCTCTTTAACGAACGTTCAGGTTTTGTCGCATGCAGATTTATCTGCAGAAACTATCTTTAGTACGATTTCTGATGATGACGACAGTCTAACCGCCGGTAAGGCACGCATTCTGGATACTCCGCTTTTGTTGCAAAACCTTATTTCTGAGGATGCACAAATAGCTGCTGTCATTTTGCAGGTTTCTGACAAGTACAACTCTCATGAGAAGCGGGAGGGAATCTTGGAAGAAGTGACAGACATTGAGCAGACAGTTCCGTGGATGTGGCGGGAAGCCGGTATTCCCGTACTCCGGACAAAATACGTTCACTACATGCTGGAAGATATGATCGGTTTTCTGGCCCCGATTATTCTCATAAATATCTTGGTGCTGTTTCTCCTTTTCCGTTCCCTACACGGAATCCTGCTGCCTCTTTTCGCGGTATTGATCGCTGATATCTGGACCATGGGAATCATGACTCTGCTCGGATTCCAGATGAATATTATGACTTACATCGTGCCGACCCTCGTGCTGATTGTAGGCATCGCTGATTCTATCCATATTATTGTAAAATATCAGGAAGAGTTAGCTCATAACGAAGATAAGACGACTGCAGTGGAGCACACCATCAAGAAGATCGGCGCCGCTATTTTCCTCACCAGTTTCACGACTGCTGTGGGATTTCTGTCGCTCCTTGTGACGAATATCGCCATTATGAGGGAATTTGGTCTCATCGTTGCCATTGGTGTAGTTATCGCCTTCATTACGTCCATTATGTTTATACCTTCCACTCTTATACTGCTTCGCCGTCCAAAGCAGGATAAAATCATTCAGCTGAACAGGACGAGTTTTCGCCATCGCCTGCTACAGAGAATCGTCAATATCAACAATACTCACCAGTTTCCTATACTGACAATATCTGTAGGAATCGTCTTAGCGTGTATTTTTTTTACAACGAAGGTTGACAACGATTCCCGGCTCATGGAAGACCTTGATCCCGGTAACGAATTATACGATGACATGATGTATATGGAAGACCACATGGGGAGCGTACTGCCGCTTGAGGCTATAGTAGAAGTAAGAAGAGGTGATGAGATCGCAGAGTCTGCAATGTTTAATCCGAAAGTGATGGCTCAGGTAGAAAAACTCCAATCATTCATGGGTACCATCCCGGAGCTCGGGAAAAGTGTATCATATGCAGACTATTTTCGGGAGATGAACCGTTCGTGGCACGATGGCGATTCGGCGTACTATGTTCTCCCGGATACCCGTGCTGAGATCGAGCAGATCCTCATCTCCGCCGGAGAACCTGATTCCATTTTTGCTGGTATGGTCGATACCAGTTTTGAGAACTATTTTTCACGAGCTCGCATCTCCGCTCGCATACAAGATATTGATTCCGAGCGTGCAAGGGAAATCACAAGTGAGATTCAGACTTGGGCAGGCGAAAACTTGGGAGATAGTCTCTCTGTTACACTCACTGGTACGACACTGATGGCGCTGAAGACCAATCAGTATCTCGTTCGAAACCTGGTTTACAGTTTCATGATTGCCTTTGTGGTGATCTTTATCTCCATGCTAATATTGTTCCGTTCCACGAAACTCGCCCTCATCTCCATGATTCCCAATATTATTCCGCTGTTACTCATTGCGGGAGTCATGGGACTTTTTCACATCAAACTTAGACCCACGACGGCCATGACCTTTGCTGTCGCCTTCGGAATAGCTGTGGATGATACAATACACTTTCTAGCTCGCTTTAGGCAGGAACTATTCGCAAGTCATGGAAAATATCGCCTTGCTAATGAGAAGACACTTTTTACTACCGGAAAAGCTATCATCTCTACTAGTATGATCCTGATTTCGGGATTTCTCGTGCTTGTGACGTCCAACTTCTCACCCAGCCGCGATTTTGGGCTGCTGTCAGCAATTACACTTTTAGGAGCACTATTGGGAGATCTCTTCTTCCTACCGGCAGTGATTACATTCGTTCGGCCGAGGATACCGTTTTTGAAGCATTCGGGTGAAGTAGAGTAAAGTCTAAATCTTGGAAACCAGCGGTGGGTCTTTTCCCACTATCCTATCGTGACCATGAGGTACAAGAGACCGGCGGTAATATTCGAAGGTTTTTCCTGTACCGTGCCAATTCTCAAATCGAGCCAAAATGCGAATATCACCGGTGAATCGCTTTGAAATACCTTCCTTTACATGCCCTGTCACATACTTGAAGCCCTTCTTTTTCGCCCAGCTTAAATAGACTCGTTTAAGCGTTTTGGCATAGCCGTTTCCCTTATACTTTGACATAACTACAAATGCATAAGTATAAAGTGTATTCTTTTCGCTGATGTTCTCATCGCATTGGAATGACGGGTCGTTTGAGAAATATTCCAGCGGCACACCGATGATAAAGCCGATGATCTCGCCGTGATGTCGGGCGATGAAGGGGAGAGTTTGAGGATAATTGAAGTATTTTCGTATACTCGACTTGGTAAATCTGACCGACTCGTGGAATTCTTCTTCAAGATGTTGGGAAATTAGAATAAGCTGTGGAATATCTTCTACACCCACGTGTTCCATCAATTCGATCCGGAAGTTAAGTGAAGAAGATGCAATGACACGGGACCGCGACGTCTCAGCGATCTCCAGTGTCATCTGTTCCGATTCTTTATGTTCAGCCATTTATTACTCGAATTTGTCTTAGATACCCAACATTCACTTGCCTTAGAATAGTCATAGAGAGATGTATCAGTCAATTTCTTTCTTGTAAAATGATATCATTTATTGCGGTAGTTGGTTTCAATTGCATGACAGTATACTTGACTGTAATTTTCTTAGCTAAAATGAACTTCATCGAGACACTAAACCGGTCTATTCTCAGTCACAATTCCCATCTCTGTGTCGGACTTGATATAGATTCTGACCGAATTAGATCTAAGTCTGACATGGATGTAAGTGAACTTGTAGATTACTCTCGAAAGGTTGTAGATGCTACTAGGGAATATGCTGCTGTTTATAAACCGAACATGGCTTTTTTCGAGAGATGGGGAAGTACCGGTTTGGGGTGGCTAGAGGAAATAATCGAATATATCGGTGATGAGCATTTTCTAATTTGTGATGGTAAGAGAGGTGATATTGGTAACACGGCTCGGCAATATGCAAAGTCAATCTTTGGACACTTTGGCTTTGATGCCGCAACAGTATCTCCCTATATGGGATCAGATGCCATTGGACCATTTCTGGAAGATACAGAAAAAGGGGCTTTTGTCCTCTGTCTGACATCTAATAACAGCGCGGAGGAATTACAATTACAGGAAAATGGTGGAACTCCACTGTATGAGAATGTAATCGAAATGTGTCTCAGACTAAACAGCAATGGGAATTGTGGACTGGTTGTGGGTGCTACTCAAGAGAGTGAACTTTCTACGATTCGCCAAAAGTCAGGTGATATGCCCATACTCATTCCCGGCATTGGAGCACAAGGAGGTGACTTGGAAACCAGCGTCCAGATTGGTAACTCGAATGGCATTGCGCTCATCAATGTATCACGCTCGATTCTGTATGCAGGAGATCAAAGTTCTAAGGCAATCACAGCCGTGGCAAGAGAATATAATGAACGCATCAACGAGAGTTTGGAGAGCAGCAGTGGATAATTTGCTGGAATTGATGAAATCTTCAGGAGCTGTTCTGGACGGACACTTTCTGCTTACTTCCGGACGGCACAGTGATGTCTATTTAGAGAAATTCCGTCTTCTGGAGAAGCCAAAAGTGGTGGCTGAATTGGGAAAGAGAATGGCGGCAGCTCTACCGGAAGAAGTGGATGTCGTTTTGGGAGCTGCCATTGGCGGAATTCTTTTGAGTCATGCTACAGCGACAGAACTGAGTACTTTGGGTATATTCGCTGAAAGAGTGGATGGGAACCTCCAACTCCGTCGGGGGTTTGAACTCAGGAAAGGCGATAGAGTACTGATTGTGGAAGATATAGTTTCAACAGGAGGTTCAGTCAAGGAATTGATTGAGCTAGTGGAACAATATGAAGCGGAAGTAGCAGGTGTGGTCTGCCTCGTAGATCGAACCCAAAACGGTGTGAATTTTGGTTGTTCTACAGAAGCGCTGTTAAGATATCCGGCAGTCAGTTGGAAACCGGAAGAATGTCCGCTGTGTAAACAAGACATTTCTATTACAACCAGAGGGAGGACAGGTAAACAATGAGATGTTTGGCTAGTATATTGGTAGGATTAAGTTTGGTTTTCACGGTATTAAGTTGTAAAAAATCCAACATTAATGAAGAAGAAAATGAACCATTGGAAGAGATTGGTGCAGTTACATTGGAAGAGTTCGCTGTACTTACAACAGACTTCGGTGAAATGACGATAGAATTTTATCCTGAAGCGGCTCCGAAGCACGTAGAGAGTTTCAAACTGCTTGCAAAAGATGGATATTTCGACAGTACTACATTCCACCGGGTTATCCCCGGCTTTGTCATCCAAGGTGGTGATCCCAATTCCAAGGATGATGATCGTTCGAATGACGGTCAGGGTGGTCATGCAGGTAAGTTTTACGGAGTGTGGGATTTTAGTAAAGCCCCACTGATGAAAGATGCTGCTGAGAATCCTGAAAGTTGGTTATTGCCGGCGGAGTTCAACAACATTCAACATGAGCGCGGGATGTTATCAATGGCCCGTTCTCGGGATCCGCACAGCGCCGGTAGTCAGTTCTTCATCTGTGTAGCTGCCACACCTCAGCTTGATAACAAGTACACAGTATTTGGGAAAGTCATCAGCGGGATGGAGGTAGCGGATCAGATTGTCTCTGCCGAGACACCCAAAAAAAAGGACCCACAATATCGACAATCTGATGGAGATAATCCTTTGGAGCCCATTAGAATGTTAGTGAGAATTGAATCTCGAAGTATGAATATTACTGAATAAAGAGAGATACTCATCAAAAAGACAAATAGTTTGGTAATTCGTGGTCTGAGAGGTACAATTATGAGTTATGAGAAATTTAAACCTGAATAGAAAGTATGAAACAGAAAATCTTAAATAAGATCAGTCGCAATCGATTTAAATCCTTGAGGCCAATTACTGTTTTAGTAATGATCTTATTATTAACAAATGGCACATTTGCTCAAAGCCCAAAACCTGTAAAAGTTGAGATTCGGTTGTCGGAGGATCGTGTAACAGCTGGTGATCAATTGATTCTTATAACCACTGTTACTTTAGATGAAGGGTGGCACATTTATGCTATCAACGAGAAGATAGACGGTCCAATTGCCACCGTTATAGATGTGGCTGGATCAGGTATCATCAGATCTGTAGGTAAAACTCGCGAACCAACTCCTATAAAAAAATACGATTCTGGCTTTCAGAAGGATACTTATTTTCACGAAGGGATAGTAGTATTCGAAACTCCTATTGAACTTGATCCTTTAATTATTCCCGGATCGAATACACTCAACGCTTCCATTCTTTATCAGGCGTGTAACGCCTCTCTTTGTCTCCCTCCAAAAAGTGAGACAGCCAAACTTGATTTTGAAATTTCCACCGGATTCGGTTCGTTTTTCCTTCTATCCATCAGCATGGGACTGCTTGCACTTCTGACTCCGTGTGTTTTCCCCATGATACCCATTACGATTTCCTATTTTACCAAGCAGGGAGAGATTGAAGGCCGTAATCCGGTTAAGCAGGCATCTGTCTATTCTGCCGGAATCATTGCTACTTATACAGTTCTTGGTCTTCTTCTTGCGGTAACTCTTGGTGCTTCTGGCGCAAATCAGTTAGCGGCCAGTCCGTGGGTCAATCTATTCATTGGTGGGCTATTCATCTACTTTGCCCTTTCACTTTTCGGAATGTATGAGATCGAGCTTCCATCGGCACTTCGCCAGTTCACACTGAAGCAGGAAGGGAGAGGGGGATACGTAGGTACACTTTTCATGGCCCTAACGTTTACACTCACTTCATTTACTTGTACCGTCCAGTTTGTCGGATTACTGCTCGTTAGGGCTGTTCAGGGTGATTGGTTTTGGCCTGCTCTAGGAATGCTCATATTTTCTGCCGCATTCGCTCTGCCGTTCTTTTTCCTGGCTCTATTCCCTCAATATCTGGCTCGAATGCCCAAAAGTGGTGGATGGCTTAATTCCGTAAAGGTCGTTATGGGATTTCTGGAACTTGCAGCTGCGTTTAAGTTCCTGAGCAACACCGACTTAGTCTGGCAGTGGAATATCTTTACACGGCCTGTGGTTCTTACAGTTTGGGTTGTAATTGTATTCTTAACTGGACTCTATATTTTAGGTAAAATCCGCCTGCCTCACGATACTCCATTAGAGACTATTGGTGTACCTCGGCTGATTCTCAGTATCATCCTGCTAACCTTTTCGATTTACATGGCTCGCGGCATCATTGGGCAGCCAATACATGGGCTTATCGATTCCTACCTCCCGCCGAGAATCCAAGGAGGAATGGTAGCTGCACCTACTTTTGGAGCTCGTGGAGGTGGTCCAGTTCTAAATGAATCAATTTCCGAACTGGATGTTTCCTCTGCACACAACGGATGGATTAGAGATTATAATGAGGGTGTAAAAGTAGCTGAAGAGCTTGGTAAACCGATATTTTTGAACTTTACAGGTATTACGTGTACCAATTGTAGATGGATGGAAACAAACATGTTCACGGAACCTGAAGTGGTCGAATTATTCGACAATTTTGTTTTGATAGAACTGTTTACCGACATGGGACCCAGATCAAAAGAGTGGCAAAAGATGGAAGAACAGCGCTTCGGAACTGTAGCATTACCTTATTATGTAATATTATCATCGGATGGCCAGGAAGAAATTGCCAGCTTTGCCGGGATGACTCCAAATATTCAGCAGTTTGTCCGTTTTTTGAACCTAGGACTCAGTGGTTCAGCAGAATTGTCTTCACTGGAAGAGATAGAATTAATAAGGGAGAGATTAAAGATATGGTGGATGTAAAAAAAGCAGTTGCAGCAGCGATAATACTTATGGTAGTGGTTATTGCTGGTTTTACTCTGTTTGAAAATTCTTCTACTTCAAAAAGTAATAGAAATAATAGTCAATTAACCAAAAAATCTGTAATTGAATCCGGAAGTGAATTAAAAGTAAATCAGTTTACGAAAGAATCTGTAGAATCAGATAAACAGAAAAGCTTAAAAGATGAGTCAAATCAACAAGCTCCCAACTTTACTCTTAAAGATCTGGAAGGTGAAGAAGTGTCACTTTCAGATTATGAAGGAAAAATAATTTTCGTCAACTTTTGGGCTACTTGGTGTGGTCCATGTAAAAGGGAAATTCCTGGTTTCATAGAATTACAGAATAAGTATAAGGACGATCTCGTTATTCTTGGGATTTCTACTGACAGAAGAGGGACAAAAGATCGAGTAGCTCCGTTTGCAAAAAGCTATAACATTAATTTCCCAGTACTCTTTTCTGATGGAAAAGTAGAAAAGGACTATGGAGGAATCAGAGCTATTCCCACAACATTCATCCTTGATCGTGAATTAGATATAGCTCAGAAAATTAGAGGTTATCGTCCTGATATTTTTTTTGAGCAGGCAATTAAATCTCTTCTTTAACTGAGTTTAAACTCTACTAAAAGGATTTTTATTCTGAACATAATTAAGAACACCATAGGGTATATTGTTCTACTACTCTTCTCAATCAGCTTGCAAGCAGGAGACGATTACTGGCAGCAGTGGGTGCACTATGGCATGGAAGTTTCACTCGATACATCCGCACACTCGTTGAGTGGCATTACGAATATCACTTATGTGAATAATTCACCTGATATGCTTGATAGAATCTACATGCATCTCTATCCCAACGCCTTCCAGGTGGGATCGGTCAAATACCGTGAATATCAGCGAGGTCACTACGATGGCGGAATCTCTGAGGACAATCCGAGTTATATCAGAATTGATCGCTTTGTAATTCAGGATAAGAAAATTGCAGTACCGGTGGACGTGAAAATCGATGATACTATTTTGGAAGCTGAACTGCCGTCACCTCTCACACCGGGAGATACACTAACCTTCGAACTCGATTGGGTGCATCAGGTAAGGGAACACAACGATCGGGCGGGATATGAGGACGATCAATACGACTTTGCTCAGTGGTATCCGAAAATGGTGGTATATGACAAGAACGGCTGGCAGAATATCCCGTTCCACGCCATCGGAGAATTTTATGGTGAGTTTGGTACGTACGACGTAACAATTGATGTCCCCGGCGGTTATATCGTGGGAGCAACTGGGGTGGTGACCAGTGGTGATCCCGGCTGGTCAATGGCGACAGTGGATACATCCATTGAACTTGATGAGTGGCTGGAATCCCGTGAAGAGAGTGCCACTGAATCAGAGGCCAGACGTTCAGTAACTTTTCATGCAGAGCAAGTCCACGACTTCGCCTGGATTACATCTCCCAACTTTCTGTACGAATCCGGCGAATGGAACGACATAGACATCCACGTGCTTTACGATTCTGAGAAAGGAAGAGATTGGACCAAGGAAGTGGTAAAGCGAGGAGAACGGGTGCTGGAGTGGCTATCAACTCAATTCGGTGCATATACGTATCCTCAAGTGACCATTACACACGCCATGCTGGGTGGTGGAATGGAATATCCTATGCTGGTGATGAACGGCAGTTCTTCAGAGGGGCTTATTGCACATGAAATAGGCCACATATGGTTTTACGGAATTTTGGGAAACAATGAACATGAAGAGGCGTGGCTGGATGAAGGATTTACCACATTCCAGACCGGGTGGTACATGATGAACCAATACCCTCCTGACGGCAGAGGCGGATCGGGAAATGATTTTTTTGGGAAGATGATGCGTCTGCAAAAACTGTTCACCAGCAATTCATCTGTAGAGAGTGCCCAGTGGGATGTGGCCAGTTTTGTCACTAGGGGCTACAACACTCCAATCGCGGGCTCATCCCGAAAATCTCCAGGTTATTCGGTTTACAGCCAAAATGCTTACAGTAAGCCGGCCATGATGCTTTACAACTTGAGAGGGTACCTGGGCGAAGAAAGATTTCTTAGTGCAATGCAGTATTATTACGACCAGTGGAAACTGAAGCATCCTGACGAAGAGCAATTTCGCACTGCCATGGAAGAAGCTACCGGCGAAGATTTGGACTGGTTTTTCGATCCATGGCTGCACGAAGCAGGATATACCGATTATGCTCTCACCGGCTGGAAAAGTAAGCGTCTTTCGAGTGGTGAGTTTGAGGTTACAGCATCCATTCGTAACAAAGGAACCATGGCATATCCGCTGGACTTGGAGGTAGAACTGGCAAACGGCGAAACCTACCGCCCGGAAAGGTGGACGAATTATATCAACACGTGGAAAGACGATTACACGTTTACCATTCCTGGAAAACCGAAGCGTATTACTCTCGATCCAGACGACTGGATTTTGGATGTAGATCGCCGTGATAATTCTTCCGGTTTCACGCCACATCGGTTCACTCTGCAGATGAATCCAACACCGGGAAGTCCCAGGGATGCTTATCTGATTGCGGCATTTCCGTGGCTCACTGGATATCATCAGCTGGACGGCTGGAAGCCGGGGTTGAACTTGGGTCGTTCCTACGGATTCTGGACATCTCAGGAATTGAGCATGAGCTACGGTGTAAAATCACAGGCTATTTTCTGGCATCTTAGGTCAAGTCACGACATGCGCCGTATCCTTCCTGGACTAAAACTAAAGTGGCAATTATCAGAATTGGAAGGTGTCCGTGGTGCCGGGATTCAGGCTGACTATTCGTGGAGTGAGTGGTACGGTTATCCTCCTAGATACAGTTTTTCCGGTGGCTACAAAATTACAGAAGCCGACAACTCCGGCTACACAGATCTATATGAAGC
>DKQU01000028.1:810-10989 GCA_002471865.1 Fidelibacterota bacterium UBA7300 | reverse complement strand
TTTTTCTATCGATCTCGCTTCCTCAGGCGGCAGTGTGAGCGATTGGGATTTTTCCCGACTGATTGTGGAAACCAAACTCCGCCGGATGTGGGAGAAATTTGGAGTGGCAATGCGCTTCCTGGCGGGAGGGACATCGTATGGTGAAAACGGTATTCCGGGGCAGGAGAAGTTCACCGTCCAATCCGCCGGAGCCGGTGACTATTTTCAATGGTCTCACTTAAGGCATCGAGAGATTCTTTACAGTTCTAAAAGCGACTTCAGCTTACGAGATCACTTGCACATTTATGGCGACACCAATCTCCGAGGATATTACGCTCACGGATTTGAAGGTGCCGAATCAATCGTTACCGGTACTTTGGAAGCGAGCTATCAACTGCTTTCATTCTTGAAGTTCAGGACTTTCTTTGACAGTGGTTGGCTCTGGAGTGAATCGGACGAATTCGAAGGTGATCTGCTCATGGATGCCGGTATCGGATTCAGTTTTGGCCCAAATTTCACTTTCAACGGTTCGCAAATGGGGTTCCGGATTGACTTTCCCTTCTGGGTGAATGAGCCTATGGAAGGAGAGGAATCGATTGATCTGTCACGGTGGGTTATTGGGTTCCAGCGAGGACTCTAGAGAACTTTGGAAATGGTATTGAATTAATATTAGATTGAATAAAAATGGAGAGTTAGTGAAAAATAGTATAGTATTTTTGTTGATTTCTTTGTTCGCACTCTTTATCGGTTGTGAGGAGGATGCAGCTGAATCCGGCGAAATCTATAAAGTATATATCACCTTACAGAATGTAGACAAGGTTGCTGTTATGGATGGCGAAACTGGTGAGATCATCCGTGAAGTTGATACTGACATGATTCCTAATGTAGCCGATAATCCTCATTACGTCATCATTGACGAAGTGAACAAGGTCTGGTACGTCACCCTAATCTCATCTGGATATGTTCTCAAATTTGATTTACTGACAGATGAGTTGCTCGATTCAGTTTTTGTGGGAAATCAACCGGCGCTTATGGAAATCGATCCCATGGGGGATTATATATATGTTTCTCGTTTCATGCCTATGATGGGGATGAGTAATGCTTCTACACAAGTACATCGGATTAATACCTCAACCCTGACAGTTGACAGTGTGGATGTGGGTGCTTCCTCACCCCACGGTATTGCTATCAGCAGCGATGGAAGTGAACTTTGGGTGGCCAGTAATCAGGCGTCACACTTCTTTCGGATCGAGACGGATAGATTCGGTGAAGAAGGGTATGAGCCTGAAAGTTATAAGATAGGCAGCGAAGTACCGGATCCAGTTGGAATAAATGATGGAATTTATGAAGTGTTGGAGATTGTAATTTCTCCCGATGGTGAAAAGTTGTTCATGAGTTGTTCAGACATGGCAAAAAATGAAATCCGTGTTTTTTCGACTTCTTCCGGAGATTCACTGGCAACCTACTCGCTCGAATCGATGGGAATGCAGCCGTGGCATCTTACGACAGATCCCGATGGAGAGTATCTCTATGTGGCAAGTCGAATGGCAAATGCGGTTTCCATTGTTGATCTGGAAACGGGAAGTATTTACTATATCGAAAATACACTGTTCGATACACCTCACGGTGTTGCCATTTCACAAGACGGCAGTCGCCTTTACATGACCAGCAGTGCCATGATGGGCGGAGGTCAGAGCTATCTCCATATTATTGATACTGCAACCAATTCGGTTATTGAAAATGTGCAGTTAGGTGAGGGAACAGCAGCTACAGGATTGGCAGTGATGCAGGGCAGTTGTAACAATTGTGATTAAGGACAAAAGATGAAATTGCAGAAATATCAAATTTCTCTAGTTGCTGTTTTGATTACACTGTTTTTCTATTCTTGCGGGGATGATGAACCCGAAAATGTTGATATAGAAGTACCTCAACCTCAAGAATCCATTGATTTGAGTGATTTCAAGGAAGCCGAAACCTGCCGGCCCTGTCACCCTGTTCATTACGATGAGTGGAAGAGTTCCATGCATGCGTTCGCCATGAAGGATCCCGTTTTCCATGCCGGCTGGGAAAGTGAACAAGAACACCGCCCGGAAACCGGCGAGCGGTTCTGCATTCAGTGCCACAATCCCTATGCTTATGTATCCGGTAGCGAAGTGGACACGACTGTAGCTCTTATTGCGGAAGGGATCGGCTGCGATATGTGCCATACTATGGTCGCTGCTCATGAGCAGGTTGTGACCCAAGATAATGTCGCCGCTTCAGCTGAGTTTTTCCTAAACGTTGAAAGTGGAATAAAATTTGGAGAAATTATGGACCCTGTGGAAAACGGATTTCACGGGAGTATGGGATTATCAATGTTTAACTCCTCAAGCATGTGTCTCCCTTGTCATGATTTTGTAATCCGTGGATTAGATGCAGAGATTACATTTACCGAATGGGCAGGTTCGGGATTTGCTGCTATGTCAATCGAATGCCAAACTTGCCATATGACTGATTATCAGGGATACGCGGCAGACCCCTCAGCGAACCCTGGAGTACCAGAGAGGACAGTGCATCATCACGATATGGTTGGAGTTGATTTGGATCTCTCGAAATCGCTGATAGATAATCCCCAAGGTGAAGCTGTTATCGCCATGCTCCAATCTGCTGCCGCTGTGGATTTAACCAGCGAACCGATAGTTGAGAATGACACACTTCATCTTTCCTTGACTATCCAGAATTTAACCGGGCACAGTTTCCCTTCAGGTGTCTCTTTCGCAAGAGAGCTGTGGCTCGAAATGCAGATCTTTGATGACTCGCAAGTGTACTTTTCCACAGGTGTTTTGGAAAGCGATAGTAGCGATCTGAGTAGTGATGTGGAGGTCTTTAATTCAGTGCTGTACGATGAAGATGGGAATGCCGGCGTAGGTGTCACAGATGTAATTTCCATGTCCAATAATTCTCTACAAACCAACGAAGCGAAAGTGAGGACATTTTCCCTCCCATTGGCGGGGGTTGGGGACTCCGTGTCGGTTAAAGCGCGTTTGCTTTTTAGGTCTTTTTCTCCGTCAACTTTAAGAGATAAACATCCAGATCTATTAGCTAATCTACCAGTAATTACTGTTGACAGTCTCTCTATTAATATAGCTACTCCATGATGCGGGATGTATTGAACGAGAATCTCTTCGTGTAAGGATCCCAGTTGAATCCGAAATTCAGCCTCTTACTGGGATGCTTGCTTTTCGCTTCATCTCTTTTCACCCAAACTTTCCAACGCCAAATTAATCCCTTCCCAATCATCATAGACGGTGCTGAGCTGGAGATTCCTTTCCTGGGCGGTTTTAATAAACCCAACCCGCAATTTGTAGATTGGAATGAAGATGGACTGACGGATTTGTTCATCCGGGATCAGGATGGTCGGCTGCAGTATTTTCTCAACAGTGGATCTGCTGACGAACCGAATTTTGAATTTCAGACAAAAGCATTTCAAAATCTGGATGTAGGTCAGTGGTTCACCTTTTTCGATTATGATCACGATGACGACATTGACCTCATGGCTTCTCCACAGAGTCCTGATGTCACCCTTTTTGAGAATGTTAGTGACAGCCTTATACTTTCAGTTTCTCAGCTCCTGGATGATTCTTCTGTTGCAGTCCATGGCGGCCAAATTGTAATTCCTACGATTGCAGATATCGACGGCGACGGTTGGGAAGATCTATTTGTGGGTGGTGTATCAGGTGCAGTGACGTATTATCGAAATCTCGGTTTGACTGATGGACTGCCGGTTTATCATCTGGAAACCAACTCATTTGAGGACATCTTGATTGTCTGGGTACCTGGACGGGATGATCGTCATGGAGCCAACGCTTTGGAATTTTATGATATTGACGATGATGAAGATCTCGATCTTTTCTGGGGCGATTACTATCAGCCGGGACTCTTCTTTTTAGAGAACTTTGGTACATCAAGCGATCCAGATATTCCGGATAGTTTGATGATAGATTCCTATCCACAAAATGAACCTGTTAGTTCGGCTGGTTTCAATGTACCTCGGCTGATAGATCTGAACAGCGATGGAGAAGCAGAGTTATTCGTGGGTGTGCAATCTGGCATCTATGGTACTGATTTCGTGGATAATTTTTGGTACTATGATGTGACAGTCGAAGGTGATTTTGGTCTGGTGACAAAAAATTTCTTTGAGCAAATTGATCTTATCTCGGGCACAATTCCGACTTTAGCAGACATAGATTCAGATGGAGATTTGGATCTCTTTGTAGGTAATGAGTTTGATGCTTCTAATTCAGGGTGGAAGGGTGATGTATATTTTTTTGAGAACATAGGATCAGCAGTGAGTCCGCAGTTTGAATTGATGGACAGCTCCTATTTCGATGAGGGGATGGGGAACAACATGGCACCGGCTTTTGGAGATTTGGACGGAGATGGTGATTTTGATGCACTTGTGGGAGATTACAACGGCGAAATTTCCTTTTTTATTAATAGTGGTTCCTCCGAGGAACCGAGCTTTATCTATCAGGGGAAATTTCTGGAAATTGATCTTTCCGGAAGAGCCACACCTGCTTTGGGAGATGTGGACGGGGATGGAGACCTAGACTTGTATGTAGGGGACAAAAACGGTTCCGTTCATGTCTGGTCTAATGAAGGTGATCCAGCTAATTATAATTTTGTGAAAATAAGTGACGATCTGTTTCCTGGAGAAGATCTAGGACTCGAAATTGCTCTTGAACTGGCTGACTTTGACAACGATGGTGATTTAGATCTTCTGATCGGTAATCAGTCAGGAGAATTATATCTAGCGAATCCATCCGGGTCGGAACTTCATCAGCTTGAACAGTTACCTCATTCAGGGCTGAATTTAGCACCTACCATTGGTGATCTGGACTTAGATGGAAAGATGGACTTAATAGTTGGATCAAATGAAGGAGGTTTGCAGTATTTTTCTGTTGAGGAACAATCTGTGGTTAATAATGAAGATTTTCCGATCATGACGAGATTAGTAAGTTGCTATCCAAACCCGTTTAATAATACAGCCATTTTTCAGTTATCATCGGATGTACCGGCTGATTCACGTCTAATAATTTATGATATTCTTGGTCGACAAGTAGATTTGATACAGTTTTCTATTTCCGAAGGTGTTTCTTCTCAGATATCATGGAATGCGGAAAATTCATCTTCTGGAGTTTATTTATGGCATCTTCTTAGCTCTGAATCTGTAAATCTCGACAACGGAAAATTAATTCTTCTGAAATAATCAAATGAATGATGTAATCTTCATCACATTCATATTAATGAAATTACAGTATTTTTTGTGGAGGATAATTGACGAAATAATCTTAAGTTGAATGACAATCGAAAATAATCTAACAAGAACACTACATAACTGGAGCAAACTGAGGGCATGAGAAAAATAGTCACACTGTTACTGTCGCTATCGTTATCAGCAGGGTATGTTATTGCCAAAGAATGGCATGAAACTTCTTCTCAAGAGGTTGATCAGCTTACCATCGAAATATTGGAGGCCTCTCGCTATCATAACGAGTTGAAATTTTATCTCGATGGATTTTATATTGAGTCTATTGACATTGAAAATGAATCTCATATTTTGGTTACTCACGAGGATGCTCCAGCATTCCTTAATGAGGGGTTTCCCGAACTGCCAAGGGTAAATCGCAGCCTTGTAATACCTAATGCTGGATCTGTCGAAGCGACAGTTACATCAATAGAGTTCGAGGAATATCATTTAGGCCCTGTTGCTCCGTCCAAAGGGAATCTATTGAGGACACAGAATCCCAATGATGTTCCATATAAATTTGATGAGTTTTACCAAACTGACGAGTGGTTCCCAGCTGAAAGCATTACTTTAAGTGATCCTTTTATATTCCGCGGTGTCCGTGGAATTAACGTTCAAATTCAGCCGTTCCAGTATAATCCAAAAACAGAGACTCTACGAGTTGTAACAGAAATGACCATCGCAGTGGATGCGGTTGCAGGAGACGCTCCCAATACTATTCTCAGGCAGAGAAATATCCCTCTGAATCGTGAATTCGCCAATATTCAGCGTGAGTTTTTCGCTAATTATGACGGAGTTGACAGACTGTTATATGAGGGGATTGATGAACCGGGACACCTTGTAATTTTAGCTCATGATGATTTCGTGGACGCTGTTCAGCCGCTTGCTGATTGGAAACTTCAGAAGGGGATACCTACTGAAGTGTTTGCTTTAAGTGCAGTAGGTGCCACTACATCGGATATCCAATCATTCCTTCAGTGGAAGTATGATACTGGGGAGCTTACGTATGTTATTCTTGTGGGGGATGATGCTCAGATTCCTACGCTATACGGTTCAACCGGTGCCGGTTCAGACCCGTCTTATGTTATGTTGGATGGCAGCGATTATTACCCTGATGCGTTCATATCCCGTATATCAGCTAACAGCTCAGGTGAAGTTGCAGATCAGGTAGCAAAGTTTTTAACTTATGAGCTACAGCCTCCGCCTGGAGATTGGTTCCGTAAGGGAACTGGTGTCGGCAGTAACGATTCTGGCGGTACCGGCATGACTGATTGGGAAAGAACTGAATTATTAAGAGAGATGCTTCTTGACTACACTTACACAGAGATAGATCAAATTTATGATCCAGGTGCATCTTTGAGTGAACTTGTAGCTGCACTTAACGAAGGACGTTCAATTTATAATTACATCGGGCACGGCTCTGGAACTTCTTGGGGTACTACCGGATTCAGTAACAGCCATGCCTCATCCCTCTATAATGGCTATATGATGCCATTTATCTTGGATGTCTCTTGTTTGAATGGTAAATGGCATGGAATGACCTGTCTAGCGGAAGTTTTCCTTCGCAATCCTGATGGCGGTGCCGTTGGAATGTTCTCTTCCTCGGTCAGCTGTTCCTGGGTGCCGCCGTGTGTGATGCAGTCTCACATCAATGAACTATTGGTGACTGAACAGCGCTACACCATGGGTGGACTGAGTATGCACGGTTCTATCCACACACTTGAAAGCTATAATGGTGGATCTGAAGGCATAGCCATTGTTGAAGAGTACATTCTTTTCGGAGATTGCACACTCCCCATGCGGACTGTTGATCCAGATTTGGTGACTGCTACACATGATCCAATTATTCCTCTTGGATCCACTTCTTTTATCGTTCAAACCGATCCGGGTGCCATGGTAGGATTGATGATGGATGGAGTCTTATACGGTTCAACTATCGCAGACGCATCCGGTGAAGCCAATGTTGAATTCGAAGAAGGACTATCAATTCCGGGAGGAATGACGGTTACTGTGACTGCCTACAATAGTTTACCGTATATAACTGAAGTAAATGTCATTCAGCCTGAAGGTCCATATATAACATATGAATCTTATACAGTAAATGATGTCAACGGTAATTTTGACGGCACAGTTGATTTTGGTGAGACTGTTGACATGTTTCTGAGTGTAACAAATGTAGGAGTGGATGATGCTTATAATGTGACAGGAATAGTCAATACCGACGATCCACTGGTAAATATGGTGGATAGCGAGATTACTTTTGGCGATATTACATCTGACGAAACTGTAACCAGTCTTGACGAGTTTATTTTTACTGTTTCTGACGATGCAGAAGATGGCCATATAATTGCATTTAATGTGATTGTTTCTGGCACAGACGATACCGGTGCTGAACTTGAATGGGAAATGAACTTTACGGTTACCGTGGAAGCCCCTGTACTGAGTTTTGTCAGCTATTTACTCGAGGGGACAGGATCGGGTGGAATATTTGACCCCGGTGAAACTGTAGAGATTGTGGTGACATTGGCTAATGAGGGAGCTGAAGGTGCCGCGAATGTTATGGCAGTCATCGAAGAAAGCTCAAACTATATAACGGTGGATGACGGTTCTTCATATATGGCGTCCGTTGCTTCCGGCGGTACTGCCGATAACAGCACGAGTCCGTTTATCGTCTCAGCTTCCCCCAATACTCCGGTAGGGACAGAGGTTATTTTTACTCTAACTGTGACTGCTCAAAATAATTATACAATTGAGGAAACATTCTCACTTATCATCGGTCAGAATCAGTTCTTCAGTGAAGATGTTCCTTTGGACTTTGGACCCAACAACATCGAGAGCGTGCTCGATATGCCAGTTTCATTTCTTATCAGTGATATTAATGTTATGGTAGATATTACCCATCCGTGGACAGGAGACATCCAGTTAAAGCTCCGTTCTCCTTTGGGGACAGAAATAGCGTTGATTACCAATCTGGGCGGTTCAGGAGACAATTTTGAAGAGACTATTTTTGATGACGAGGCTGAGACACCTATCGGTAGCGGTCAACCACCCTATAATGGCAGCTTCCAGCCGGAAGAGCCACTCTCTAACTTCAACGACGAAGAGTCTCTGGGTGAATGGACTCTTATTGTTATTGATACCTATCCCTCCGCGGATGATGGTACACTTAACGCCTGGAGTCTGACAATCAGCGGCGAGAGCTCCTCTCTCTGTGAGAAGGGTGATGTCAACTATGACGGCATGGTGGATGTGTTTGATGTTATAAAGACAGTTAATATCATTCTCGGTATAGATACCAACCCGACAGAAGAAGAGCTGTGTGCTGCCGATTATGATGACAGCGGTACAGTAGATGTCTTCGACGTGGTTAAGATAGTGAACTTAATTCTTGGTATCGACCAGCTTAGAGATAGTGTCCCCGCCACTTCTGCAGCTCTGATACAGCGTGGGGAGAATGTCTTCATAGAGGCTGATGGGCCGATAGCTGCTCTGCAGTTGACCATTGAGACAGAAGGAGAGGTGACGCCTCTTGTTGTAGAAGGGGTGGAGGTGGTTACCAATCGTCGTAGTGAGCAAACAGTTGATGTTGTTGTCTTCAGTCTGGAAGGAGCTGTTTTCGAAAATGGAAAACTACTGACAGTTGAGGGAGACTATACTTTGAAGGAAGTTATGGTTTCAGACAGGTACGGTGAGAGAGTAACTGCTGAAATCAAAGTGATACCGGAACAGTTTGTGCTGTACCAAAACTATCCTAACCCATTCAATCCAGCTACAACTATTACCTATGATTTGCCTGAGGATAGTCATGTAACATTGACAGTGTACGATGTCCTCGGTCAGGTAGTTGCTGAGTTAGTAAGTGGCGATATAGTTAGTGGTCAACATCAGATCGTGTGGAACGCGTCTAATATGGCGAGTGGAGTCTATATTTACCGATTGACTGCTACAGGTGCAAGCCAAACTTCCAAAATGATTCTAGTGAAATAATGTGATAGGGCTCAACGTTATGTTATTAATAAAGAAAACTTCGTTGTTTTTTTAATGTTGATGAGTAAATTAGTTTTAACGATTTATCTTCGAATCTTTAATTCAGTAGGTATTAACAGTTAGTTAAGGAGGAATAAAAATGTCACGTACTTTAATGGTAATTGTTACAGCGGTTCTTATGTTGGGATTTGTGTTCACAACTACAGCACAGGGTGGCCAACGTGATGATCATGATTTAACTATTCTTATGCACGACGCATATGGAGATGGTTGGAACGGAAACGTTCTGACTATAGGTGGCTATGAATTCACATTGGATACTGGCTCTGAGGGCACCGCTTACCTTACCCTGGCCAGTGGAACCTATGATGTTACCTGTGATGGCGGTTCGTGGCAGAGTGAAGTTTCCTGGGAGATCCTTAATAACGCAGGGGAAGTGTTGCTTGCCGGTGGTGCTCCTTATACAGGGGTACTCGAGTTGGGCGATCCTCCCTCGCATGATCTAACTGTCTTTATGCACGATTCATATGGAGATGGTTGGAACGGAAACGTTCTGACTATTGGAGAATATTCTTTCACAATTGATATGGGTACAGATTCTATAGGTTACCTTACACTCCCCGATGGAGTTTATGATGTTACTTGTGATGGCGGTTCGTGGCAGAGTGAAGTTTCCTGGGAGATTCTTGATGACTCAGGAGCGGAGCTCCTTGCTGGTGGTGCTCCTTATGCAGGACAACTCGTGTTAGGTGAGGCTCCCGACGGTCCAACCCTGACTGCTACGGGTGCTGAAGGAGAAGTGCATTTGGAGTGGACATCAGTTCCAACCAGGGTTGGAAGTGGAAGTCTTGCTATGGAAGGTCAGAAGAGTGTGCTGCCTCAGATATCAGAGAAACGAGAAAACTATATACAATATGACCCAAGTG
>DKQU01000028.1:0-399 GCA_002471865.1 Fidelibacterota bacterium UBA7300 | reverse complement strand
GACGATTATGATGAAGAGTGTCCTTACACCGGCAGCACCTCTCCGGATGTGGTGTACAGCTATGCTCCTACGGCAGATATGTTCGTAGATATCAGTGTCTGTGAATCTGCGTATGATACCAAGCTCTATGTCTACGAGAATGATGCTGGAAACAACATAGCCTGTAACGATGATGCATGTAATAGTTCGGATGGAAGTCCGTTTAGAAGTCTTCTGGAACAGGTGAGTCTGACGGCTGGCAATACCTACTACATAGTCGTTGATGGCTACTCCGGTGCTTCTGGCGATTATAATATTAGTGTAACTGAAGCTGAAACACCTCCTGATGCACCGGAGAACGATGAATGTGCTAATGCAGAAGCAGTAACCGGACCTTACCCGGTTGAGATTACAAGCTCA
>DKQU01000095.1:15427-30713 GCA_002471865.1 Fidelibacterota bacterium UBA7300 | reverse complement strand
GAAAAATCTCCGTGTTCTGGAGATTGGTCAGTTTGGCGCCCGTGATCCTAAGATAGAATTTAAGTATGTAGACGGCGGCCTTCTTGTTCAGGAAACGGATGTGAGTACCATAACATCTGAAGCCCTAAGCACCGTAACCAAAATGAAGCCATCAGAACAAAACAGTGCAGACATGCTTTTCGGCTGGAAGGTGCTAAAAAATGTAAAATCCAACGGTATCCTCACCGCTAAGGATAATACCACTCTCGGCATCGGACCCGGTCAGGTCTCTCGGGTGGATGCGGTGGAGATTGCGGTGCGGAAGTCAGGAGACAATCTGGAGGGGGCGATCCTGGCGTCTGACGCCTTTTTCCCTTTCCGGGACAGCATAGACACAATTGCGGATACGGGCATTGCCGCAGTTATCCAGCCCGGCGGGTCGGTCAGAGACGAAGAGGTCATAGCCGCCTGCGACGAGCACGGCATTGCCATGGTGTTTACCGGGGCACGCTGCTTTAAACACTAAGTGAGTTCGCGGCATTTTATCACTCTACCCGTTTCCTTGGGTAAAGAAATCAAAGAAATCTGCGAACATACATCTAAAGGTTGGAATCAATTCCGGTTGAGCTTTAATTATCCTCGATTGGAGTTATGGGATAATGACTTGATCAAATTTCTTTATGTGTATTAAATAATTCTGTACCTTTACAAAGATTCACAAATAAAAGGAGTCTTAATATGCCTATTACTACTATTAAAATTGTCCGAGGCGTTTTCAGCGAGGAGCAGAAATCTGAAATGATTCAAAAGGTTACCGAGGCTATGGTCAAAGTAACCGGTGAAGAAAAACGTGACGGTAACTGGGTTCTCATCGAAGAAACAAATCCTGGAGAATGGGCAATTGGAGGAAAACCCGTCGGCCTCCCTTGATTACATATTGTTGCCAATTCACCATCTCAGGATAGCATCCACCGGACAAACTGTGCAATGACCCAATCGCCCCAGAAGATGGCGATGATGCCGCCCAGGGCGAGGAATGGACCGAAAGGGAGCATCTGTCCAAATCTAACCTTTTTACTGATGAGCCCCGCGCCGCCCACCAGCGCCGCCAGCAGAAACGCCGCATAGAGACTCACGACTGTCAGTTCCCACCCGAGAAAGGCGCCGAGAACAACACCGAGCTTCACATCCCCAAGGCCAAGAGCTTCTTTCCTGAAAAACAGTCTCCCCAACACCTTCGCTGTAAGGAGGAATCCACCAAAGGCCGCCGCTCCCAGCAGTGCAACCTTTAGAGTCTCCGGCGACCAGATCGAAATAATGGAGACAATCCACACCACAGCGCACCCAATCAGCAGTGAATCAGGAATAAAGAGGTGCTCTGCGTCAATAAACGAGATTACTATCAGGAGAAAGACAAGCGCCAGCCAAATTGCTCCCTCGAGGGTGGTGCCAAATTTGAGAAATGTCGCCGCTGTAAGCAATCCAGTAAGAAGCTCCACTACGAGATAACGCAAAGAGATAGCGGCACCGCAGGCGGCGCACTTTCCTCGGAGCATGAGGTATCCCACGATAGGAAGATTATGAACGGTTCGAACTGGCTTCTGGCAGGCTGGGCAGCGCGACCCCGGCTTCACCACGCTCATCTCCCGGGGGATTCGGTAGATACAGACATTAAGGAAACTGCCCATAACTGCCCCAAACAAGAATAGGATAAATATCATCATCAATTAAGGCCGTTCATAGCGTCCAGTTATCTGACCGCAGGCAATTATCTTCCCTTCCATACTGGTCTTCAAATCTTCAATAGTGATGGGGGCGGCAATGTCTGCATTAAGTGCATAAATCTTGAAGACGTACCGGTGATTTCCGTCTCCTTGAGGCGGACAAGGACCGGTATAGTCTACTAGTTCTTCGGCAGGATCCGCAATCTGAGCGTTTTGTTGAAGTTCTGTGGTGGCGACGGGAATTCCATAGATCGCCCAGTGTGTAGAGTTATCATCATCTGCATCTGATACAATGATTACCAAAGATACGGCATCTTCAGGGACACCACTCCAGTTTAGCTGAGGTGACTGGTTCACTCCACTGCAACCTCCTGCATTCGATATATGAGCCGCAACAAGATCTCCTCCCTGAGCAAAATTGTCTGATTGTAAAGTAATAACAGAGCCTCCAGAAACCACTTCAGATGACTTTCCGATAACACAAAGGTCATCAAAAAACACCGTTCCTCCTCCAAATTCAATGATCCCTTGGCCTTCCTCTCCTTCACGATCCACAACAGAACGACCAACTCTTGCGTTCCAATATGCCTGCTTTTCTCTCATAGAGTCCACGGTTCTGCCAGAGTTGATTATGATCTTTCTTCCCATGGACGTTATAATAATAGATAAAATAAGAAACATCAAGATGGCAAACCCGGTGCCAAGCCAGCCTCTATTTGAAAAAAAGATCATAGCTGCGTTTTTTCAGGATAAACAATCGTAGAATATGATGTGGTCTCCTCCAGAAAAACCAAATCAAGCTTCAATTCCACATAGATAATGTCGCCTAGGGTTGGGGGAGCCGCAAGTTCGGCGAGGTTTGCATCTAGATATTTGAACTGCGTCGTGGATCTGACACCTTCAATGACTGTATGATAATTTTGTTCGTTTTCACAACCCTCAAGACACAGTTTTATCGTTTTGTCTGTTTCATCAATTTTATAGCGATAGGTCTGAGCAGGATCAGTTGCTATTTCAATTACAATCTCTTTCACATCAGCAGTTGTAATGGCCGTGCAGTTATTCATGTCTTCGGTAAACCTGCTCAGAACAAACTCTGCTCTTTTTGTAACATTGCCTATTGCGTTCATGGTGCGGTAATTATCAAGAATAGAAGAATAAATCAATACCATCCCAGGTGCAAGGATACCAATGATGGTCACAACAACGATCAGTTCAATCAGAGTGAATCCCTTCTGATTAGTGGGATTTTTGTATTTTAGTAATTGAATCATTCCCCGCCTCCATCAATGATGGTCAGGTCATCAAAGTCTATCCTAAGATTCTCCCGATTGTCAGAAGGCCCCCTGTAATTGTACAGGTAAACTGATCCCATGCTGCTTACGGTTTGGTCACGGAAATTTATTCCGGTTTGCTTTTGGGCTCCATTTACCCAAACATCGAAGGTTTTGGTGGTGTAGTCGATGTTTTTTACCTCAAAATGGTACCAAACATTGTTCTCCAAGTTTACGCCAGGGTCTCGTTGAGGGAGGGGGTAGAAAAAAATTTGTCCACCAATTATCCCAACCATGTAGTCAGGATGAAGTCGTATATAACTGAAAAAGATACTATTCATCCCATGGTTCATTCCGTTTTCGCCTGCAACCACATAGCCTGCATAGCTACGCACATCAGGAGGAAAAGTCGGAGCGGTGATCCGAACATACCAACTCACTTCCTCGATTTGCCGATCGTCGAACTTGTAGCTAAGTCCACCCTGGGGGGGGTGTTGTCCACTGCCTTGACCAATTATAGTCAAGTAGTTGTCTCCATTGGCACCGCCATCGGTTCCAATGGACCATGTAACTTCGTTCGCTCCAATGTCATAGCCACGCTCCTCTAGGTCATCAAAAGGAGGAAGTTCAAAGTCGTCGAACCAGACGATGTCTCCATCAGTTGGGCTCCCTGGCTGCTGAAATTTCTTGGGGGCACTTATTATGGTCTTTAAAGTGACAGAATTGTCTGACACATTATTAGCTGCCACGATTATTTCTTTATACTGCGACTCTTCATTTCCACCATCGAACGTAGATGTAGATAAATCTATATCTTTGTGCGTTACTGTAATATCTGCCGTATAACCAGGGAACTGTGGAAGAATGAAATCGTCGACCCCTGCAATGTCATCAAAATCTTTAGCGGAATATATTTCCATAACACTGTTACCAAACCAGGAAGTTTGGGAATTCCTAAACGCGTTTGTAACCATGGAAATAAGTGACGTATATGCCCCTACTACGGAAATGCTCACCAGTCCCAAAATTACAATCCCGATGATAAGATCCACCAGAGCATTACCTTTTTTATTTGTTGAAAACTTCATTCCCTCGTAATGAAACCGGTGATGCTGTTAAGGGTGATGGGTACATCTGGTGAATATTTTGTAGAAGTATAGGTTAATGATTGATCATCGTCAGGACGACCCCTAGTGTCTAGAGTAATAGTCGTGGGGCCCTCTGTGATTGAGGCTCCATCTGGCATTAAGATAGTATGATTTCCACTGTTGTGGGGTAATATGACTTCCGTTCCGGCTGCTGTTCCAAGATTAAAGCTATATTGGGCTGGGTTTTCACCAGCTGCTGCATCAATGGTTATAACACATCTTTTCTTTCGGGAAACGGCATAGTCTCTGGCATACTCCATATCCCCCATGAATCTTTCTACATCGGCAGCAAAAGCAAGTTTGTTGTAATAGCTCACCTGGTCCACCACCACGAAGGAGGCGAGTATGCCTATGATGGAAATAACTACAATTAACTCTATTAGGGTGTAACCGGAGGTTAAACCAAAATTTATTCCCTTCAATGACTGAAATGGCGTGACCTTCCCTTTTGTAGTAAACCATTTCGGTCCGCCTAACACCGCCAAGTAATAGTTTCTGAGCATATAGAGCAAAATAACAAAAATCATCTCACCAACCAATAGAACATCCGGTTCAGGATAAGATTATTTGCAAAAGGTCGGTAAAAGAAAATGCCGGCAGAAGCCGGCATTTTTTCACAACAATATTACGACTTTTTACTACCAGGTATTACCATCAATTCCTATTACTCCTGGACCAAGTAAACCAGTACCACCTGCTTGAACTGCGGCAGCTGCGGCTTCCAGTTTATAGGTGACAATAAATTCAGTATGATCAGCGCCGTTAGTTGCATAATAAACAAGGTAGTCATTGTCATCGGCAAACTTAAACTCAGCTATATCCTGTCCGCCAACTTGTGCATGGTCTGATATAGTCCACGATGATGCATCGAAACTACTAAAAACAGCATTTGGGATGTTAGCCACCGGATTGCACGGTATATATGTTGGCGTACCCTCAACATCAGCTAACAGATCTTTCGCAAATTTGCTGTTTACTCCAGCGATCAATGATGTTGCAAATGATTTGACAGTAGCTTCCTTGGCTTGGGTTGTTGCATTGTTGAACTGAGGAATGACAATGGCCGCCAGAATACCGATAATGGCAATAACCACGATCAATTCAATGAGGGTAAAACCTTTGTTATCTTTTCTCATGATATTAATCTCCTTTTTTCATGATAATGAGGTGCGTTATTCTTCAAATGTTTTCTCCGCTTAACTCACTTACGGACAAATATATTCAATATTTCAGTTAAAGCGAACATTTTTTTACATGGCGCTCTCATACATCTTGAACATGGGCAGAAAGATGCTCGCCACGAATCCGGCCACAAAGATGCCGATAAAGACGGTAACCAGTGGTTCGATGGCGGCTGTGAGACCTTCCAGCTTGTCTTCCAGCTCAGCAAGATAATAGTCGGCGACACTCCCGAGCATGGTATCTAAAGATCCTGTCTCTTCGCCAATGGCGATCATGTTCAGCGCTACCGACGGAATATAGTTACTCTCAAGTGCGAGATGGATCGGCTGCCCCTGGATGATTTTCTCCCGGGCGTCACTGATGACATTTTCATACACTTTGTTGCCGATGGTGTTCTTGGCGATCTCCAGCGCATCCACAATCTGCGTGCCGCTGGAGACGAGTGTCTGGAGTATGAGTGAAAACCGGGACATGACGGCAGTTCTGAGAAGTGTTTTCGAGACCGGCAGTTTCAGCTTGAGCTTATCAACGGCTAATCTGCCGTTCGGCGTCTTTTTGAACCGATTAATACCGACGCCCATAAGCACAAACCCGAGGACAATGAACAAGCCGTAGTTCTGGGCGATATCGCTGACGGCGAGCAGGGCCCTTGTCAGCAGGGGCAGTTCAGTGCCCATTCCCGTCAGCATGGTTGCGAATGTGGGGACAATCTTCACGACAGCGAAGGCTCCAGCAATGACCATTACACTCATGACCATGATGGGATAGCGAATCGCCTTTTTAACGCTCTTCTTCGTTTTGATATCAATGTCATTAAACATTTCAAGCTGTTCCAGAACCTGCCCCATGACGCCCGACGACTCCCCCGCTTTCACCATGGCTACGTATAGTGTATTAAACACATCACCATGGTGGCTCATGGCTTCTGAAAGAGAATCGCCTGAGGAGACGCGCTTGTGGAGGTCGGTGACAACCGTCTTCAGTTTCGGCGTGGCGGCCTGCCGCTCAAGCACGTCGAGAGCCGCCAGAAGGGGGACGCCGGAACTCATCATCGTCCTCAGCTGGTTGGTAAACAGTTTCATCTGCTCCGGAGGTATCTTCTTAAACCGCCCGAGAAGATCATCGAGGTTGAGGTTCAGCCCCTGCTTCTTGGCGGAGAGGAGCTGTTCTTCATTCTTGGAAACAATTTCTGTCACCTCAGTGACAGAACCTGCTGAAATCACACGCTCCATGATGTTTCCCTGTTCAGTGACAACTCTGCAGGTGTAGTTGGGCATCTCTAGAGAACTCTGTGGATTTCTTCTAATGAGGTGACGCCCTGCCGGATAAAATTGTACCCTTCATTCTCAAGGGGCGACATCCCGTTCTTGACGGCCATCTTGTGGATTTCGCTGTCCGGGTGCCGCTGCTGTACAAGTTCGTTAAGTTCCAGCGAGGGGATGAGCAGTTCGTACAGACCTTTCCGGCCCTTGTATCCCCGCTCGCCGCAGTAGCTGCATCCGTCTTCCTTGGCTTTGTAAATCGGATCATCGGTAGGCGGCATATCGATGGTTTCGAACTCCTCTTCTGTGGCGCGGTATTGAACCTTGCATTTGGAGCAGAGCTGCCGGATCAGCCGCTGTGCCAGAATAGCCCGGACGGTGGTGCTGAGCATAAAAGGGTCTGTCCCCATGTCCATGAGCCGAGAATAAGAGGCAGCGGCGTTGTTGGTATGGAGTGTGCTGAAGACAAGGTGTCCCGTCAGTGCGGCGCGAACGGCAAGGTCGATGGTCTCCCTATCGCGCATCTCACCTACCATAATGATGTCCGGATCCTGCCTGAGCATCGCCCTGAGAGCGGCGGCAAAAGTCATCCCAGCCCGCTCGTTGATCTGCCCCTGCACAATACCGTCAAGCTTGTACTCCACCGGATCTTCCACTGTGATCATATGAATATCGGTGGAATTGACAATGTTTAGCGTTGCGTAGAGCGTTGTGGATTTTCCGCTTCCCGTAGGCCCCGTCACAAGAACGATCCCGTTTGGGTGAGAACAAGCGTCCCGCCACTGTGTCATGGTGGAGGTGCTGAAGCCCAGTTTGTCCAACGGAATGGCTCCTTTCGTAGGGTCAAGAATACGCATAACCACTTTCTCTCCGAAGACCGACGGATAGGTGTTTACACGTAAGTCCACATTCTTCTTCCCTACCTGGAAGGCGAAGCGGCCGTCCTGCGGTTTCCGGCTTTCGGCGATATCGATTCCCGCCATCACCTTAAAACGCGACACGATGGCGGCAGACCTGGATTTCGGCCAGCTCTTGTAGACGCGGAGAATGCCGTCAAGGCGAAAGCGTACCCGCACTGATTTCTCCTTGTGTTCGAGGTGAATATCGCTGACGCCGCCCTCCACCGCATCTTTCAGAATAGCATCAGCGATCTCGACGATCTCTTCCTCATTTCCCTCTAACTCCTCCATCGACCCGGACTCACCGTTCCCTGAAGGCGCTTCCTCCTGCCCAACCATAGAGTAAAACGTCTGGATAGCAGATGATACCTCGGAAACAGAGGCGATGGCGAGATACACCCGTTTACCGGTGACACGGCCGATCTCATCCACAGCTTTGATATTCATGGGGTCCGTTATGGCAAGCATCAGTTCGTCATCGATAAAATAGAGTGGAATGGCGTTGCAGTCCCGGACAGTTTCCTTCTCCAACAGTTTAATGGCGTCTGTATCGAAATTGAAATGATCAAGCTCAATTCTGGGGATTCGAAACTGCAAAGCCAATATATTCAATAGGTCCGTCTCACTGATGAGATCGAGCTTTCTGCAAGCCTCCCCGAGCCTCACCATGTTTTGGTTGCGGTAGTCCAGCGCCTTCTGAAGCTGTTCCTGCGTCAGGAGATCCTCCTGAACCATAAGTTGACCGAGACTAAGTGGCATTAGCTGCTCCCTTCTCCCTCTGGTTGTACAGTAGATTGATTACGTTATCCTTCAGCACGTCCAGATCCACAGGGATTGCTGCAGAATAATCGGCACCCACACGGCGGGTATTAAGCATCTGTCGAGAATCTTCTTTTTCCATAACCAATATGACGGGGATATGCCGAAAGCGGCTGTCGCTCTTAATAATTTTACAGAGGTGTGTCCCCTTCAGATAAGCCAGTTCTATCTCAGCGATGATGAATTCAAAGGTATCCGCCTTTACAGCGTTCAACGCAGCGAGGCCGTCATCTTCGTGAATAACGGTGATACCCAACCCTTCGAAATAGCTGATACACGGAGTATAGAACTCCTCGTTATCCGCGGCAATCAGAATCTTGTTGTTTATTTCCATAAATCTCCCAAACTAATAAACGATGGATGGCGTAATAAATATAAGCAATTCTCGCTGCTCCTTCTTCTCTACCGTGCTGGAAAAAATCTTTTTTAGCAGGGGAAGATCACCGAGTATCGGCACTTTATTGACAGCAAGACTGCTGTCCTCAAAAATCAGGCCACCGATCAGGAGGGACGAACCGTTTTTCACCATGACGGTGGTGTTCATATTCCGTGAAGATACAACAGGCCTGTCAGCATCGGGTCCCACGTAACCGATAATCGCCTCGACGGAAGCGACAATATTCAGGGCGATGAAATCAGCATTGTTGATCCGCGGTGTCACGTCCATGGATATGTTGACACTCTGATTCTCAAAGGTATAAGGGTTGGTACCGAAGACGCTCCCCTCTCCCTGTGGGACGAGAATGGGGATGTTTGTCCCCACCGAGATGGTAGCCATCTGATTATTAAACGTCGTTATATTCGGCTCTTGAAGAAGCTTTGAGGTGTTGTCGGCGACGAGAATCTGCATCAGAGCACTCAACATCGGTGTAGTAAGCTGAACGGCGTTGAACCCTGAGAAATCACCTGCCAAATCAATCAACTGTAGTGCCTGTAACGTTGTATCCGCTGGAACAGGCCCCAACGATTCAAGCCTCAGCGTCCAGTCGATCCCGAGACGCTCCTCTTCCTTGAGGGTGGTCTCCATGAACTTGATGGCGATATTTATCTGAGGTTGTCGTCGATCGAGCTGACCGATCACTTTCTCAATTTGGGGAAATGTGGCGATGCGGTCGACCACCAGCAACAGATCATTGTTTCCACCAGGCCTGGAAGCGAGGGCTGTGGCGGTCCCTTTATCTGTCAAAACACCCGCCAAGGCCGCCTGCACTATAGCGCCGTCCGCATAATTCAGTTCGAATATCTTAGACTCCAGCTCACCAATGAAACTCCTCCCAATCCCTTTAACAATAATGATACCGTCCCTCATGAACCATTCGTAGCCGTTGATTTTAAGGATGGCGTCAAGCGCCGCCTGCAGAGGTACATTGGTAAGCGCCATCGTCACCTCGCCGGCATTCCCAATATCGTCGCCCAGAATCAGATTGAGATCATTCGCCTCCGTCAACAGCCGCACAACATCAAATAGTGCCGCCGCTCTGAAGTTGAGCGACACTTTCTGGGTTAAAACTGTCTCATCCGTGGAGAGAAGGGCATCGTCGGTTAAATCATTCGGTTTGTCCCATGACAGCACCAGCGCCTTGTCGTTGATTACCTTGACTTTCACAGGCACAGCTTGAGTCAGCGATATATCGATATCAATAATCTCATTCCCGGCAAAGCCGCTACTCGTTCGCAACGAATACTTCACCGCCGGCCGGGCCTGGATCCACTTCGAAAAATTCCCCTTATCCCACATGGCGTTCATCAACTTCACGCCGAAAGACGGCGGTTCATAAGTTTGCGACGTGACATACTCGGGGACACCATCAAATGTCAATGTCAGGTAGTGCTTATCGACGGAATCTTTCTGGGTGATATCCAGCAGATTCACAGATTCGCCGAAGACGTCACTTGCTAGTAAAAATATCAATAGAATGCCCCTGGTAAGTTTCATATTAGCGCCCTCATTATCTCTCGGATTCCCTGTTGAGGCGGGTGTTATAGAGCCGACCCCTGAATTCGAAAGTCTCAAGACCATTATTCCGCGCTGCCCTGAATACTTCGCTAAATTCCCTCAGTGAACCATCATCGGCTCCGCCATTTTCTAGCGTCAGTATTAAACTCTCTCGATTGCCATACAGAATTACCCGGTTCTGCGTGATTTCAATGATTTCGTAGCCCTCAAAGGTGTCGCCGATCCTGACAGGCTCACCGTTTATGATGGCGGAATTAGAAAAAGCTATCCCGGTCAGGTGAAATCGTTGCTCAGGCAATTCTGCCTCCTCGATAGTCATGGTGGTGGCGAACAAGTCTTTGCCCCATTCGTACTTCTCTTCGACAGCTTCCGTCGGGATCTTCGGAATGGCTCCTCTCACAGCAATAATCTTCATCATGGGGTCCTGCGTTGGATCCACAGTGGCTTGCGGCGCATCGCCAGGAGGCGCGTTCAGAACGGTATAGTGAAGAACTGCATAAACTGCCAAAACCCCCAGCACGCCCAACATAATCTTCTCCCTGTTCATTTTGCTACTAGCCGATAGGAATACAGGCCCATAACCGCATACACGTTGGATCCGTTAACTCCCGTGTTAATCTCAAGGCTTCTGATGGCAAAATCGTTCTCCTCAAGATCGTCGAGCATCTGCCCTATATTCAGGAATCGCCCCGTCACTCTCAGGTCGAGTGCGTAACGCTCCACTGTGTATTCTGGATCAGTCAACTCACCTTGCACCGCCGGAAGCGTATTCTCAAGCCGCGGTAGAATCTCATCAATACTTATCTGATACTTCTTTGAGAGTCTGTTCAGTATTTCCAGCGAAGCAAGGTAATCAATCTCGCTGTTGAACACCGTAGCGAGAGATGAAAGTGCCGCTGTCTTATCTTTATAGCTCGTGATGAGCGGAGCGATATCTTCCAACTTCGCGTTTGCGTCTTCTATTTCTAACTGGAGCTTCTCGATTTCTCCCTTGCGACTACTGTTCTCCGCGAGTGTTGAAACGTTGAAATAGAGCAACCCTAACACTGCTACCGACACAAGCCCCAGCAGCATGAAGAAGCTGTTCCTGTAATTGACCGGTTTCACAGATTCAGATCCACCGTAAAGTTTACTGTTCCGCTCTCCCCGCTCCCATCCGTGTTTTGATTTCTATCTCTAAGGGTTACCTGTTTGAGCATCTCGTAATCTCTCAGGTTGAACATCATCTTGTTCAGAACGATATTTGATTCAGCGCCGGAGGAGGAAATTCGCCCTGTAAGTGTGAGTACCGGTGTCTTGCCGTCCTCTCCCTTCGAAAAAACCAAACGATCAAACAGGACGGCTTCCGGGAGCGCTGACGTTAGGAATTTCAGAACCTGAAACACCTTCTTGCTGAGATACTGATCGTATGCCTTCGTTCCATGGATCAGTTCGGTTACAGCAAGTTTGTACGAAATGTCATAGAACAAGCTGTTCTGTTTGACAAGGGTGGAGAGTTCCAACTGGTGACTTTTTAGCTCACTCTCAAGCCGTATTGCTTCGAAGTAGCTGTTAATTGAGACAAAAGAGCCGAGCAGTATCAGGATGGCGGCTGCAATCTTCCCTAAATTGAGTGGATAAATGAATCTGGAGTTACTTCGCTGTTCGTCGGGCAGCAGATTCAGTCTGTCCTTGGGATCAAGAAGAAGCCCTATGTTTACAGAAAAATCTTCTTCCTCGATCTTTAGGGCATCATCTGCATACTGTACCGTCTCCGGTAAAACAAGTTTTGATACTGTTTTTTCAAAGTCCTCCGAGATGTATTCCTCAATGTTGGGAAGGTTCGTTCCGATGCCGCTGACGAGAATATGTTTGCTCAGGTAGTGACCTTCATGCTTGAAATACTTGATGGTGGCATAGATCTCTGATTCCAGTTTCTCAAAAACCGCCCGTGCTTTCTTGTCATTGCGCACATCCAGTGACCGAAGCGCCGAAACCATGCCCTTTAGTCTTGCATCACCCACTTCAAGCCCGCTTATGCTTGATAACTCTGATCCCTCAGCGCCACTTTCATGGACGGGACTGTCCACAAAATCATCTGCACTCACGATCGATCTCCTTGAGTCCTTGATTTCCCAATCATTAATGATTGTGATAGACGTCCGATGCGTGCCGATGTAGACGAGGATGATGTCCCCATGGTTTTCCGGAAAGTTATATCTGTACAGATCAAACTGAATCTTGGCTATGGAAGTGGTGAACCGGGGCTGAATCTTCGCCGCAACGAGCTTTCTGTAATCTTCCTCGATAGGTGATCTGTCACCCACCGATGCGATGAAATACCTCTGAGGGTCATCAGCTCTGCTCTTATACTCTATCCAGTTAACAATTGCACTCTCTGGCTCAACAGAAAACCGCTTACACATACTCGTCTTGATGAACCCGTCTAACTCTTTTCCTTTCAAATCTGGGGTTCTCAGAGGATCCATGTTAAAGGAATACCTGTTGCTGTAATAGGCGAGATATAGTTTCTGCCAGTTCTTTTTCTTGATCTTATTCCGATAAACATATTGTACCAGAGAGGGGAGGTCGACAATGGGCTCACCATCGATCTTCATCGGAAGGTGATATATTTCCTGATCAAGAATTCTGAATCCCCGCTGAGTGATAGACGCCCTCAGATATTTTACTTTCCCGTCAATCTCTGCGAACGTTACTGCATTAATGTATCCGCTGAGTCTTCTTTTCAGGTAGAGCCCCCAGCCAACTCCCTTGGGCTTCTGTACCTCTTCTCGTTCCTTCTCCTCATGAATCTCTTCAGTGGTGAAATCCGCCACGGGTTCATCGCTCTCTCCGGTCATGTCGATACGGAGGCGCTCAAGATGGTCTCCTAACGAGCGTTTTTCATGAAGGGTAATTCTCTTCCCATCCTTTCGTCGGGCCGAACGGACAATATAATCGATCCCGCCAAGAGAATAATCAGCTTCCGGTATCAGATATACAACGTCATCAAACATGATTGTCTTGGTCAGCTCCTCTGACGCCGCCGTCTCTTTATACAGAGGTTCTTCCCTGCTGACAGTCGCCGCTGAACTTCTTGTCAGAAGTTTGTCCAGGATGCTTTCTCCACTGGGGTGCGGTTTGAGTTCCTCAGCATGCCTTTCCACTTGAGCTTCCTCTCTCGGGACTCTCGTTGTACTCTCTTCTGTTGGCTCCTCAGAAACGGGTTCATACTCAACGCTCTCAGCAGGCTCTCTCTCCTCGGAATCACCCTCTGCTATCCCACTTTCAGCAGAATCATCTAACTGATCAGTTCCGCCACCGTCATCACTCTCATCTTCTACCTTCAAGTAGCTCTTCTTCGTGATACCGTTGACGATCTCCGTCTCAGCCACAAATATTAGATTAGCTTTTTCAAGTTTTTTTATATGGTAATAGATCTTTTGTCGAGGAAAATCGATCTGCTCTGCAATATCGTTCGCCGACAACGGCTCACCCCCTAAAACCGTCATTATTGAATTCTGTATTGAATTTTCCACGTCGTCTTACAAGGTTTTAACTGTTTTGATGTCTTTCATGTAGTCAAGCACTTTCCCAAAATATTACCGTGTTGAAGCGAGATTACAACGTAACAAAACAAAATTCAAGCGAAAAGTAATTGCGAATATATATGAATATTGTGTTACTCTTTTATTTACAGTAACTTATGCTATGTTTTATAACGTGCTACAACGTTGTAATATTGTGTGATTTTTGTCCTAAACAGCCACATTCACCGTGGCGGCTGAGATTATACAATATCTATTCTTTTCACCTGTATACCGCATAATATTCTACCTTTTCACCCCATACATTTCCTCAATTAAATGACCATACCGTTTTTCAATAACATTCCGTTTAACTTTTAATGTGGGTGTAACTTCGTCGTCATCTTGAGAAAGCTCCTCTTCTAGAATACGGAACATTTTTACGGTTTCATAGGATGCCAGTTTTCCGTTCATTCGCAAAACCTCTGAACTTATCAGATCGTTGATTTCCAGAAGCTGAGATAGTTCTTTGAGGTCTGAATAAATCAGTTGACGATCCCGGGCATATTTTGTTACTTCATCTTCATCAAGTGTTAATAGCCCAACAAGATACTTTCTACGATCTCCAAACACCATGAACTGGCTGACATACTTCGATGTTTTCATCAGGTTTTCTATATTCTGTGGAGCCACATTTTTCCCGGCTGCCGTGATAAGAATATCTTTTTTCCGGTCCGTAATCCAAAGAAAACCATCCTCATCTATTTTACCCATGTCACCTGTGTGCAGCCAGCCATTCTCGTCAATAGTTTTCTGGGTTTCCACTTCATTCCTGTAATACCCTTGACTAACATGAGGTCCGCGTGTTAAGACCTCGCCATCTCCCGCTGTTTTCATTTCGGTTTTGGGGATTGCTTTCCCTACTGACCCCAAACGGTTTTCCCACGGCCGGTTGGCTGTAATAAGTGCAGATGATTCAGTCATTCCGTAAGCTTCCACTACATTCAAACCCACGCTCTGGAGCCATCTTAGGATTTCCGAACTGATAGGCGCCGCACCGGAGAGGACAAGCTTCACCTCGCCACCAAGCAGGTCTCTCACCTTCCTTAATACTAACCAATCCATTATCTTTAAAGCCATCTTTTGGTGCAGAGGGAAAATGCCCCCATTCAAACGGGAGTCCATTTCTCTTTGTCCTAAGGCCAGCGCCGCAATGTATATATTTTTTTGGAAAAAGGTGGCGTCATCCACGGTAGTATTTACTTTTGCATGAAACTTTTCAAACACACGGGGAGTCCCGAAGTGGAATGTAGGTCCTACTTCGCGCATGTTGAATCCCATATCATCCATACTTTCCGCAAAGGCAGTTTTGGCCCCACATCCCAATTTCAACAGTGAACCCACCATTCTCTCAGCTACATGTGCCATGGGAAGATACGCCAGGGAAAGATCATCCTGATTCAAGTCCAGTAAATCCACTATCTGCTGGATAGTGAAAAGAAGGTTTCCGTGAGATAGAACCACACCTTTTGGGGG
>DKQU01000095.1:0-15034 GCA_002471865.1 Fidelibacterota bacterium UBA7300 | reverse complement strand
CCGGTGATTCAGGTTCCTCGCTCCTTTTGAACCGGGTGAGAAAATCCTGAAAAGAGATTACTTTATCATTTTCCTTCGCTTCAAAGGGTTCATACACCACCGCCAGCTCCACATGAGGTGCATCCCCCCATATCTTCAAGAGTTTATCCAGCTGTTCCTGGTCTTCTAGAAAGATAATTTTACAATCCGAATGATGGATGACATATTCACACTGCTCAGCAGTATTAGATTGGTAAATTGGTGTTGTCACTGCACCGCAACTTAAGATAGCCATATCGGTAATCACCCACTCCAGACGGGTAGTCGAAAGAATGCTAACACGGTCTCCCCTTTTTACCCCAGCAGATCGTAAACAGCCTACAACTTCATCGACCCGGGAAAGATAACCCTTCCAGGTTACTGGTTCCCACCATCCTTTATTTTTGTGATATAGTGCTTCTGCATCACCATAATGTGTTGCCCACCATTCAAGTAGTTGGGGAACGTTCCGAATTTTATCCCAAGGAGGTCGTATTACTGCTGACCCCATATCTTTGCCCTTTTCATGTACTTCCCCTTGCCTTCACCCAGATATGATTCTCTCACCTTATCTTCCTGTCGGATAGATTCTGGTTCACCACTCATGAAAATTTTTCCATTTTTTAAAACAAAAGCATAATCGGCTAGATCAAGTGCTAAATTAACATTCTGCTCAACCAATAGGATAGTGAGGCCATCTTTGTTCATTTGCTTTAAAATTGTGAAAATCTCTTCTACCAGCATCGGCGAAAGGCCCAGAGAAGGTTCGTCTAACAACAGCAATTCGGGCTTGGACATCAAGGCTCTCCCAATGGCCAGCATCTGCTGCTCACCTCCAGAGAGTGTCCCGGCAAACTGGCGGAGTCTTTCTTTAAGCGCAGGGAAATAAGTAAAAACTTTCTCGGTCATATGACTGTTTTTTTGTGTAAATGCACCAAGCTTTAAATTTTCTTCCACCGAGAGTTCGCTGAAGATGAGCCTTTCTTGAGGAACATGAGAAATTCCTGATTTGACAATTTTATTCGGATCCAATTTTTCAACCCGTTTGTCCTTAAACAAAATCTGACCATATTCTGCCTCGACAACACCGCTGATTGTTCGTAAGAGTGTCGTTTTACCTGCTCCATTTGAACCCAGTATGGTGGCGATCTGCCCTTGTTTTACCTTCATGGTAATCCCATGTAGAACTTTAATCTTTCCATAGAATGTCTCTACACCTAAAAGCTCAAGCACGGTTTCCCTCTGCATAAGATTTTCCTAAAAATACCTCTAGTACAGCTGGGTTTGTTTTAATTTCTTCTGGTTTCCCTTCCGCCAGTTTTTCACCACTGTTTAGGACGATTACCCTATCACAGATGGGCATGACCAGACTCATGTCGTGCTCCACGACTAAAACTGTAATCCCCAAATTATTTCTTATTTCTCTGATAATTCTGGACATTTCAATTGTTTCTTGTTCATTCATCCCTGCAGCGGGCTCATCCAGCAGCAGTAGCCTCGGCTGTACAGCAAGTGCTCTAGCCAATTCCACCAGTTTCTGGATACCATATGGCATGCCAGCAGGACGGCTCTTTTCAAATCCGGAAATTCCCAGAAAGTCGAGCATTTCCAAAGCGAGAAATTCTTGTCGTTGTCTCTCCTCTCTGGACACAATATTCCATAACGCCTGCCTCATAGAAACTCTACAGTGTGTACCTACCAGAACATTCTCCAGAACAGTCAGATAGGGAAACAACTCCAGATTTTGGAATGTTCTGGCAATGCCAAACTCGGCCACCTTGTGAGGAGGAATATTGGTGATTTTTGCTCCATTATATACGATTTGTCCTCGCTCCGGAGATACAAAACCGGAGATGGTATTGAAAAATGTGGTTTTGCCAGAACCGTTAGGACCGATCAAGGCAACAACCTCTCCCTTTTCTATTGTCAGAGAAAAGTCATTCAGGGCAACAAGCCCGTCAAAATGTACGTAGAGATTCTGTGCTGAGAGCAATATCGCGGTGCTGTCTTCTCCACCGGCAGAGCCGGTTGGAGTTTATTCTCCTACAAACCTGGTAACCGGGGATGGAGTACCATCTTTTACCTGTAAAACAATGGTCTTGGATCCGCCAGCCCGATCGCCCGGTCCATAGGTAATTGATGGGTGAGGACTGCCTCTGAATTCTTTCATCTTCTCCATTCCCATCACAAGACCTTCCCGCGTCAGATCTGGGCCAGCCAAATTGAGCCCCTCAACCAGAACCTGGGCGGCGGCGAATCCATAAAAATTGTAGAACCCCATCTGGTGCTCAGGATCATATTTCTGAAGCAGATCTCGGTAGAGAATAGCCGCAGGGTGTTCCGGGTGCTGTGGCGGTACCATGTAAATGTTGCTGATAAATCCCTCTGCAGCAGTACCAGCCTTCTGAGCAATACGCGGATCAGATGATGGTGCAAAACCGAGGAACTGGGGGGAATAACCAACAGCCTCCGCCATTCTTAGAACATGTACTGTTTCAAGTACAAGACCGAGAAAGATGTGTGTTGCTCCCTTGTTCCTCAAGCTGGTCAAATGCGGGCCAAACGATGGGGCGCTGCCGCGTTGGAACGGTTCTGCTCCGACGATTTTCCAGCCGTGGGAGGCAGCACCTTCCTTTACACCTTTCATGCAGTCCTTGCCGAAGTCATCATCCTGGTAGATGATTCCAATCTTAGCATTTTTATCTCCCCGCTGCGCCAGATAGTTACATAGGATTCTTCCCTGAGCATCATAAGGAGTATCCGTGGCAAAGACGTACTTTTTCGGGGGATCAGACATGGAACTTGCGTTTGATGCCGGTGCAATAAATGGAACTCCCTGCTCCTCTACCAGATTGAACAGTGCCGAAGCAGTTGCAGTACCAATAACGTTAAATAGACAAAAAACACCATCTCGGTCGAGCAACTTCTTGGCTGCGGCTAAACTCATGGCTGGATTATATTGATGATCCTCTGTAATCATTTTGATCTTACGGCCATATACTCCTCCCGATTCATTCACATGGCGAAAATAGAGTTCAGCTCCGTGCTTAAGCTCGCCGCCAAGATAGGCCATGGGACCACTTAAATCCTGTATGTTGCCAATGAGTATTTCATTATCAGTAACCCCCGGACTTCCTTTCGATCCAACACCCAGAGCTACGCTGGCAAGTATTAGGAAAAAACCTGCTATGTGGATTGTTTTATTCATGCTCACGCCCTCCTCTTATTCATATGTGTGAGTACCCTACTTGAGCTTCTCTAATTGTAGGCAATGTTATCCATTCTGTCAATGATTCGTTTCACCTCTCTGTTTTGGATTAAACGGAAACATTTTCCAATATATTCTGATTTTTTGCCAGCGACGGTAGAGTCCCAATGGCTCAAAAAGAATGAAGAAGAGCATAACAAGGCCGAATGAAATGGCTTGAAGATCATTGAACTGTGCTATATCTGGAGGTAGGAAATCTTTCGCTACACGAATGAGTTCCGGCAGAAATGTAATGAACAGCGCCCCCAAAACAGCTCCATAGATGGAGCCAATCCCCCCAACGATGACCATTACCAGAAATTGTATAGACAGGAGAATGTTGAAGTAGTCAGTGGTTATGAACCGAATTGTGTGTGCATATAACGCTCCACCAACACCTGCATAAAAAGCACTAACCGCGAAGACAAGGACCTTATATCTTCCCAAGTGTATCCCAGATGACTGGGCCGCTTCTTCACTATCTCTAATTGCTGCCATAGCCCGGCCTATCTTGGTTGCTGTTAACCTCTTGGCAACAACTGTCATGAAAATAACAACCATGTATATAAGATAGTATAGGGAGCGATCAGAGGTTAATTCCACACCAAGAATCTGCGCGGCCGGCACCGGCATCCCATCGGATCCACCAGTCCACACATGAAGCTCAATAATAATCCTGTGTACTATAACACCAAAACCCATAGTAACGATAGCGAGATATAAGCCGGAGAGCCGGAGGGCCGGGAAACCTAGGATGACACCCGCAATCAATGCAATCAGTCCTGCTGCAGGGACTGAGAGAAGAAACGGCCAATCGAACTGAGCTACCAATACAGCGGAAGCGTAAGCACCTACCGCCATGAAGGCCGCATGCCCAAGCGAAATAAGTCCGGTATAACCTGATAGCAAATCCAAACCCACTGCCACTATGATAGCAATTCCGGCTAAGTTGAATATGTAGGTAAAGTAGCTATCCAAACCCAAGGGAATAAGGAGTGTAACACCAATAACAAGCGGTATCCACCAAGTCTTCTCATCAGCATAACGACGCTTCATACTCTCTTCCTCACCGGCGTTCCAAAGAGTCCGTCAGGACGTATGAGAAGCATCAAAATGAGAATGATCCAAGGGAATATATCATAAATACTTGTGGGCAGGTAAACGGTCGCCAGGCTTTCCAAAACACCCAGAATTAAGCCTCCAGCAATTGCCCCTTCCAGCTTGCCAAAACCTCCCAGAACAGCCGCAGGCAATGCCATCAGCAATAAACGTGAACCCAGCATGGGCTGCAGACCAAACTGAGGAATAATGAGCATCCCGGCAACGGCACTTACCAAACTTGAAAGGATCCATACTGCTATATAAATGCGCTTAATAGGAATCCCCATCAGCTGAGCAGCAACAGGATTTTCTGACGTTGCTTTAATAGCAGTACCGAAGCGTGTAAGATTGAGAAAAAGATACAACAACAAAACCAGAATAATGGACACGCCAACGATTGCTATTTGATACGGAGATATCTGCAAAAAACCTACATCCATTGGCTTCATACTTACTGGTGGTGGATACATAAAGAAATCCTCGTGGGTCCAGATGACACCCGTCAAGCTCCGCAGAACAATAGATAGTGCAATCGTGGCCATTATCTGAGCAAATATTGGTTTCCCAATAAGCGGTCGGCTGATTATAGTGTTCATAACAACACCCAACATAACAGCAAATAAAAGTGATCCTATTACAGCTGTAAACAAACCCTTTTCCATGGAATAGAGAGTAAAAAACATATAGGCAGACATCATCATCATTTCGCCCTGGGCAAAATTAACGATCTCTGTTGCCCGGTAAATTAGCACCAACCCCAGTGCTACAAGAGCATATACACATCCTAGTGTGATACCGTAGGTGATGATCTGAGTTGTCATGAAAGATCTAACCCAATTCTGCCGAACAGTCAGTCAACACCTCTTCACCGCGCTGATTCACGGCGCTGAACCGTACGTCTCCTTTAGTACTCTCAACTGCAAATGTTAACACATCCCCGGGGAGAACAGGGTGAGCGAACCGAACTCTGATAGATTTAAGTTTATCGGGATCATCTTGACCAACGAGAAACCCGGTCGCAATCCCAAGTGTACATAGACCTTGCAAAATATTTGCTTTAAGTCCCTGCTCCCGGGCAAACTCTGGATCAATATGAATCAGATTAAAATCACCACTGGCACCGGCGTAGTAAATAGGTAGATATTTGTCAATGGTAAATGTCTTTTTCTTTCTCTTGTTCACCCCTCAACCCCTCGTTGTATTACGGTCCATATTCCTTCACAAACCATCTGTCCATGCTGATTCTTTGATTCAGATTTCAACACACCGAATTCATGGGTAACTCCGGAATCGCTCTGTTTAGAAAACACATCCACTATCTTTGCTACCGATGTAATAATATCTCCCGAGCGGACTACCTTCCTAAACTTAAACTCCTGCTCCCCGTGGACGATGCGCGGCAGGTCAATTCCCAATTCCTCATCGTAAAACAGTTGATTGAACATCTCTCCGCAATAAACCGCTACAAATGAAGGTGGCGCTACAATTGTACCGTACCTAGAAAGAGCTGCAAATTCCGGTTCAGAATACAGCGGATTATCCTGAAGAGTGGCACGTGCATATTCCTGAATTTTCTCCCGGCCCACCTCGTAGACGACGGGCGGATAGGTTTTACCTATTGTTTCACGGTTCATTTCAACTCTCCAAATCCATTATTTCCCGATACAGGTCTAGAGACTCAGGGTTTGCCAGTGCATCCCTATTCAAAACCTCTTCACCATGTATGATTTTCTTTACCGCAATCTCTACCTTTTTGCCATTGATGGTGTAGGGGATGTCTTTTGTCGGCACCACTACCGCAGGTACGTGGCGGGGAGAACATTTAGAGCGGATAGTCTTAAGAATTGTATCGATGAGTTCTTCTGTCAGTTCGCTGTCTTCGTTCATTTTTACAAATAGAACCACCCTTTCGTCATCTTCCCATTTCTGTCCTACCACAAGACTGTCCACCACTTCCGGCAGGGCTTCTACTATACGATATATCTCCGCTGTTCCGATCCGGACACCGCCGGGATTCAGTGTGGCGTCACTGCGCCCAAAGATCATCACGCCACCGTGCTCGTTCACCGTAATGTAGTCCCCGTGAGTCCACACACCGGAGAATTCACCAAAGTAAGCATCGTGGTATTTCTCGCCGTCTGGGTCATTCCAGAAGTAGATGGGCATAGACGGAAACGGTGACGTGCAAACCAACTCCCCCTTCTCGTCCATGAGACTGTTGCCGGAGCTATCGTATGAATGTACGTTCATCCCTAGACCGCGGCACTGAAGTTCACCGCGATAGACCGGCAGCGTTGGGTTGCCCAGCGCAAAACAGGATATAATATCAGTCCCGCCGGAAATGGATGCTAGAAGGATATCCTCTTTGATTTCCTTGTAAACGTAGTCGAAATTTTCCTCTACCAGCGGAGAGCCCGTCGAGAGAATTGCTCGCAACTTAGAAAGATTGAACTCCGTTCCAGGTATAAGCTCGGCTTCTTGGCAAGTAGCAATAAACTTTGCGCTGGTACCGAAGACATTAATTCCGAGGTCTTGTATCATCTTCCACATGGCATTATGATTTGGGTAGAAAGGCGAACCGTCGTAAAGGACTACAGTTGCTCCAACTGCCAGGGAACTCACCAGCCAGTTCCACATCATCCAGCCGCAGGTAGTGAAGTAAAAGATGGTATCTTCCCTCTTGAGGTCTGTATGAAGCTGTAACTCCTTCATGTGCTGGATGAGAGTTCCGCCAGCACCGTGAACAATAGATTTGGGCAGCCCAGTGGTTCCCGAAGAATACATAATGTAGAGAGGATGATCAAAAGGCATCTGCTCAAACACAAGTTCAGGTACATCTACATCGCTAATGAAATCCTCATAGTGGATCCCATTGCGTATGGTTGAAATGTCAGCTCTCTCTTCTGTATACGGCACCACTACCACCTTCTCCACGCTGGGGAGTTCATTCAGGATGCCTTCCAATTTCTCTAAGGAGTTGAACGTCTTTCCATTGTAAAAGTAACCGTTGGCAGCAAAAAGTACTTTCGGCTTAATCTGAGAAAAACGGTCCAACACTCCTTTAATGCCAAAGTCAGGGGACGACGAACTCCATATAGCACCGATGGAAGCTGTTGCAAGCATGGCTATAACAGCTTCCGGCATGTTGGGCATGAATCCGGCAACTCTATCACCGGTAATGACACCGGCCCCCTGTAGAGCATGAGCCATCCGGGCTATAGCATAGTAAAGTTCTGCATAAGTAAGAGATCTGACTTGTTGGTCTTCTCTCTGAAAAATAAGCGCAATCTTGTTATCCCTAAAGCGGAGGAGATTTTCAGCATAATTGAGACGGGCCCCTGAGAACCATTTGACTCCCGGCATTTTTGTTAGATCATCCACAACCTCTTTATAGGGCTCAGAATAAATAATATCTCCGTATCCCCACATTTCTCCCCAGAACTCGGAAATATTAGTCACCGACCAATTGTGCAAATCTTCGTAACTCTCAAGCTGCAGGTTAAATTTCTCGTTTATTTGACAGCGAAATTTATCCATCTCCGTTATTGGAACCTGATCCGCAGTTGGCTGCCACATGATTTTAGACATCTAAGACCTCACATTTAAGAAAGTTAATGGTAATGACGAATCTCCATAAAATCAACCGAAATAGATTCTCCAAATTCATTTTGCCGCCAAATTATTCAAGTTAAATTGACGGTTCGCATTACTTCTCTTTTGATTATCTTAAGGACAAGACAATGAAAAAATATGTATTCTCATTTGGAGATGGAAAGGCTGACGGTAAAGCCGACATGAAAAATCTCCTGGGGGGCAAGGGAGCTAACTTGGCGGAAATGACAAACCTCGGGATTCCGGTTCCGGCAGGGTTTACACTCTCCACTGAAGTCTGCAGTCACTTTTACGAACATGAAAAAAATTATCCCACCGAGCTGGAACAGCAAGTTTTAAATGCAATAAAAAATGTAGAAAATGGAATGGGAAAGCAATTTAATGACATCCAAAATCCTCTGCTTCTTTCTGTCCGTTCCGGTGCGGCGGTTTCTATGCCGGGAATGATGGAAACCGTTTTAAATGTTGGGCTAACCTCTAAGACAATTCCGGTTCTGATCGAGAAAACAAATAATCCCCGCTTTGTCTATGACGCTTATCGACGGCTTATAATGATGTACTCTGATGTTGTGATGGAAAAAGCTGCTGGAGTTGAACCGAAAGACGGTATTGGGATTAGAGAGCGCTTGGAAGAGTTAATCGAAGAACGGAAAAAGCTCAAGGGTGTCGAACTGGATACAGAATTGGAAGGCGATGATTGGAAAGAACTATCTAAAACTTTTAAGAAAACTGTGAAAGACGTTTTAGGTAAAGAATTCCCCGACGATCCCTTTGATCAACTCTGGGGCGGAATTGGCGCAGTTTTCCTATCATGGAACGGAAAGAGGGCAATTTCTTACCGCCGTATTGAAGGACTACCCAATGAGATGGGCACCGCAGTCAATATCCAGGCTATGGTCTTTGGTAATACAGGAGAATCTTCCGCCACCGGCGTAGCGTTTACACGAAATCCAGCTACGGGTGAAAATGTCTTTTACGGAGAATGGCTATCCAATGCTCAGGGAGAAGATGTAGTCGCTGGCATTCGAACACCGAATCCTATCAATGTAGCCGGCAAGAGTGACAAAATTCAGCAGCTCCCATCACTAGAAGAAAGTATGCCGACACTTTATAATCAATTAGATGAAATCCAGAAACGCTTAGAAGCTCACTACCTTGATATGCAGGATATAGAGTTCACCATTGAGGACGGTAAGCTATGGATGCTTCAAACACGCGTAGGAAAACGTAACGGCGTCGCTGCCATAAAAATAGCGGTGGATATGCTGGCAGAAGATACAATATCAAAAGAAGAGACAATTATGCGTGTTAAACCTGATCACTTAGATGAACTGCTGCACCCTATGGTAGATGCGTCAGTTGAAGCTGATACCGAAATATTAGCTCACGGCTTGCCTGCTGGTCCCGGAGGCGCTTTTGGTCAAATCGTTTTTACAGCAGATGATGCGGAATCGTGGGCGGCAAAAGGAAAACCAGTAGTACTTGTCCGGAATGAGACCTCCCCGGAAGACGTCCACGGCATGCATGCTGCTGCTGCAATTTTAACAGCGAAGGGTGGCATGACAAGCCACGCTGCGCTGGTAGCTCGAGGTTGGGGGAAATGCTGTATTGTCGGGTGTAGCACCTTAAACATTAATACCCATGACAGAACTTTAACGGTGAATAATGAGACACTAAAGGAAGGCGATTGGATTACTCTCAACGGAACGAAAGGGAATGTCTATATCGGAGAGATACCTTTGGTTCCTGCAGATCCGCTGAACAATGAATCGTTCCGTAGATTGATGGAACTGACGGATGAAGTGAGGACCTTGGGCATCCGTACCAACGCAGAACGCCCAGAAGATGCTGAACAGGCCCGCACATTCGGCGCCGAAGGGATCGGTCTCTGTCGGACAGAGCATATGTTTTTCGATCCTGAGCGTATTACCGCTATGCGGGAGATGATTGTGGCAGAAACGGAAGACGCCCGCCGAAAAGCAGTAATGAAACTTCTTCCTTTTCAACGTCAGGACTTCTACGAAATATTGAAAACTATGGAAGGGCTACCCGTCACAATTCGTCTGTTGGACCCGCCACTTCATGAATTTGTCACACTAACTGAAGAGCAAATTTCAGATCTAGCGGTTGAACTTGGGGTGGATGAACAAAAACTCAAAACTCGTATAAACGCCCTTCACGAACTCAATCCCATGCTAGGGCATCGGGGTTGTCGGTTGGGAATTGCTTATCCTGAAATTACAGAAATGCAGGCCCGCGCAATCTTTGAGGCAACGGCAAAGCTTACAGAGGAAGGTGTTGATACTTTCCCGGAGGTGATGATCCCCCTTATCAGCACAGCGGAGGAATTCCGACATCAAGAAGACATCGTTAGAAAAATCGCTAAAGATGTCGCAAGTGAAACCGGGATAGAATTCCCCTATCTCGTGGGGACTATGATAGAAATCCCGAGAGCTTGTCTTACTGCAAATGAGGTGGCTAACAGCGCTGAGTTTTTCTCTTTTGGTACAAACGATCTAACTCAAACAACATACGGTTTCTCCCGTGATGATATCGGGGGATTCCTTCCCACTTACCTGGAAGAAAAAATTCTTTCTCACGATCCATTCCAGTCATTGGACCAAACAGGTGTAGGACAATTGGTGGAAATGGGTGTGGTTAAAGGAAGATCAATACAGCCAGAACTAAAAGTGGGGATCTGCGGTGAACACGGTGGCGACCCGGACTCCATTGACTTCTTCCACCGCTCTGGATTAAACTATGTTAGTTGTTCCCCTTTCCGTGTGCCCATTGCCCGGCTGGCGGCGGCCCAGGCGGTCTTAAGAAACAAATAGCAGAACATGTCCTAGCGGTAGGATCAAACCACAACTCCGCCATCCACATTGATGACCGTGCCGGTCACATAACTGGCATCATCACTAGCCAACCAAGCATACACCGAAGCCACTTCCTCGATCTGTCCCATTCTTCGCAGAGGAATTTTCTTCAGCATCATCTCTATGACATTTTCGGGTATGTCTTTGATCATATCAGTAGAAATAAATCCCGGCGCTACCGCATTCACTCTGATGCCATATTTCCCTAGCTCGCGGGCCCACACCTTAGTCATGCCAATGACTCCAGCCTTGGAGGCAACATAATTTGTCTGACCAAAATTGCCGTAAAGAGCGACCACTGAAGCCGCATTCAAAATCACGCCGGAGCTTTGGTTGCACATAATATCTGCGGCTTCTTTGGTACAGATATACGTACCCCTGAGATTTACGGAGATCACACGATCGAATTCCTCGTCGGTCATTTTTTCGAGAGTATTATCTTTAATGACACCGGCATTATTCACCAGAATATCAATACTGCCGTTAGTTTCCACTACATCTGAGATAAGAGCCTGAACGCTCTCCCGATCGGCAATATCAACCTGTACAAAACGACCTTCTCCGCCTGCCTCATTAATTTCTGTTGCTACAGCTTCACCTGTATCCTTATTGTACTCCGCCACAATGACCGTGGCGCCCTCTTTGGCAAACAGAAGTGCCGTCGCTTTCCCGATCCCCTGCCCGGAGCCTGTAATTATTGCGACCTTGTCTTTCAATCCCTTCATAATATCCTCCTGCGTGTAGGCTAAATTTCGCTCTGCCGACAACGGACATCCACACTTTTTTCTTTGTCTCCCAGACTGTAATTTCCATACACCTTGCACAAGCCAACTCTACACCTGCTGATATTCACTCTGCTGCTCCACGGACAAAGCAGCATTCCTGCCGGTTCACTGCTTAATATGGAAGCGGCTGCGGTAGGGCTGACTACCATTACCGCTAGAGACTTAGAAGCTCATGTCAACTTTTTAGCATCCGACGTTACAGCGGGCCGGGGTACTGGTCAGCCCGGATTGCAGGTAGCCGCTGAATATATCGCCACTCAATTTCACCGCCTTGGTCTGGAACCCATTGGTACTGATAATTCCTACTTTCAGAAATTTGAACTGCTAAAAACAAGGCTGACTGATAACATCGGGCTGGTAATGATTGAAAAAGGAGCAGATGGATGGTCTCGGGAGAAATTTCAGTATAATGAAGATTTCTTTGTATCTCCTCATGGGCTCACCGGCTCTACAGAAACCCAAGCTCCTATCGTTTTTGCCGGCTACGGGATTACAGCTCCTAATTATGATTGGGATGACTATGCCGACGCAGATGTAGAACGTAAGGCAGTGCTGATTATAGACGGTCAGCCAGAGATTCCAGGATCAGACTATTTCACTGGTGAAGCTGAGACACATGTGGGCGATGTAATGGAGAAAGTAATCACGGCGAGAGAGAACGGAGCATCAGCAATCGTCATCGCCTTTAACCCAAGATCGGAAATGCTGTTTTCCGATCGAATGAAACGGTGGGAGCGATGGCTGACACAAGATGCCATGGCTCTTCCCTCTCCCATATCACCGGCACCTGTATTTTTCATTAATAAGAGGACTGCGAATCGCCTGCTGTCAGTTCTCGGTAAATCGCTAATGCAAATTCAGGAGGAGGTAGAAACGGGAATCTCGGGATCCACTATCCTCCCCGGTACCAACTTATTATTTTCCGTTGAACTGGAAAAAGAAACTGTTGTCACTCAAAATGTAGTTGGCTACCTCTCCGGGACTGATCCTGAACTCAACAAAGAGGGTATAATTTTTTCGGCTCACTATGACCATCTTGGCGTAGATAAGGAGGGAACAATCTGGTATGGAGCTGATGATAATGGGACAGGAACTTCAGCTATATTGGAAATCGCCGATGCTATAACTTCAAACCCAAAACGGGCGAAGCGAAGCTTTCTTTTCCTGGCTATTGCAGGAGAAGAAAAAGGACTCCTAGGTTCAAACTATTATACTAACCACCCACTTATTCCGTTGGAGCAGACCATCACAAACCTGAATATTGATATGATCGGTCGGAATGCTGCAGACAGTATTTATATTATAGGTTCCAATATGATCAGTCAGGAACTTCACGATATGAATGAAGCCGCAGCCGGATACCTTAATAATCTTGGGCTCAATTACCGCTATAATACACTGGATGATCCCAACCGCTTTTATTATCGGAGCGATCACTACAACTTTGCAAAACGCGGAATCCCGGTGATCTTTTATTTTGCCGGTGTCCACGAAGATTATCATCAACCAACGGACACTAGAGATAAGATCAACTTCGACAAAATGGAAAGGGTGGCCAAACTGGTCTATCTAACTGGATGGGGTATGGCAAATCGAGGGGGAAATATTGGGGAGCAGAACCTAAACAGTGAGTTTCAGCCCGAGATTCCATTCCATATAAAATATTAAAGGACCTTTAACTGCCCACAAATATTAGATAATATAAGTAAAATGATTTTCATGGGGCTCTCCCGGATAGGGGGTGATTAGGTGCGTTGCTTAAGCTAGAACAAGTGTTGTTGGGAACGATGCTGCACTCTTTATCCTAAAAGTTAATAGTCACACCAACGTTGACCTCACTATCCCATTTCTTTACGCCCTCTGGAGGGTGGGAATTATAGTCATCTTCTACAGTCAATTTTACTGTGAGCCATTTAATAGTTGTCGGTACTTCTATGGCAACATTATGTTCAAGCAGATAATTTCCGAAATTTCCCTGGATTGGTTTGAAAAAGACCATGTAGTTCATAGTCATTCCTGAAGAAAACGTCTTTTTGAACTTGGGCCTGAATGACCATCTCACTTGTGTAATTTTACTTTCACCAACATAATCCTCCAACTCAAGAAGAGCGGCAGCGCTGATAGAAAATCCATGACCTAATGCCCATTTTAAACCCGCTCCCATCTCCGTCCGAGATTCCAGGCCTGCGGTTGAATCATATTCCCAACTTGTTAGCAGAAAAGGTGAAAATGTCTGGTGAGCCATTATATCGAATAAAATAGACGCCTCACCGTCGTTCTGATAGAGACTGTCATTTAAAATCCCCCGGGTATGAGATAGAGCAAACCGAAGTTCGGTATCCTTCAACAGGGTGGTTCCAATTTTAAGATCGCCCTTACGTTCAAAGACAGAAGACGCAGAATATTCCGATTGTTCAGTATTACCACTTATTAGCGACCATGAACCGGTGACGGAATTTTTCCACAAGTCTGAACCACTAATTGAATCAAATCCAAGAAACATTACAAGTAATAATAGAGAACCTCTCCCAATCAGGTGAACCGGGAGAGGTTCTCCATAGTTGAAATATAATTGGATTTTATTCCACCATTTCCCCACCACCGAGGATATCCTCCAAACTGAAACGACCATCTTTTTCCATCTGTCGGGCTGCTGTGACAATATTCTTTTGTGCCATGTCAATATCCTTTTTGGAGGCGGCTCCTTCTACAGGTTCAAACATAGCCTGTTTTTTCTGTGGAAGGTTTTCAATGACCCTGTCAATTGTTGTTTGATCAATGCCCTTCATTGCCATGGCAATAGTATCCAACTCTACCGAGTTCATTAGATCCCTTAGAAGATTGTCTGGGAATTGGAAGATATCTTCAAAGGAAAGATGATATTTTTTAATCTCCCGCAGCAAATCAGGGGATTCCCTTCCGATTGCTTCTAGATATTTTGATTCTTCTGCCGGATCCATTGAACTAAGTACTTCAGCAACGTCTTTCCCGCCGCCTCTTGAGAAATCGACACCACGAGGAAGAAAATGTGATTTTTCTTCGAGCTGTGCCGCAATATTGACAACTCCCTCTAATGGAATCTGATGTAATGCTCCCATTTCCATCAGGACGCGGCCTGTTACTTCAGGGGGGAGTCTATCCAAAACGAAACCACGTTGTTCATCACTCACCTGCGCTATGGCTAGTGCAATAATACGCGGTTCTTCTACTTCCACAAGTGCAAAAAGTCTTTCATCGGGCATCCCGTCCAAAAATTGGAAAGGGCGCTTGGAATCTCCATCCCCTTCACTAAATTTCTTTGAAAGGAATGATAGATAAAACTCATCAACTACTTGTTTTTTAACTGTTGTAGAAACTGCCCCCATTTCACGAATCTTGGACCGTATTCTTTTTAT
>DKQU01000086.1 GCA_002471865.1 Fidelibacterota bacterium UBA7300 | reverse complement strand
AGCCATGGCGAAATAGTGGCAGCAAGTTTAACTGCTGAGCAAGGGAACCAATGGCTATCCGAAGGTGGTCCTCTTTCGGGAGCCCCGTCTGAAACACTAAGGAAAGAAAAAACAGATGTTCAGGTCATTCGCTATCTCTGGGATTGTGTGAATCTGAATGGTAAAGCACTTATTTCTGATGGAGAAAGTTTTTCTCTCGGCTCAGGATTGAATGGTTTACTCGAAAAAGTACAATTTGTGAATCCAGACGGTGTTTTCATTGGAAAAGATTGTTCAATAAAGCCCGGAGTGGTTTTTGATGCAGAAGATGGCCCGATCATTATCGGAAACGATGCCACGATACTATCTCATACATATTTGCAAGGACCCCTTTTTATCGGGAATGGTTGTCTGGTTAAGGCTGGAACCTGCATTTACGGTGGTGCATCCATCGGTCCCGGTTGTAAGCTCGGCGGCGAGATTTCGGAAAGTATCTTCCAGAGTTGGTCCAATAAGCAACATGACGGTTTCATCGGTCACGCTTACATAGGTGAGTGGGTCAATCTGGGAGCAGATACGAATAATAGTGATCTGAAAAATAACTATGCTGATGTACAAGTAAAAGTAAATGGGCGAACTGTCGACACTGGGTCACCCTATGTAGGACTTTTCATGGGCGATCATGGTAAATCCGGTATCAATACTATGTTTAATACAGGAACAACCATTGGCCCGGGAGCGAATGTAGTGGGATATGGCTATCCTCCAGCGAACATCCCGCCACTATCATGGTCAATAAATGGTAAGATACGTCCATACCAATTCGATAAATTTTGCGCAACGGCACAAAAAGTGAAAGAACGTCGTGGTCAGGAATTTACTCCTGAAGAGAAGCAATTATTTAGGTCTCTTTCTGATTAAACGTTAGAATTCCTCTAATCTTTTTATAAGGAAGAAAAATCCAAGAAAATATTTGTTGACGACCGTAAAGCCGTCAGCTATATTTACGCCCGTTATTATGACAGAAAATGAGAAAAAGAAAGTACTTGAAGGAATCGTTTGCCCTGAGTGCAGTGCACCACTGTTGGATGAGCAGCTTCAGGAATCTCTTATCTGTCCTTCCTGTAAGACGGATTTGAAACAACCGAAGTTTTTGGATTTCATAGAATATCTGATTGCAAACGGCTTAGTAAGTAATATAGATTTTTTTGATACGGCTCTCTATAGCGATGAAATCGAGCGTTTAGATCCTTCTGATCAGGAAGAAGTTGACCCCCAGGATTACGAGAAAAAGAAAGAATCGTTCTCTCTATTCGAGGATGAAATTGAGAAAATTGTAGCTCAGCAGAATAAGGGGGAAATTAAAGAGATGGATGAATGGGAAGGTCTTGAGGAAGATTGGGAAGAATTTAATAAAGAAGACGAAAACGAGAAGAAGAAGAAAAAGAAATGAATAAAAAAGCAAAAACTCAACGAATTGATATTCAACTGGACAGTGATATCGGCTCTGGTGAATACGCGAATTTTGTAGTAATCACCCATTCTCCAGCTGAGTTCGTAATGGATTTCACGAAGATATTACCTGGGATGAATAAAGCAAAAGTAAACTCGAGAATTATTATGGCACCTCCTCATGCCAAGGCGTTTTTAAACGCACTTTCTGATAATATCGCTCGCTACGAGAAAAAGCACGGTGAGATTAAACATCAGGGTAAAGATCCATTCGGCGAGGTAGGTATCAAGCCTCCACCGGATACACTACCCAACTAACTGTCCCGCCTTATTAGTTCTACAATTGTCCTGTAAGTCGCAGGACGATCATCCTGCCAAGCTCAGGTCCGCCTACAATTTCAGTGTGGCGGTTATCCAGCACATTATTGATAGACGCCCTCAGCTTGAAATGATCAGTGATTTTGTAGCCAAGATGCAGGTCAAATATATTATAATCTTTGATGGTACCGTAGTATATCCCTGATTTCCAGGGAAACTGATCAACATGCCGCATATAAGCAGCCACAGAAAATCCTTTAGGTGATTCGTATGTTGCTTTTAATGACCATTTATTGCGTGGGGCGTTAATGGGTTCTTTGGTTCCGGTGAGAGGATTTGAGAAGTCAGAGATGCTCAGAAAGGAGTAGTTGGCGTCAAGGATAAGATTGCGGCTGTAGAAGTAGGTCATACTCATGTCGGCGCCCCACATATAGACTTTCCCATAGTTGAGATATCCAACTACGACAGGCGGATTACCGACGTACTGATTTGTATCACCGACTGCTACTACCCCTTTGATATAATCTGTTGGAGCATCGAAGAATTTCTCTATTGTTAAGTTAGGGTCGTTTGCAACTACAAGAGGTGTTACAAATAGTATAGGGCTGACAAAACTGTTATATTTGCTATAGAAGACATCCAAAGTTCCGTAGAGTCGGGGATTGAGCCGTCCCTTGTAACCGAATTCCAATGTTTGGACGATTTCGGGTTTGATGGGCTTGGGATCGATGGGGATGTCATCCTGGAATGAACCCTGTATCCGGGGATCAACTGAGGGAAAGAGGAGTTTGTACAAACCATCCCACAATCCATTACTGTTAGCATCAGTCCACAGTTCGTGACCTTCCGCCGGTTCGCCTTCATCGAAATAGCCGTTCCCTTCAGTACCATTCAGATCACAGCCAGTACACTGAAAGTTGCCATCTAGGTCTTCCCACGGTTCCCCGAAATCCCAGCTACCGTTACCGTTAGTGTCTGTATACGGTTCACCTTCGATGCCATCCGTCCCGTAATCGTGATAGTCAAACGAACCATTATCATCAAAATCATAGATAGCCACAACGTTGCCCCAAAAATCGTACACGGTGTCAGCTGAACCATCTAGGTAGCTCCACTCCCCATTGTTATCGTTGTCTTCGAAATCCTCCATGCCTGCGGTGTTATAGAACCAATACTCCTGTACGTCTCCGCTGATATCCCAGAAGGTTAGGTAACCGTTCTCGTCGCGAGGGTAGTGGTATCCGTCTACTGCACCCTTGGCGTATACTTTAAAGACTGAAAAGCGTTGCACGAAAATATCGAGAAAAAGGGCTTGAGAAGATGGAGTATTGAACGCCTTGGCCCAGGTTAATCTAAAATTCTGATTGTCACTTGGACGATACATAAGCCCAACCTTCGGGGAAATCTGAAGACCGCTGGTTTGATTAATGTCAAATGTCCACTTTAATGGATTTGGTGAGTGTCCTTTACTGTCAAAATCGATTAAATTCGTGAGTTGTTCATGAGCATCGACACGGTTAGCGAAGATTAGTTCAATTTTATCTGTCAGTTTTGTATTCGATTGGATATAAAAACCGAATTCATTGGTGAAGTTGCGATTATCTTCGTCCTTTTCGTCAATACCTTCGTCTATAAGCCCATCGCCATCGTTATCTATGCCATCGGCGATTGCACCCTGGGCGTTATCAATACCGTCTAATGAATCATAAGATGTCGGCTTGAACCCTTCACCAGGATCATAATATTCGTTGTCGATGGTTTCAGTCCATTCCGTAGGAGAACCATCTTCTCCATCGCCGTCGTTGTCGATACGGTCCCATAAATTGTTATCGTGCAAGATTGTACCGAAAGTTTGGGGCATAGTGCGAAAATAGTCGATTCCCCAGACGATTCGTTGACGTTCGCCCCAAAAAGTTTTGTTGTATTGAACCTGCGCACTGAATTTTCTGGATGTATCTTTAATTCTCCCGCCAGTTGCCATGCTTCTGGTGTTGCCGGCATCGCTAGAGTTCATATAAGTCTGAGCAAACCAATTCTTGTAGGTCATACGCAATTGCCCGTATCGGTAAACCCAACCGTCTGCAAGATAGCGGGCAATACCTGTGATATTTATATTCTTTGCCCAGGCGTAGCCGGAAGCGATACTCATCTTGAAGTCTTCACTGGGGTCGTAATCAATTCTTACATCAGCCCGGACATTTCGGACTTTGAAATCAAGGAAGTCGTCTATACCGTCACCGTTGGAATCATTAACGCGGTAAGAAACAACAGTGGAATCACCTTCACAGCCGAAACAGCCGTCCTGGTTTGAATCGAATAGCATGTTCCCATCTTCATCAAAAATATATTCGCCAAACCTATTAATTCCGTACTGGCCGCTGCGGTTCAGGAACTTAGTTCCCTTTTCATCGGATTCGTCAATTTGTCCGTCTCCATCATTGTCGATTCCGTCGTACCACTTTTCATTCAGATCGTCAATACCGGTATCGATTTCCTCGTCAATGTAACCGTCTCCGTCATTGTCGATTCCGTCGGCATAAACTATGCCATCGTTGTTCACACCGGGTTCACCCGCGTCAGGTTCGCCATTCCCGTTCAGGTCAACGTAATCATCGCTGTTGCCATCGTTGTCAAGCCCGTCTGCCTGAGACACATAGGCATAGAAGACCCCGTTTTGTTCATACCAGTTGATATCCATACTGTCAAGATATTCAGCTGTCAATTCCCTACTATCGTTTGGCCAGGGGTCTATAATTGGGACAGCTATAGTGGGATTACCTTCTTCCAGTAAATTTGGTTGCCAAACGGCATCTAAACCGTCACGAGTAAGATCCCAGTTACCAATTAATGCGTAGTGGTGTCCTTCCCACTCATCTTCGTTAAAATGTCGCCACTCATCTGCTTCTAAATAGGCGCCAGATACTTTAAAACCCCAATACTTCCACG
>DKQU01000046.1:4114-7834 GCA_002471865.1 Fidelibacterota bacterium UBA7300 | reverse complement strand
TTGTTCCAACTCTGACGAGATGAGAGTATATTTAATGATAATCTAGACTTGGAACTTGACTCATAAATATTGGTTCTTTGATCTGGGGGCCGTAGCTCAGTTGGGAGAGCGCAGCGTTCGCAATGCTGAGGTCGAGGGTTCGATCCCCTTCGGCTCCACAGATTTTTGAAAGTTTGGTCGTGCTAGGTGGGGAGCCAGCGGTGCCCTGTAACCTGCAATCCGCTATAGCAGGACCGATGCCGTTGAGAGGCCCTTGCTGTGCATGGATTCGCCAGTAAGCGGTGTTGAAACTTTAGTCCATCGCAACGTGATACTGCCAAACCCCGTCAGACCCGGAAGGGAGCAGCGGTAGGTATGTTTTCTTGTGTGCCGATGGTAAGCTGAAGTGGAGCTGGCTGCTGATGTTCTTCATGTTCCGTAAGCTCCGATCTGCGGTGCACGACCAATATATTTCATGTTAAAAAGTGAATCTAGTAAAAATGATGGGTGAATGGTTTGTTTCATGATCTAATTAAAGTTATTTTACCTTTGCTCTTTAACTCTTTTAAAATAGTAAAGAGCTGAAAAACAGATGTCTTATCAAGTTCTAGCCAGAAAATATAGACCCGAAACATTCGACGAAGTGATCGGACAGGATCACATCGTCCAGACCTTAAAGAATGCGTTCGCTCGAGATAGAATATCGCATGCATATCTTTTTTCGGGTCCTCGTGGTGTAGGTAAAACCACAACTGCCCGTATTTTAGCAAAAGCGCTTAATTGTTTGGAAAACAGTGATGGAACTCCCTGCGGTGAATGCCGAAATTGCACAGAAATATCCACTTCCAGATCAATGGATGTTCTTGAAATTGATGGAGCTTCAAATCGCGGAATTGATGAAATTCGAAATCTTCGGGAAGTGGTGAAGTACCCGCCTATTAATGCAAAGTATAAGGTTTTCATCATTGATGAAGTGCACATGCTTACCACTCCGGCATTCAATGCACTGCTCAAAACGTTGGAAGAGCCGCCGCCACACATCAAATTTATCTTTGCTACCACTGAACCCAATAAAATAACCCCCACCATTCTATCTCGGTGCCAGCGGCACGATTTTCATCGAATGTCTATAGATGATATTATCAAGGGGTTGGATAATGTGCTTCAAGCTGAGAAGATTGAGATTGATGAAAAGAGCAAACAAACAATCGCATCTCAAGCTGACGGATCTATGCGGGATGCTCTAAGTATGCTGGATCAGATTATCGCCTTCGCGGGCAGTAAGATTGAAATCGAACAGACACTTTCTCTTTTGGGGATTATCCCAAGCGAACTGTATTTCCAGATTGGAAATGTAATCCGGGAGAGAAACCGTGTCAAACTGTTGGAACTTCTTCACAAAGTGTTTACTCAAGGATATTCTGTCTCCGAATTCGTCTCTGGATTGAGTAGGCATTTCCTAAATCTTCTCATCAGCTGTACGGACAGTAGCTCTGAATTGTTAGAACTAAGCACCGATTTGCAGAAAAAATATAGTGAGGAAGCTCCCAACTGGGACAGCCGAGACCTGCTTCGCTACAATGACCAATTGGTAGAAATGGAGCGAAATTTAAAGCTGGTGCAACAGCAGAGAATCTATCTAGAGACTGTCATGCTGAAGTTGGTAGAACTGGATCCATCTGTTTCACTCGATGAGTTAATCACTCGCCTGTCTGGTTCGGTATCAAAACATTCCTCAGACAATAATCCTAATCCTTCCCAAACTTTTGGAAAAGTTGAGTCAAAAAGTGATCCTGCACCGGTAGTAAATGAAAAAAAGTCTGAAGAAGACAATAATGCAGAAGAAAATCCCAAAAGCGAAGAAGAAACTGAAGAGAATACTGACGATGAGAATACCGCTGTTAGTTTGGATCATGTAATAGAAAAATGGGACTATCTTATTTCTAAAGTTGGAGAGAATGGCACATCTTTAAGTACGTTTTTGTCTCACGGTAAACCAACTACATTGAAGGGAAAAAAGTTAGTTATTACAATCCCAAGAAAGTATCGGTTTCAGACTGATGTGTTGAAAAAGAACTCTCGAAAGATTGAAATAACATTTGAAAAAGAACTTGGTGTTAATTTGCGAATGAATTTTATCGTAAGTGAGAAAAAAGACTCGGAGCAAGAAGATATCACCAAACATCCAGTGACAGAGCGAATGGTTGATCTGTTTGGTGGAGAAATCATAAAGTAATATTTATTAGGAGAACAAAGAATGATCTCAAAAGGAAATTTTTCAAATATGCTGAAACAGGCCAAGCAGGTTCAGGAACGTCTAGAAAGTACACAGAAGGAACTTGAATCTATCGAAATGGAAGGTCAGGCGGGAGGAGGAATGGTTATTGCCCGTGTCAATGGTAAGCAAGAGTTGCTTTCCGTTAAGATCGAACCGGAGATACTGAAGGAAGATGTGGAACTGGTAGAAGATCTGATAGTGGCGGCTGTGAATCAAGCCAATAGGAAAGCTGGCGAGGAATCCCAGAAACGGATGAATGAAGTGTCCGGAGGTATGATGGGAGCACTCGGAAACCTTAACATTCCCGGAATGAAATGAGAGCTCTTCCCGATTCGGTAAACCATCTCATTGAAGGATTCTCCCGGTTTCCCGGGATTGGCAAAAAGACCGCCCAGAGAATGGCGTTTTTCTTGCTCAAAACCGAACGGCAATTAGCTGTATCTCTTGCAAAATCAATTCTGGAAATGAAAGACCGGGTTCATGCGTGTCCATTGTGTCACAACATTTCTGAGACTTCGCCCTGCGGCATCTGTACTGATCCTAAGCGGGACGAAACTATTTTATGTGTTGTTGAAGATGCCACCGACCTGCTCTCGTTAGAAAAGACCAGCGAATTCAGGGGAAAGTATCATGTTTTGGGTGGAGTTATCTCTCCGCTTGACGGCATAGGACCCGATGATCTCCACGTAGATTCACTTCTTGAGCGTCTCGAAGGAGTGAAAGAGGTTTTAATCGCTACAAATCCCAGTGCACAAGGTGAGACTACAGCTCTATATTTGGCTAAGATATTAAAACCGAAAGGTGTGAAAGTAAGCAGGCTTGCCCGGGGAATTCCCATGGGCGGCGACTTGGAATACTCAGACGAAGCAACAATCGTGAGCGCTTTGGAGGGGAGGGTTTCACTATGAGAATTAACATGGATATGCTACCGAATATTCTCACTATAGGGCGTATTGTTCTCACGCCTATATTTATTATCTTTCTTTTCATGGAGGCTGAATGGTCCAAGCCGGCGGCTTTGATCATTTTTATTATTGCCGGCATTACCGATGCCTACGATGGCAGAATTGCCCGTAAGCGAGGTTTGGAAACAAAAGCCGGCGAGTTCCTGGATCCTTTGGCCGATAAAATCCTCGTGTCATCAGCTTTCATCTCTTTTGCCATTATGGATAAAATTCCATACTGGATGGTAGTCCTTATCGTTTTTAGGGATTTGTTTGTCACCGGTTTGCGGATGACATTCCTGAGATATGGTATCAGTATGGTCACAAGCAAAGTTGCCAAGTTGAAGACAGCTGCACAAATTTTAGCCATTTTGGTAATTCTCACTGTATTGAGTCTTAAAACGATCAAGTTTATCAGTTCAGAAACATTTCTCCAGTTCATTGACCGATACGACATTGTTTGGTATGTAGCTCTGATTACAACATTCTTTACGGTTTACACCGGCATTAATTATCTCT
>DKQU01000046.1:0-3740 GCA_002471865.1 Fidelibacterota bacterium UBA7300 | reverse complement strand
GGCACGAATCCTCTCTGATTGGATTGCGACGGTTTTCCGTGTTGGATATCTTCCTCTAGCGCCAGGGACTTGGGGTTCTCTTTTCGCCTTATTGACTTGGTATCTTCTGCCTGAGTTTAACTCCGTTGTATATCTATTGATTCTCGTTGGATTGCTGATTTTAGGTAGTCTCGCCTCCGAAAATTATTCTGCTCATTCGGAGAAATCAGATCCTTCAGAAGTGGTGATTGACGAATGGCTCGGAATGTGGATTGCACTCTACGCTGTGCCGAAAGAGTTGACATGGATAATAGTCAGTTTTCTGCTTTTCCGATTTTTTGATGTGGTTAAGATTCAACCTGCCAGGCAGTTGGAAAGGATGCACGGCGGTTGGGGAATCATGATGGATGATGTGGCAGCTGGACTTTATGCATTGGGAATTACTCATTTATTGATCTGGGTGACGAAGTGAACGCAGGTATTATCTCTGTAGGTAATGAGCTTCTTAGTGGGTTTACACTGGATTCCAATTCTACATGGATGGCGCGGAAACTCCTTGACTTCGGTATAACTGTTGATCTAAAACTGACTATTCCCGATGATGAAGGAGAAATCACAGCAGCGTTTAAGGTGATGTTTGATAGATGTGATATCATTCTTTGTACTGGCGGATTGGGACCGACGAGCGATGATGTGACAAAGGACGCTTATTGCAAATATATCGGCGCTGAATTGTATCTGGATGAGGATTATCTAACAGATCTTCAAAAACGATTTGAACGTCGTGGACTTACTATGTCAGACTCGAACCGAGAACAGGCAATGGTACCAGACAAAGGTGAGACTATTCAGAATTCTCTCGGATCTGCTTTGGGCTTAAGATATCAAGATGGGGAGAGGCGTATATTTGTAATGCCGGGTGTGCCGTCGGAAATGAAGCGGATGATGGAAGAGACAGTTCTTCCTGAACTGGAGAAGCTTCCGCGAGAGGAACTCCATGTAACGACTATCAGATTGACAGGGATAATGGAGTCAGCGCTCTACGACCAGGTGAAGGATCTTGTAAATAATGATGTGGTGAAGGTGGCATTCCTCCCCGGTTTCTTGGGTGTAGATGTCCGGCTCATGTCGCGAGATAAGGAATCGCTGCTTGAACTCAGCGGACAAATCTTTGACCGAATTGGAAACTATGTTTATGCCGAAGATTGGGAAACTCTGGAAGACGCGGTGGGTCGACTTCTCATCGAGAGAGGACTGACCTTGGCCACAGCGGAATCGTGTACCGGTGGACTGCTGGGGAGTCGCATCACAAACGTTGCCGGAAGTTCTGAATATTTTTTGGGAGGTATCGTCTCTTACAGCGATGCGGCCAAGATGAATCTACTGGGAGTTTCGCAGGAGACTTTGAATCAGTTTGGAGCAGTAAGTGAGGAGACGGCGCAGGAGATGGCTGCAGGAGTAAGGAAAGTACTGCAGTCCGATGTAGGAGTGAGCATTACTGGGATTGCAGGTCCATCCGGCGGTACGGAAGATAAGCCGGTGGGGCTTGTCTATATTGCGGTAGATGTGGCAGGCGATGTAGCTTCCCGAAGATTTGTCTTTTCTCAAGACAGGCGGTACAACAAGGAGCTTTCTGCCCAAGCGGCTTTGAACATGGTGAGGTTGAGTTTGGTATGAGCAATAATCGGTTATTAAGAACCTTCGTTGCCATCGAGCTACCCGGAACTGTCGGCAATAGTGCTTTAAGTCTTCATTCTACTGTTGAAGCACATCCAAAAGTGGTGAAGTGGGTAAAGCTGCGAAATATCCATCTGACACTCAAATTTACTGGTGAGACTCCTGAGGATTTAATTCCGGATATTAATAGTGTACTGGCGAAAGCGGTCAAATCCCATAACGACTTTTCACTGACTATTGAAGGTACCGGAGTGTTCCCAAAGAAGGAACGACCTCGTATTTTGTGGATGGGAGCTGAAAGTGGAGGTGACCAGCTTTCTGCTCTGGTAGGTGATATCAATCGCGTTCTGGATCCACTCGGCTTCCCGGCGGAAGAGAGAGAATTTTCGTCACATATTACCATTGGTCGCATCCGGTACCCACAAAAGGTTACGCCGGATGTATCTACCTTCTTAAATTCAAGTTACGATCCAATTCAGTTCACGGTTGAAAAAATAAATTTATTTCAAAGTGATTTAGTCCCCGGCGGTCCCATCTATTCAAACCTCGGGGTTCATCAATTAACACCCAATCAATAGGAGTTATAAATGGCAAAAGCTAAAGCAAAACCGACAAAAAGCGATCCGAAGAAAAAGGCGCTGGAGTTGGCAGTAGATCAGATTGACAAGCAGTTTGGTGAAGGATCAATTATGAAGCTGGGAGTAGATGTTCCGTTGGAAAATATCCCATCTATATCTACCGGATCCATTTCGCTTGATTCTGCGCTAGGTATCGGTGGAATTCCACGTGGACGCGTATCAGAGATTTATGGTCCGGAAATGTCCGGAAAGACTACACTTGCTCTTCACATTTTGGCTGAAGCTCAGAAGGGCGGCGGGAACGGAGTTTTCATAGACGCTGAACATGCACTTGATCCTAATTATGCGAAGAAGTTGGGTGTGAATATTGAGGAGCTGCTTATATCTCAGCCTGACAGCGGCGAGCAAGCTCTCGAGATTTGCGAAACCATCGTCAGAAGCGGTGCAGTGGATGTGGTTGTTATAGATTCAGTTGCCGCACTTGTACCGCGTGCTGAGTTGGAAGGAGAGATGGGTGACGCTCACGTGGGGTTGCAGGCGAGACTCATGTCTCAAGCGCTTCGGAAGCTGACCGGAACCGTATCAAAATCCAAGACAGCCGTTATTTTCATTAATCAGATTCGCGAGAAAATCGGCGTAATGTTCGGTAATCCGGAAACGACACCCGGCGGAAGAGCGCTGAAGTTCTACACTTCAATTAGACTGGATATCCGGAGAATCCAGCAGCTGAAGGAGGGTGACACGGTTGTCGGCGGACGAGTGAGAGTCAAAGTAGTGAAGAACAAATGTGCCCCGCCTTTCAGACAGACGGAATTCGACATCATGTACGGCGAAGGGATTTCTTACGAAGGTGATCTTCTCGACTTGGCACTGAAAGGTGAGATCGTACAGAAGTCAGGCGCGTGGTTCTCCTATAGCGGAGAAAAACTCGGTCAAGGCCGGGAAAACACCCGCCATTTCATGAAGGAGAACGATGATGTTCGCGCTTCCATCGAAAAGGAAGTGAAAGGTTTCCTCGGGGTAGAGGCGTAGGACTAAATTGAAATTGTAGTAGCAGTGGCAATTTCAGTGACTTGATGCTAGGATGTCCAAGGATAATGAAATTACAGCTATTAAGGTCAATGTAAAAAACCGCAAACGTCGCTCTATTTTCATTGACGGTGAATTCGCCCTCAGCGTGTCTGAGGGCGTTCTATTTCAAAACCATCTTAAAGTTGGTGGCACTATCTCTCCTGAAGCAGTTACATCTTTGAAGTCAGAAGAAGAGACTCACCAGATCCTCCAAGCCGCCTATCGCCTTCTTAGTTACCGTCCACGGAGCGTGAAAGAGATGAGGGACCGCCTGCTGGAGAAAGAGTGGAGCAAAGACCAGGTGACGTCCGTTATTGCCAAATTGGAGGGTGACGGCTACCTGAACGACCTTGACTTTGCCAGAATGTTCGCCCGGGATCGAGTCAAGTCCAAGTATCTTGGACCCGCCGGGCTAAGGAATGAGCTGTTTCGGAA
>DKQU01000021.1 GCA_002471865.1 Fidelibacterota bacterium UBA7300 | reverse complement strand
TTTAAACAAAATTCAATCGTTGTACAACAAGGACAGAAAGTGAAAAAACGAGAATTATTAGGTCTATGTGGTAATTCAGGAAATTCTTCTGAGCCGCATTTGCATTTTCACCTTCAGAATGTTGAAGATATAAATATAGCTACAGGTGCAAAAAGTTATTTTGATGAAATTTATGTAAATGGGAAATTGAAAAAAGACTATTCTCCTATTAAAAACGAAAAGATTAAAAACAAATAATTTTTATTCAACAGCCCCACAGCTTGTCCGCCTTTGGCGGATTCATGGGGTTTTTTGTTTGCGGGAGGATGGGTAGATTTGGGAATGAATAAAAATGAACTGAAAGAGAAATAAAATGGCTTGGGATATGTTGGCAGATATAAATATTGATTTTTCGCCAATTCCAAAGGATAATCCTTTGAAGGTCTAGAAGAAGGTGATGATTTATCATATGGCAAAAAGATTGATTGGTTAGAAAATATTATTGAAATCATTGAAATAATACGCCCAGAATTTGAAGCGTTGACTTTATATGTAAATGTTTTAGAAGAAGACGAAGATAACGTAGTAATCCAAATCACAACAAGACAAGTAATGTTGGATTCGGGAGATAAGGATTATATTGAAAAGGTAGAAAAATATTTGAAAAAGAGGTTTCCAGAGGTTGAGATATCTGTATCAGATAATTATTATTCACATACGATGGATGATGAGGATGTATTATACCTTTGTTCTGACTTTGAAGAATATAAAGACCAGGTTGAAAGATGTTATATAGGTGTGGATGATTTAGACGAAACTGAAGTTAAGGAATGGTATAAGAGTCAGGAATCCGGATGAAGAAAAGATGTACGGCTTTGTCAATAAGATTATGTAAATCGTTTGTTGAACCCTACCAGGTAGGGATCAAAAAGTCAATGAAATGACCAAAACTGAACTGAAAGGGGAATAAAATATCTAATACTCAACAAACCATTTTCGAGATAATCCAAAATAAAACTGATGAGTTAGATAAGAAAAATAATACTGTATCGTGGAAAAAATTTATTGGTGATTATTTTGTAAGAGTCATTATAGAATTTTTGAGTAAAGAGATTCCGGAAGGGTATCAGATAACAGAGCCTAACTCTTATATAACTGGCTACCCAATTGAATATGATCTATTAAGGTCGGTCGTGCCAAAGCACGAAAAAACCGGAATAAGGGCGGTGCCCGAAGAAAAAGACTGTAAATTATTGTACCGATAATCCTAGGTATCTTCCGCTATATGATTAACAATTTTATTTTCGCTACAACAAATACTTTAAATGTTCGGTCCTTCTTATCTTATTTTCATTAATCATTCGAACGGTTAAAACAACTGTTTAGTGCTGCGGGAAAAGGTATGTGTTATTAAAAATGGTAAATCATTGTTAAAGAACTAAGAATTAGCATAAAAGATGAGCTATTGTTATAAACAATTTTCAAAAATAAACCATCTAAAATTGGTGCAGGGTAAACATGGCGTACGAAGCTTCCCGCCTAGGTGAAGGTTAATCGTGGATGAAAAAATTAGTGTTGCCAGCATTGATTCTTGTTGGAGTGATCTTGCTCTTTTCAAAAGGTATTGACCTGCAGCCGGGAGATAGTGCTCCCGACTTTGCATTGACGGATGAGTCCGGTGTAGAGCATCGCCTCAGCGATTACCTTGGAAAGCCAGTGGTGGTCTACTTTTACCCAAAGGACGATACACCCGGGTGCACAAAAGAGGCGTGTGCTTTCCGCGATGACAACCCTCTTTTTGAGGAACTAGGAGTCCGTGTCTTCGGCATCAGCTACGACTCGCCTAAATCCCACCGCCGTTTTAAGTCCAAGTACGATATCCCCTTTACATTGCTGAGCGACTCGGACAAAACTGTGGCCAAAAGCTACGGTGCGGCCGGACTCATCTTCCCCAAGCGTGTGACATTTATTATTGATGAAGAGGGGAAAATCAGCAAAGTGTACGAGAAAGTGAGCGTAACGACACACAGCAGAGAGATACTCGATTTTTTGGGAACTGAAAAGCGGACAGAACTATTAGATTAATTGGAATCATGAAGAAAGCTCTATTCTTTGTACTTTTAATTTCCTCTCTCGCTAGCCAGGAGTCACCAAACGGCAGCACTATCTCCGGATATGTACTCGATAGCGAATCCGGCGAAGGGCTCCCTGGTGCCAATGTGATTTTGTCCGGCACACTTATGGGAACTGCCACAAATTTTGACGGCTACTTTGTAATTACCGAAGTACCCTCCGGCAGTTACGAGCTAAAAATTTCATTTATGGGATTTGAGCCGTTGATTCAGACAGTAAATCTTCGCAGTGGTGAGCGATTCCGACAGAATTTCGAGCTGACACCTCAAACTGTAGAACTTCAGGAAGTTGTAGTAACAGAAGAACGGATGGAGAGGAAGGTAAACATTCAGGCGAGCCGCGTAAAGCTCAACCTGAGGCAGATGAAGGGCGTTCCACAAATTGGCGAGGCGGATCTTTTCCGGGCGCTGCACGCTCTGCCGGGTGTGCTGACGGAAACCGAGTTCAGCACAGGACTGATCATCCGCGGCGGCAACTCAGATCAAAATCTCATTCTGCTGGACGGCATTACTGTTTACAATCCTTCCCACTTGGGTGGTTTCTTCTCCAACTTCATACTCGATGCGGTGAAGGAGGCAGACCTCCTCAAAGGGGGTTTTAATGCCGAGTACGGCGGACGGCTATCGGCGGTGCTGAACGTCCGAAGCAGAGAGGGGAACCGAAAGAAATTCGAAGGGAAGGCGTCTGTGTCGCTCATCTCAGCCCAGGCTACGCTGGAAGGACCGGCAGGAGAGAAGGGAGCTTGGCTGGTTTCTGGCCGCCGGACGTACTTCGATAAAGTATTCCAGGGGACAGAACTCTACTTTCCTTACTACTTCTATGATGTACAGGGACATATTTTCCAGGATATTACAAAGAACGATCGTATCTCTTTGAGCTGGTACACCGGTCGCGACGACCTTTTCTGGGAAGATTTTCTGCTTGAGGGACGATGGGAAAACAAGACAGTGAGCCTCAACTATCGGAAGCTTTTCAGCGAAACCCTTGTGTCTCACTGGGTGCTGGCAAAAAGCCGCTTTGATATCCTCTTCGGTTTGGGTGGAGGCTCCGGCATCAACGAAGTGGACTATATTGACGATTTTACCTTCCGCTCCGACTGGACCTGGTTTGCCTCTCAGGAGGCTCAATTCCGCTTTGGCACCGAGGTGAAGGGACTTGATTTTCAGTATAGTGCATCCTACTTGGACAGTGCTATTTTCATGTCCCAGCAGTCCCCGGTAGAAGCGGCGATTTACGCCAAGATGAAATGGTGGCCGTCAGCGGTATTTATGCTGGAACCGGGTCTGCGCGTCGGCTACTATGACAATCATCCCGAGAAGTGGTATTTTGACCCACGATTGGGGATTAAATATCTGCTGACGGAGGACAGATACCTGAACTTTTCTCTGGGTCTCTATCACCAGTTTATGGAGACTATTCAGGACGATTTCTACCCCAAGATTATGGACGCTTGGTTTGCCGTGGACTATTCCGTAACGCCGGCGTCTGCGGTGCAGGTGACAGCAGGATACGAGGAGTATTTCGGCGCTGCCTGGCGGGTTCAGGTGGAAGCCTACTACAAAACCATGAACAATATGCTCACCTTTGTTGAGTCCCGTTCTACAGTGGACGAGATGATTTCTGACGAATCTCTGGCTGATCTGGTGGATGAAGGGGATGGTTACGCCTACGGTGCAGAGTTGTTTCTGCATAAGGAAATTGGGAGGCTTAACGGTTGGGTAGCGTACGCCCATTCCATTTCACGAAAGCAGTTTGGCGGCAAGGAGTACTACACCAACTGGGATCGCCGTCACGTTTTTAATATTCTGGGGAACTATCGCATCAGCCGGAAATGGGATGCCAATTTAAAGTGGACCTATCAAACCGGTCAGCCGTATACACCTATCCTCGGCTACTTCATAGAAGTGCTTCCGGGAGATCCCGAACCGTTCTATCGTCCCATTCCCGGAGGAAGAAATTCCTTCCGGTATGAGCCGTTTCACAGGTTGGATGTTGGTATTGTCCGGCATTTTAAGTTGTTCGGAACTCCGGGAGAGTTCTTCATTCAAGTGGTGAATGCCTATTGGCAAAAGAACATTTTCCGCTACATCTACCAGTGGGGGAACACTAACAACGGCATAGATGACGACGGGGATGAGTTGATTGATGAAGATGACGAGGGGACTCCCAAGCGACTGCGCATAAATGGGCTGCCCATCCTTCCTACCATAGGAGTCTCTTTTGCGTTTTAGCTGCCACAAAACAACTCTCATTCGGCTTGCCGCCGTTCTACTGTTCACAATCGGCTGCGAGGAGTCCGTGGAAGAACTGGATTACCAGGAGAAACTGGTGGTGTTTGCCAATCTGGAAGCGGGTCTCCCCTTGATGGATACAGCCTATGTTTCGTACACGTATGAAATTAATGAGCCCCATGAATCTGAAGGTAAGTGGGTATCCGCTGCGGATGTGTGGATCACCGGGGCAGGTGACACGCTGGAGTTCCTCCCGGTTGAAGGCCGTCCGGGTCGTTACACCACTTCCAGCTTCGAGTTGATTGAATCAGGTGAGGAGTACACACTGAACGTGGAACACGACGACGAATCTGTATCTGCCTCAACCACTGTTCCTGATTCATTCACAGTAACCAGTGTTACATCTGATTTGTATGAATGCGATGGTGAGCCGGTTTTCGTGGACACCATTGACCTTCATCTAGAGGAAAACTCCCTCCCCGTTATCCGAGAGGCGATGATGAGCGGCGACTACAGTTCACTGGCCATGGACACTGTCATCTACCGGGAAGGCCCGTGCCATACAACCTCATTTGCCTCTGTCCCGCTCTTTCTCATCGATTGGGAGGCAGAAGAAGAGCCGGGGATGATGCGTGTTATCTCATTCGCACTAGAAGATACTACTACCAATGCCATTGTGGACACTTCCCTCACTGCCAACGCTTTTAAGGGTTCCATGTGGGTGGACGAAGATGGAAACTACTATCGCCCCAATCCGGCTGTTGTTAATTTGAGCCAGGATGTGATTGACTTTTCGTGGCTCTTGTTTAATTACTACGGTCCTCATTTGATCGCTATGCAGACCACCGACCACGCTTTCAGTGATTACTTTTTTGGTGACCCCTTCCGTCAGAATCAGTGGATATTGCCTGACAGTAATGTTGATGGCGGCTACGGTCTTTTTTCTTCTGTGGCAACCCGGTATTTTGTGGTGTATATAGCGCCGGA
>DKQU01000055.1:3563-4441 GCA_002471865.1 Fidelibacterota bacterium UBA7300 | reverse complement strand
AAATTCATTCGTTCTCCTTTCTTTAAAACCTCACAATTCTTTCAAGTATTGAGCCAACGGAGGGGATACAGGTAATGGTTGTTTCTAAACACTAATTTCATCATCCCCTCATTGGCTCACTAACTCAGGAGGCAGCTGACCGGACGATAAGGCAATGTGTTTTTCCCCGGATTCTGCCTACTAAAATATACAAAATGAGGGTTACGAAATGGGTTACTAGACGGTTACTAAATGGTATAAAAAGGAGAAAAAATGAAAAAAATAGAGAAATATCAGGAAATCATCGTTTTCAAGTCATGCGAGAATGGTTCATCATAAGTTTCCTGATACTCTTCTACAAATTTATTAAACAGCTTCTTTACTGCTCCATGGTGACCCTTTTGGGAGAGAATCTGAAGTTTTGTTTTTAGTGCTTCTTCTTCTAAAGAATCCCACAGAAGCACTACATTCACCCAATGCAGAATATGATCGGTTTCGACGTCCAGTTCACTGATCGTCTTATCACAAAGTGTGATGATATCGCTCATCATGTCGGATTGAATTGAGTCAAGCCAAGGATAGTTCAATTCAGGAAGAAGCGGGCCTTTCTCCACTATATCGAGAAAAGCACGAGAACCTTTCTGATTATCGCCGTTTGTCATTGCAGCTTTGGCTTGGCAATACCTAACGTAGTCACACTGAACATCCTCCCCATTCCGGAGTGCCCATATTCCGTTATTTGTTTCAATATGTATCTCTCCCACTTGATTCAGTAAGCTGCGAAGACGAGAGATAGCAGATCCCTTAGCATTCTTCATTTTTGTGGGATCAATATCAGGCCAAAAATGTGCTAAAATCTGTTCTGTAGAGACTCCAGCCCCATTCCCGTTTCCGTTTCC
>DKQU01000055.1:1226-3249 GCA_002471865.1 Fidelibacterota bacterium UBA7300 | reverse complement strand
CCGTTTCCGTTTCCATTTCCATTTCTGCCGTTTGAGGCGGAATGTAGTCGTATGAAAAGATACAGCTCTTTCATCTGAGGTGTGAACTGGGCAGTGATATCGTAACCCTGTCTATCTGTCACCCGGAAATTGCCAAACAGTTGTATGCTCGACTTCTCACTTATATTAACTGAGGAAATCTCACCAACCGAAGTAGGTCTCTGATTCATCATCACTTTAGGAGCAGGCCATTTTTTCTTAAGCATAACGCCGGCGCTGTATCCCAAGATAATAATTCCCAATATGACTAAAACAATCAGGAGAGAACTCATCCCTGAACCATCCCCGGCCACGGTAGCGGCGAATATATCCAGATTTTCCAGCGGCGGATAAGAGAGACTGTAAATATTCATTTTTATTGTATCGTCCAATCTCTTTATAGAAATAGTATAGAACTCTTGGGCAGAAGAATTATAATATAAATTATCAGCAGAGATTTCCTCTCCCACCTCCTCCAAGCGTGGTTCTTTTATCCCCATTCTGTAGAGTTGGGATGTTTTGCCGACACTGCTGGAAATTAAAACATAGATATCATCTTCATCCGGACTGTAAACCATTCTACTTAGTCTTGTTGATTTCAACTGCTGCCGCACATCTGTAGAAAGATCTTTTTCACTCCACAACATTTCCCAACTGTATTCGTCCAGATTCAGTTTCCAAAGATCATAATATTTTTTAAATCCCGCTTCTTGATCACCTGTCTGATTCCCATGACCTCCAGAAACATAAAACTCAGCCGGATTACTGCCTCTGCATACAACAATATTTGCACGACAGCCAAATGCCTCAGGAGGATCAGGCATCCTATCCCAACGGTCAGTAGAAAAATTGTATTTCTGTAAAGATTTCTTCGTTTTATAATATCCGTATCCACCCAGCAAATAAGGAACACCCTCCTGGTCAATAAACCTAGCTGAACTGTTATATTCCCCAGTAAAAAAAGATTCATCCACCACGGACCAGACTCTCGATCTCTCGTCCCAGACAGATATATTCCCGTCATTTTTATAGTAAGCTATCAGCCGATCATGTACGGTATCGAACATAAGGTCAGTATCTAAATAAACTTCAAACGGTTCGGCGTATGGTATCTTCTCCAACTTATCAGTTGTAGGATAGTAGTAATATAAACTGTCGGCACTGACTATAATTAACCGTTGTCGAATATCGTCATAAGTAACTTGACAATTAACAATAAATAGTTCTTTTAGAAAAGACCACTTCACATGCCGTTCCGCCAGCCATTTACCGTTTTCAACCAATCCCTGGCTATCTCCGGCAATATCCATTACCACAGAGCCGGAATGTTCAGAAAGAGGCCAATGATGGAGCAGTTTGCTGTTATCAGATTCATCTAGTCCGGATATTACTTTCACATTCTTTAAGGCCATTTGAGGCACACTACTTGTTTCAGTTCGATAGCCGAATAAAAGATCAAAGCTGAACTCATCAGCCAGCTCAACACTTCCTGAAGAGACCGCGGCACCGTTCAGGTGAGCAGTTACCTTGTCATTCGCCAGATCAAAACCGAAATCAAGTTTGTCCCAATGCACTCGAGAAAGATTTTTCTTTGCCAGCGGTATCTTTATGGGAGTATTAGTTCTGTCTACTGCTAAATCGAAGTAAGTGGTGTCAGGATGTTTCCAATCAACATTTGCCAGAGAAATACATTGTCCATCTACACCTTCCATCCAGAATATGAATCCAAACTCATCCACATTCCAGATGGAAATATCAAAGGAGAGAGTAAAAGACTTGGCTATGTTAATGGAAGATTTTGGGGTAAGATTTAGTGTGGTTTTATCAGAAATCGCCCGGTCAGGATACCCGTAGAACCGCAAACCAGTACTGAACTGTCTTTCCTGAGTCGCTCCTGCCAGATTTAACAGCAGCAAACAGGAGAATATAACGTAAAGCATATGTGCTAATACTGCTCCCCGGTTAATAATCCGGGCGAATATGGTTACCATCCAACTCACCTCCT
>DKQU01000055.1:0-875 GCA_002471865.1 Fidelibacterota bacterium UBA7300 | reverse complement strand
ATCGCTAATTCAAGAAAAAGAATGGTGAATTTAGATTATGGTTACTTCAAAAGTAATGATTGAGGTTAAGTTTTTAGATACCGGTCGAACCACTCAACGATAAACTTCAGCCGCGCCTCTCGCCTGTCCGGTCGACCGTGACGGGAAAGTCCGTGCGGCTCTTCAGGAAAACGGACATATTCTACCTCTCGTTTCAGATACTTCAATGCCGTGAACATCTGGTCGTCCTGCTCCAGGTTGCATCGCCAGTCGTGCTCGCTGTGGATGATTAGAAGCGGCGTCTTGCATTTATCAATATAGGTGATAGGCGACCACTTAGCGTACAGTTCAGGATCTTCCCAAGGTGTCGCTTTGAATTCCCACTGCATGTCAAAACCTACATCTGACGTGCCGAACATGGAGGCAAAGTTAGAGACACTCCGCTGAGTTACCGCCGCCTTGAAGCGATCGGTGTGCGTCACAATCCAGTTTGTCATATAGCCGCCGTAACTGCCGCCGGTGACGCCGAGCCGTTTTTCATCTACATATCCCAGCGAAACGGCGTAATCTACCGCCGCCATCAGATCGGTCATGGCAGGCTCGCCCCACTTACTGGTGATGGCATCTGCAAACTTTTCGCCGTAACCCTGACTTCCTCTGGGATTGGTGTACATAACCACATAGCCGCTGGCAGCCAGGACCTGCATTTCATGGAAGTAGAGCCGGCCGTATTGGCATCGCGGTCCTCCGTGAATCTGCAGAATAAACGGGTACTTCCGGTTGCCTGAAAATCCAGGAGGTTTCACAATCCACCCTTGAATTTTCGTCCGACCACTTTTGAACCACACCTCTTCAGATACATTAAAGCGTCGGCCAGCGATGTAGGGACGGTTCAT
>DKQU01000103.1:4984-14914 GCA_002471865.1 Fidelibacterota bacterium UBA7300 | reverse complement strand
AAGAGCTCGAGCTATAACTCCACCACTGGATTTATCTACAGTCGATTGAAAATCAGTGAGTTTCTTATCTTCAAAAACACCCAAAACCAACAGCTCATGAGATTCTGAGTCCCACTTCCCTGATTGTATCGAAATATCATTTAGAAAAGCCATTATTGTTCTCCTTATTTAATATAATTACCGGCTGAGAAGTTAGGTTTATTAGAGCAAAAGAGAAACTAAATCCCGAAGCAGAATATCCATTTTTTCATATAGGATAATAATTTCCACTTGACACCTAATTTTACGGAGTCTATATTATATACGCCTTTTGTATGCCTATGGTGCAATAAACTAACAAGAGAGGAAAAAATGGAAAGAATGGAACAGAGCCAAAGTATTCAGATATTACCTTTACCTCCGACGATAATCGTCTGTCCCGTCTGCACGGTTCCTTGGTCAGCAGATTATGATGATTACAGTTGGATGCGAAAGAGAGATCTGCTGATTTGCGCGTGCGGTGAAGTACTTTGTGAAGTAAACGAACTCCGCGACTGAGCTACTGTCGCCCTTCCACCAAATCTTCTACAACTGAGGGATCTGCCAATGTTGAAATATCTCCCAGTTTGTCTACTTCTCCTTCTGCGATTTTCCGTAAAATCCGCCGCATGATCTTTCCGGAACGAGTCTTGGGTAAACCGTCCGTATACTGGATTTTATCTGGCGAAGCGTGTGGTCCTATTTCAGCTCGTACCGTCTTCACAATAGCAGCAGTAAGTTCGTCATCCGGTTCCAAGCCACTCATCAAGGTTACATAGGCATAAATCCCCTGCCCCTTTATATCGTGAGGATAGCCCACAACAGCCGCTTCAGCAACTCCGTCCGCTTTACCTATGGCCCCTTCCACTTCGGCTGAGCCGATACGGTGTCCTGAAACATTCAGCACATCGTCCACCCGGCCGGTAATCCAGTAGTAACCGTCCTCATCACGCTTGGCGCCATCACCTGTTAGGTAGTAGCCGGGGAACGCTGCAAAATAGGTCTGGCGAAACCGTTCATGATCACCGTATAGCGTCCTCATCATACCTGGCCACGCAGACTTGATTGCCAGAAGACCTTCCACTGCTCCATCGAGCTCATTCCCTTCCTGATTCAGAATCACCGGCTCAACACCGAAAAAAGGTAACGTAGCAGAACCCGGTTTGGTGGGAATCGCTCCCGGCAACGGAGTAATCAGGATTCCACCAGTCTCAGTCTGCCACCACGTATCAACAATAGGGCAGTTCTCACTACCGATTACTGAATGATACCACATCCACTCGGGCTCTTTGATTGGCTCGCCTACCGTTCCGAGGAGTCTAAGCGAGGAAAGATCGTGTTCATTGGGCCATCTGTCTCCATGTCGCATGAGAGCTCGGATGGCGGTTGGAGCTGTATAGAATAAATTTATTTTGTGCTTATCCACGATCTGCCAAAACCGGCCCATATCAGGATAGGTGGGAACTCCTTCGAACATGACCGAGATAGCCCGGTTAGCCAGAGGACCGTACACAATATAGGAGTGCCCTGTCACCCAGCCGATATCGGCGGTACACCAGTACACATCGTCTTCGTGATAGTCGAAGATTTTTTCATGAGTCAATGATGTATAGACTAAATAGCCACCTGTTGTGTGAAGCACACCTTTGGGCTTACCTGTCGAACCGGACGTGTACAGGATGAAGAGCGGATCTTCGGCGTCCATCTCTTCCGGCGGGCAGTGATCATGGGCTTTTTCCATTCCGTCGTGCCACCAGATATCCCGTCCCTCTTCCATGTTCACTTCTGCACCTGTCCGCTGAACCACTACTACAACCTCAATGGACGGTGTTTCGGCGCACGCTTTGTCAGCATTGACTTTCATGGGAATATCCAGCTTCTTGCCGCGGACGCCTGTATCCTGAGTAATCAGCATTTTGCAAGAGGAGTCGTTTATCCTATCTCGTAGAGAATCTGAGCTGAAAGCTCCGAAAACAATAGAATGGACAGCACCGATTCGTGCGCACGCCAGCATGGCAATGGGAAGCTGGGGAACCATCTGCATATAAATACAGACGCGATCTCCCTTCTGAATACCGTTGTCCTTCAAGACATTGGCGAACTTTTCCACCTCAGCCAGGAGCTCTGAGTAACTGAAGGTTTTGTCCTCAGCGGGATCGTTCCCTTCCCATATAATAGCCGTGCGATCACCAAAACCGGCTTCCACATGGCGATCCAGACAGTTGTAGCTTACGTTGAGCTTCCCGCCGCTAAACCATTTGATATTGGCATCAACAAAATCGAAATCTACCACATTGTCCCACTTTTTATACCAGTGGAGCCGCTCTGCTTGTTTTGACCAAAAACCAGAAGGATCTTTTATAGATTCCTGATAAAGTTTTTCGTACTGCTCCATAGAACCGATATGAGCATTTTCTGAGAATTCACTGCTTGGGTAAAACTTCTGATTGCTTGACACGTTAACCTCCCTTAATTAGTAGATATCTCAACCACGAAAAATTACTGAAAATTGCCTTCACTACAAATGCATTTACTTCTCTAAAGATAAGTCTTAAAGATACATTAACGAGATTAGATTTGACTGAACGGTGAGCAACTGGGATTCAGATCAATCTGAACCGGTATAACTTTTTATAATCTGGCTTACATTGATTATAAACCGGGATCAGGTTTTCTGGTAACGGTTCATCATTTGGCATATACGGTTTAAATCCTGTGGAATTTTCCACGCTCTGATACCAGTACTTCCCCCATACACCATCGGAATCACGCTTTCCCTTCAACCACGAGAGCATCCGACCTGAAAAGGGAATTCTCAACTTGTTACACATTTTTTTGAGAATCCCTTCTGGATTGGACAAGACATCCTTTGCATCCAGTACGATTGGGATTTCCCCTGTTATTTCTTTTACCAAATCAAAAATCTCAGCCTGGCGGCGGTATCCCAAAAGGTCTAAACTTCTGATCTCAAACTTTTTTGAATAGGATAGAATCACCTCCTTTGGATCCCGGATGAGAAAGCAGTTTGTGACTTTTTCAAGCCAGTCCAGGCTCCAGTCGGCAAGCATGTGATGAGCCATCTGTTTTTGATACCAGATGGTTTTTGAATCAGGGATGGGACCGGTGATGAATTTTACAACATTTTCCCAGTCCGATTCCATTACTTCCACGATTTCATCACGGCCAGGATGATCCAGCCCTGTCTCTTTTAGATAGGCGCCATAAAAAGGTTCATCAGAAACGGTGGTGTCTTCCCGGTTTTCCCACGATCGCATGAGAGCCGTGGAAATGTTCCTGGGCCCTGACCACATAGCTACTCTTACTGGACTACTCATTTATTTTGTGATGAGTAACGTGTTTCTATGTGATTATGATATAGCTTTTGTAATCTCTTGGCAAAAGGACCTCTTTCCCCGTTTGAAAGAATATGTCCATCTACTTCAACAACTGGAATGACACCGGCAAATGTGCCTGTTACAAAGCACTCCTCAGCCTCATGTACATCCTGTGGGAGGAAATTCTTCTGGAAAACGGGAATGTTATTCTCCTGACACAACTGGATGATTTTCCCTCGGGTAACCCCGTTCAGGCAATATTCACCGGTGGAGGTCCACACTTGACTGTTTTTTACCATAAAGAAATTGGTGGAATTGCATGTGGAGACATAGCCGTGAACATCCAGCATGAGGGCTTCATCCACACCCGCTTTGTGAGCTTCGATGCAGGCCGCTATGCAGTTGAATTTGCTGAGGCTGTTGATTCTGGGATCCTGTGAGTCAGCCGTTCCCCTTAGGATAGAGACAGTTCCCAGCCGGATGCCTTTTTCACTCACTGTCTCATCTGCTGCTTTGTACTCAGGAATTATGACAATTGTGGGTCCGCCGACGTTGGCGCTGGGATGCTGGTAGGGCGTACTTTTCAGTCCGCGGGATACAATAAGGCGAATGTGTACGCCACTCTCCATCCCGTTTGCTTCTGTTGTCCGGTAAACAGCCTGAGTAAGTTCCTCTGGAGATTTCCCAATATTGATTGCCATTGTCTTTGCGCCATCATATAAGCGATTAAGGTGTTCTTCCAGGAAAACAAGATGTCCGTTATGAAGACGAATTCCCTCCCAGACGCCATCTCCTAGAAGAAAACCACTGTCGAAAACGGACACCTTCGCTTCGGTTCTTTGGATCAGTTCACCATTAATGTAAATCAGGATTGAATCGTTCCGGGTATCGGGGCTGTATTCGTGAGTTCCCATAAGATGGAAAAATTATCTAATTAAGTGGTTTTTCAAATTCTTAGAAAATCGAGCAATAATCGATTCACCTTTTCCGGTTCCTCATGCTGGAGCCAATGGCTCGCCTCTTCCAGAAAGATAAGCTGTCCATTGGTGCATCGGTCAATGGATGGTAATACCATTTGTTTTAATAAACTGAAACTTCACACTAAAAAACCTGGGTAACCTCTTCAAATGACTTCTTCTCCAGTACCGGTACTTGGGTTTCCTCTGCGGGATAACCCACTGGAATCAGCAGGAACGGTTTTTCGTTAACCGGCCGGCTCAGGATTTCCGAGAGAAATCCCATGGGACTGGGCGTATGTGTAAGGGCCACTAATCCTGCATTGTGGATTGCAGTGAGAAGAAATCCTGAAGCAATTCCTACCGATTCGTTCACGTAATAGTTTTTACTATGCTCCGGGCTGGTCTCCTCAGTTTTTTCCACGTCGTAAAGTTTCTTGAAGACGACGATCAGGTAGGGAGCACTCTCCAGGAACGGTTTGTGCCAGTTTGTCCCCAGCGAATCCAGGTCTTCTAGCCATTCCTCCGGTGCCCGGTGATCATAGAATTCCTTTTCTTCTTTCTCGGCTGCTAGGCGAATTTGCCGTTTGATATCCGGGTCCTTTACAATGACAAAAGTCCACGGCTGCTTGTTAGCTCCAGAGGGTGCCGAAGCTGCTGTCATGACAACATTCTCAATCACTTCGAACGGAACAGGCCGATCCGAAAACTCCCTAACGCTCCGGCGGGTTTTCATCTGTTCTAAATACAGTGAAGACTTAACAAGCATCTCCCCCTCATCTGTTGGAGTGAATTCTAACGTCTTAAACATGTCTCCTCCCTTTAAAACTAATCTTCATTAATAAAATCGAACGGTAAATATGTTCTCTTCTACCGACAACATACAAACCAAAGGAGTGGTTAATCAACATCTTAAGTATCTACCTCAATTTCTCGCAAGTTTCCTTTTTCCTGCGTAACTATGGTCAAATGCTGTTTCAGATTGTACGCCTTCGCCCGTATTGGTATTTTCTAAAGAAAGAAACCCTCCTATTTAATCGTGATGTCAAAGCCATCAGATAACAGTCAGTTAATCCGGAATTTCTCCGAGATCCTTGGATCTGAACAAATCCTGACCGATCCCGCCGATCGAATCGTGTACGAGTGCGACGGGCTTGTGCTGAACAAAAGGATGCCGGATGTCGTGGTTCTTCCGACGACAACTGAAGAGGTCTCGGAGATTGTCAAGATCTGCAATCGTCATGAAGTACCGTTCCTCGCCCGTGGAGCTGGAACCGGTTTGAGCGGAGGAGCCGTAGCATACGACGGCGGTGTGATCCTCCAGTTGTCACGGATGAATCAAATTCTCGAGATTGATTACGATGACAAAATAGCAGTTGTCCAGCCCGGCGTAATCAATATTCAGCTTTCCGATCTGACTACAGAAGCAGGGTACCATTTCGCACCCGATCCGTCAAGTCAGAAAGCGTGCACTATTGGTGGGAACGTGGCTGAAAACGCTGGCGGTCCGCACACTCTAAAGTACGGCGTAACAACCGATCACATTCTAGGACTGACGATGGTCATGCCCGACGGAAGCGTGGAGACTTTCGGCGGACGGTGCGAAGATATCCCCGGTTACGATCTGGTGGGGCTCATGGTTGGCTCAGAAGGGACGCTGGGAATCGTCACGGAAATCAGTGCACGACTGACGATGAATCCCAAGACGGTACAGACGTTTCTCGCCGTGTACGACTCTATAGAAGCCGCCAGCCGAGCTATCACTCAAATCATTGCAGCCGGCATCATTCCGGCGGCACTGGAGCTTATTGATAGTCTTGTCATCGAGGCGGTGGAGAAACACATGAAGCTCGGCTTCCCTACAGATGCTGAAGCTGTCCTGCTCATCGAGATTGACGGCGCTCCGCAACAGTTAGCCGACGAAGCTGAACAAATCGAAAAGATTTGCCAAGAAAGCGGTGTGAGGAAGTTCAGACAGGCTCGGGATGAGCAAGAACGGCAAGATCTTTGGCGAGGACGAAAGGAATCGGTAGGCGCTCTGGGAAAAATTACTCAAGCATTTTATACCAACGACGGAGTTGTTCCGCGATCTAAACTTCCGGAGATTGTCCGGCGAGACATTGAGATCGGCAAAAAATACGGACTTCGTGTTGCGCATTTGTGCCACGCCGGAGATGGAAACATCCATCCCATCATTCTCTACAATCCTGACGAAGAACAGGAAGTGAAGGCAGCTTTGGCGGTATCGGAGGAAATTTTGAAGACGTGCGTGGAACTTGGCGGTTCTCTTACCGGAGAACACGGTATTGGTACCGAAAAGCGAGAGACATTCGGACTGATGTTTTCCGACGATGATCAGGAGCAGATGATGAGAATTCGTACCATTTTTAATCCTGACGAATTACTCAATCCCGGGAAGATTTTCCCCATCGGTGCTAGATGCGGTGAAGCAAAAATCAACAAAACCATCAACCGTGGAGGATGGCTGTGACCTCTCCAGAAAAGCTGGAAAACGTTCTTCTTTCTGTCCTCAACTCAGAGGAAATTCAGTCTGCGACTTCTGGGATTCCGGCTCAGTTCACAGTTTATCCGGAAAGCAGTAAACAAATGTGCGAATTGGTGAAACTTGCTGTCGCTGATGGACTCACTCTCATCCCGATGGGAAGCGGAAGCCGAATAAACTCTGCCGGCGAATTCGACATTGCTATCTCTACCTCTAAATTGAACGAGCAGATGGAGCACTCCCCCGCTGACATGGTCGCCACAATTCCGACAGGGACTGCGTTCGACGCTGCACAATCCGCACTTCGGAAACATCATCAGAGAATAGCACTGGATCCGCCTGTGAAGGATAGCTCTACTATAGGTGGAATCGTCAGCACCAACGACTGGGGACCGCTTCGCCACCGCTACGGAACCGCAAAAAATTCAATCTTAGCCACAACGATAGTAAACGGAGACGGAAAAATTGTAAAAGCCGGTGCAAAAGTGGTGAAGAACGTCAGCGGCTACGACCTCAATAAACTTTACATCGGCGCACGAGGGAGCCTCGGCATCCTTCTGGATGTCACCTTTCGCCTTCACCCTCTGCCAGAACAGATTCAGGTCGGCACAATTCGGTGCGATTCGCTGGATGAAGCTCTACTAGCCGCTTCCACCTGTAGTCGACTGCCGCTCAACGTGGAATCGGTAGAGCTGACGAAAAGCTCAGATTGGGAGGTAACAGTCACAATAGCTGGTAACAGTGAGACTATAAAAATAGTAGAGGAATCGGTGGCTGAGAATGTCTCGTGGAGCGGTGAATCAGGTAAGTCGACTGCGAAACAAAAAGTTGGCATATATTACATTAATGCTTCATTACCAAGGTCACAGTTAAAGTTATTCTTGAAGTCTGTCAGCTATTTTGATAGTCTATCACTCTGGTCTCTACCGAATGTGGGCGTCTGCCGCCTAAGTTTCGAGGATGCGGTACAGTTGACAAGAATCTCAGCTTCGGTAGAATCAAGTGGCGGATTTATGGAAGTTGAACAACAACCGGCAAATTTTCACTTTCCACGCTGGCTCATTACACCACCAGGACTGGAATGGATGCGCCGAATTAAGTCCGTCCTAGATCCGCATGAAATTTTCGCGCCGGGTATTCTGGGAGAAGATCTCTGATGTCGGTTCAGAAAGAGAAGCAAACAGTGTTCGACAGTAAGAGTAAGGATCTTCTGCAGGAGTGTATCCACTGCGGATTCTGTCTGCCGGCCTGCCCGACATACACTCTCAACGGAAACGAAGCCGACTCACCCCGGGGACGGCTCTATCTCATGGACGCTCTCTCCCACGGTAGATTGGACACCTCGGAATCGCTCGTCCGCCATCTCGATCTCTGTCTCGTCTGCCGGGCTTGTGAAACAGCCTGCCCATCAGGTGTGGAATTCGGTTCACTTATGGAGGTCGTTAAGGAAGGACTATTACCGACGAGAGAGAAACGGCATCCGGCTCTCACATTTCTTGAGACTTCAGTCACTTCACACGAGCGTCTTTCCGGTCTAATGAAAGTCGGCAGACTCTATCAGAAAACAGGTCTTCATTGGCTTACCACGCACACATTCCTCAGACATCTTGTTCCTGCTGCAATGCGCTCCGGCAACGAATCTCTGCCCACAATCCCGAAAAAGAGATTTGGGAAAGATAAAACTCAGCTTTTCTCTGCTCGCAATGAAAAACGCGGAACCGTCGCACTGTTTACCGGTTGTGTCATGGACCACCTCTTCCCTCACGTCCACGAAGCTACTGTAAGAATCCTCACTTGGAACGGTTTCGATGTGATCGTCCCCGGGAAGCAGTCGTGCTGTGGGGCACTCCACGCTCACTCAGGTGATATTGCGACGGCGGATAGACTATCGAATGAGCAGCTACAGCTGTTCGGAGAGTTTGAGACGGATTCCATAATAGTTAATTCTGCCGGCTGCGGCGCACAATTGAAGGAATACGACCGTTTTGCTTCCGCAGATGACGAAGCCCTCGAAACTGCTACCAAAGTGCGGGATCTGACTGAATTTCTCGCCTCCATTGAGCTTCGACCGCCTGAGGCGAACCTGGAGATGCAGATAGTTTACGACGACCCTTGCCACCTACTCCACGCCCAGGGAATCTCTACTGAGCCGCGAGAAATCATTTCCAGGATTCCCGGCGTAACGCTCCTCTCGCTTCCAGAGTCAGATCAGTGCTGCGGGAGCGCCGGCAGTTACAGTTTGACGGAAAGTAAAATGTCGAAGGCGATCTTGGATCGGAAGATGGAGCACATTTCCGCCGCTGGAGCAGATGCCATAATCACTGCCAATCCCGGCTGTCAGATCCAGCTCGCTTGGGGTGTTAGAGGCAATGGGCTGAATTTCGAAGTTCTGCATATTGCAGAGCTTTTGGACAAGTCATACAGGTTGAATCCTGACTACGCTGCTCTGTGATTCATATCACATTACCTTCAGGTTGTCTGTTAGAAACAACCGGTATTACTTGTAGAATGTTTTTACGAGAGATGTAGCTCAGCTATTCTTGTTTACCATGAGGGACCTTGTGCCATTTACCATCGTCCCCTTTCTTTACCGCCACAAAGGTAAAGCACGCTTTGCAGACAGGACGGGATTGACCGCTTTCGTCCTCTGCAGTCGCTTCTATATCAATGGTAAAGGAGGTCGTACCCACTGAACCGATGGTGGCCATAAAATTCACCCACTCACCACCATATACCGGTTCGGAGAAAACCATTTTGTCGATGGCTTTGGTCACTGCACCAGCTGCATCCGAACCCCGTAAGAACCGACGGGCTGCCTTGCCGGCAGAGATATCCATCCAAGAAACCATCTTACCGCCGAAGAGCGTACCGATATTATTTAAGTCGTTGGGCATGACCAATTGGCTATAGCGAGCTGTAATTTTTCCCATAATTTCTTGCCTCCACTCCTCGAGGAAACGTGATCATAAAAGAAGAGTCCCGTCAAATTTACCCTCGAGAAAGCCTATTTTCTCTGAAGAGCACGCCTTGAAGACGGGACTCAGGAGTTAGTTTACACCCCTAATATTGAATTTGTCAAGATTCTTTTTTCAAAATAATAAAGGGTCAGTTTCCCGAC
>DKQU01000103.1:0-4676 GCA_002471865.1 Fidelibacterota bacterium UBA7300 | reverse complement strand
AAAGGGTCAGTTTCCCGACCCTTCCACAATCATGATTAAGCAATTCTTATTTAGTTTGACTTAGCTTTTTTGTTAGCACAACATTCTTTAGACTTGCTGCAACTTTTCTCCACTTTAGCTGATTTCTCTAGGTCGCAATGATTGAAAGCGGCTTTCATATCGTCAGCAGAGTACCCAATTTGGGTAATAGCCGTTCGAATATCATCTACTTTTAAAACTGTGCTGTCGAAAGTGACATCAGCTGAACTTTTCTTAAAGTCAACAACTGCTTTTTCCACGCCGTCCATTTTCTTCAATGCAATCTCAATACGGTCAACGCAATCACCGCACGACATTCCGCTGATATTAATTACAGCAGTTTCTGCCTGGACAGATTGCGGAACTACACCGAAAATCAGAAATAGTGCTAAACCCAAAACAGCCACAAAAGATAATTTTTTCATTTTGAACCTCCATTGATTAAGAAGAATTTAAGTTATCGGTTAGAATGTTACAAGTTTGTAAAATCAGTATCAATCTATTTCGCTAAGAACTCTCTGGCCATCCTCTCTCCTTCAGAGATATTCACTTTTCGTAAAAGTACCCATCCAATTGCAAATAGAATCAGAATGGAAAGGATACCGATGCGTGCGTTACCGGTTAATAATGTAACCGAACCCATAAGCAACGGTCCGAGAACTGCGGCAAATTTGCCAAGCATATTGAAGAAACCAAAAAACTCAGCTGATTTCTCATCCGGGATTAATCGGGTGTATAAGCTACGGCTCAATGCCTGAATACCGCCTTGGAAAAGTCCAATCATAATCGCCAAAATGAAGAAATGCTGTTCTGTCTTCATAAAGTAACCCAGCAGAGTGATAAAACCGTAAGCCATTATAGCTATTTCTATGGCTCTTTTCGTTCCAATCCGAGAGGCAAACCAGTTGTAAATCAGTGCGGCGGGAAAGGCGACAAACTGGACTATAAGTAGTGCAGTAATCAAAGCGGAATCCTCAAAATTAAGTGACTTCCCGTAATCCACCGCCATTTTAACAATAGTATCTACTCCGTCAATGTAGAACCAGTAAGCCAGAAGGAATAACCCCACTACTCTCAAATGGCGAATATCCCTGAGAGTATCTCTGAGTTGCTTCCAACCGAGGGTGACAGCTTTGGATAGGGGAACCCGTTCATAAATCTTTGGTTCGCGTACGAAGAGCATAACCGGGATTGAGAACAGAGCCCACCAGATGGCGACTGATACAAACGACAGTTTGATCGCAGTGGCCTCATCGCTGAGTCCAAATGTCTCAGGAAACTTGAACATTAAGACGTTCAAAAGAAAGAGCAGTCCGCCACCGATATATCCGAGGGCATATCCGAGGGACGAAGCGTAGTTCACCTTAGACTTGTCTGCAATTCCCGGAAGCAGTGAATCGTAGAATATATTGCCGCCGGCAAAACCGACAGAAGCGGCCACATACATTATCACAGCCATCTGCCAGTATCCCTGTGCTACAAAACAGAGCCCGCCGGTCATGACAATTCCAAAGAAGGCAAAGGTAAGCAAGAATTTCTTCTTAGCCGTCCCCCGGTCGGCTATGGCTCCGAGAAATGGCGCCAGAGCAGCAACGATGATTGAGGCGAGAGAATTGGCCAATCCGAGGTAGAAAGTACTCTCATTAGGATTTCCCGGATCAGCCCAATATTCCTTGAAGAATAGCGGGAAAAACCCGGCCATAACGGTCGTAGCAAAGGCGGAATTGGCCCAGTCATACATGGCCCAGCTCCAGATGGTTTTGCGGGAGTTGATCACACTGTTTCTCTAGTCTTCATTTCCAGGTTAATCGTCTTCAATAAAGAAGAAACTTCTCCCTGAATTGACTGAATCGAATAACATCATGTGTCCACGTGGCAGGCAGCTTCGCAGTATCCCGGCGCTGAGCCAGAAAAATCCGAAGGTAGTCGTGTCCGTAAAGTTTGTCAACATAGAAGCTACCGGTCCATTGAAATTGACTCGGGTAATTACCCGACACAATAGAGAGAATCGTCGCGGCCGTTCGTAGCGGATCGAAAGTATTCCAATCGGTTACAATCATGCGAATCCCGTCGCACTCCTCACTTCGGTAGATGGGCGAAGGCAAATACGCATTGAGGGAATCTGGCGTAAACTTCCCCGTTTCAAATTGGACACCCGGGAGCCGTGACTTCTCCAGAAGACCAAGAACTGTGGATCCCAAAATCCACGGCGCTCCCACGAGAAAGTACGGCTGATCAGTGCCGATGCCTACGGAGATGTTCGTACCGTTGAAAAGCGCCATCCCTTCGTACACTCGCAATGTCTCCCAATCAGGTATGCCAGGCGCCGGCGGTATCCACGGAAGTTCAGTCTCGGAAAATGTTGTTTCCCTCTCCCATCCGATCATGGGGACAACCGTCAACCTTACCCGTTCCGATTGACGTGCCCAACCGGTTTCATTAATCATTAGAGCATATTCACCTACTGTGAGTGCATGGCGGATCGGGACAAGATGATATCCCACGAATGATTGATGCTTCGGCCTTACCATGGGACCTTCAATCTTGATGCCACCGAAAGGATTAGGACGATCCAGCACCATAACGGGAACCTCGGCAATTGCACCGGCTTCCATCATTTTCGTAACAGTGGTAATGTAGCTAAAATAGCGCAAGCCGGGATCTTGAATATCAATTAAAATAAGATCAACTCCGTAAAGATCAAGAATATCCGGGCGAAATCTCCGCTCCCAAAGATACTTGATCTGTGCGTTGAATCTTGGATCTTTCCCTTCAGATGGCAAACTGACCATATCATCAGATGGGGAAAACAATCCGTGTTCTGGTGTGTAGACGATTTTTAAAGAGATACTATCCTGATATTGAGTCAATAAATCGAGTAGATGGACTCCTTTTCGACTCACGGAGGTGTGATTCGTCAAAACCACGATAGTTTTTCCGTAAAGGGGCTGAAACGAAAGTTCCTCCAGTACATCGAGCCCGTTAAGAACCTGCTCAATAAACCCCGTTTCCGGTAAAGGAAAGATTTCAGAATATTCAAAATCCTGTGCAACAGCAACTGAGCTTATAGACAATATTACAAGTGTTACAGTGATAATCTTAAGTTTCACTTGATATCCTTATTTCTTCGAACCCCTTAGAAGCAATAACCATAGATATCAGACCGATCACCGTGTAAAGCGGCCATGCCACCGAAGTAAATTTGACGACTGCAACCATGGTGAGCAGTGCTATTGTAAAACCGAACGTTACGCTATGCCTGTGAATATCAGGCGCCTTCCGCCCGAGATAGAAGAAACCGAGCAAACCTCCGTACGTGAACGACGCGATGGAGAGTCCCACTTCCACCAGCGGTGTCTCTTCCGATGTGAACAGCATGGCGCCCCCAACCAGCACGACTGCCCAAAAGACTGACAGCATGCGAGATGTGGTTAAATTGTATCTGTCCGGGCGGCTCCCTTTGAACCAATCGATCATGCTGGAAGATGCCAAAGCATTTATGGAAGAGCTGAGCGTGGACATGGCAGCGGAGAAAATACCGGCGACGATAAAACCTGTCAATCCCGCCGGTAAATACTCAATTATGAATGTGGAAAAAACCTCGTTAGCTTTCATGTCGCGACCTTCGAAGAAGACCCAGATTCCAGTTCCAAGAATGAGGAAAATTCCAAACTGGATAAATGCTAATATACCGCTTCCCACCAGCGCTTTCTGAGCACCTTTGATACCGCGACAAGAGAGAAGCCGCTGAACCATGAGGTGATCTGTACCGTGCGATGCCATAGATAGGAACATCCCGCCAATGACAGCAGTCAGAAACTGGTATGGATGCTCGATGATCCCGGCAAATCCACCATCAAAATTGAAGTGAATCATCGTCAGCTTTCCACTCTCTCCCGCCGAAGTGAAAATTGCAGGCCATCCGCCGCTTACCAATCCGGACAGCACCACGAATACAGCACCTGCACCCAGCAGGTAAATTCCGAACTGGATGGTGTCGGCCCAGATCACTGAACGGATACCTCCGATGAGGGTGTAAATCAGCGTAAAAAGGCCGATAATGGCGATGGAGAGCGGATAGGACCATCCGGTGATGAGTGACAGCGGAATAGCCGTCATAAAGAGGCGGACACCATCGGCGAGGATTCGCGTACCGAGAAATACCAGCGAGGCGAACCGCTGTACAAATGATCCCCACCTGTTCCTGATGAATTCGTATGTGGACTCAATCCCTTCGTGGAAATACGTAGGGAGCAGCGCTTGTGCAATAACCCACCTTCCAATGATATATCCGAAAGCGAGCTGCAGAAATCCGAGATCGGAATTATAGGCCACTCCCGGAATGGAGAGAAACGTAAGAACGGAGGTCTCCGTAGCGACGACAGAAAACATGACCATCCACCACGGCAGATTCCGATCGCCGAGAAAGAAACCGGACGCCGATGTCTGTCTCCTACCGGCCCAGGCTGAGATGCCGACGACTAAAATCAGATAAGCAAAAAGGACAATAAAATCAATTTGCTGCAAACTACCCTCTAATTTCCATCAAGGAGAATCTTCATGACACCGTTCTGGAAAGCCCGCCTGACTTCACGCATTTCTGCTTTCCACATATCAAACTCTTCACCTGGTTTCCCTCGAGATGGATGGACATGGTT
>DKQU01000004.1:15202-18961 GCA_002471865.1 Fidelibacterota bacterium UBA7300 | reverse complement strand
GGTGCCACCAGTGGGATGAAACTGGCAGCCAACGTAGCAGCCATGCTCATTGCCTTTGTCGCAATGGTAGCCATGATTAATGCATTTCTGGGACTTTTCGACACTTCACTGGAGGAGATTTTCGGAATTATATTCAGACCACTGGCATGGACAATGGGGGTTCCGTGGAACGAATCTGCTACTCTAGGTACATTAATGGGCAAAAAAATCGTGCTTACTGAACTCATCGCTTTCGGTGATTTACAAGAACTACGTGTTGCTAACGAAATTTCGGATAGGACAGCCATTATTGCCAGTTACGCACTATGTGGATTCGCCAACTTTGCTTCCATAGGAATTCAGCTGGGAGGGATTGGTGGAATAGCCCCTAAAAGAAGAAAGGACCTAGCTAAAATTGCTTTAAAAGCGATGATAGGCGGAGCGTTAGCTTCTTGGCTTACGGCCACTATCGCCGGTATACTTATCTAAACAGAAAAATGAGACTCGTATTTTTAGGACCACCGGGAATCGGAAAAGGAACTCAGGCAAAGATCATCTGCCATCGCTTCACCATACCGCATCTTTCCACTGGTGACATGCTGAGAAGCGCCATCTCCGCAGAATCTGATCTTGGGAAGAAAGCTCGTACTTTTATGGATAGAGGTAATCTCGTACCAGATGATGTCGTATTGGGAATGGTCGAAGAACGGTTACAAAAGCCTGATGCTCATGGCGGTTATCTATTTGATGGATTCCCTCGTACACTTCCACAAGCTGACGGGCTGAATGAACTTCTGAATCGAATAAATCAAAACTTGGACATTGTATTAGCACTTGAAGGTGATGATGATATTCTTATCAAACGACTTTCCAGCCGACGAACTTGCGAATCTTGCGGAACGATTACCAATCTGATTTTCAGTCCCCCTCGAGAGGAAGGAAAATGTGACGAATGTAGTGGAAAACTGATCCAGCGCAATGATGATAAGCCGGATGTCATAAGCGAAAGGTTGAAAGTGTATCAGCGACAGACGGAACCGCTAATCACGTACTATGCGGAAAAAGATCAGCTTATTAGAGTGAATGGTGTGGGAACCATTAAAGAAGTAACCGCTCGTATTTCAAAAAATCTACCTGACGGAGAAAGTTAGTCATGTTAAAAATAGGAGTTACAGGTGGTATCGGCAGCGGAAAGAGTGCTGCGAGCATCCGAATGGAGGAGTTGGGGGCGTACCGGTTTGACGCCGATAAGGAAGCGAAAGAGATTCTCAGCAGGAATGAGCAGGTACAAAAAGATCTCATCGAAGAATTCAGCACAGACATTCTGAATCCAGATGGCACTGTTAATTCCCAAAAACTAGCCAGAGTCGCTTTTGCTAATGACGAAAATCAAGCCGTTCTCAACGCTATCATCCATCCTCATGTGTTTGAATCAATAGATAGACAATATGGAAACGTTTTGGAAAAAGGTGTAGCATCTCTTTTTGTTGTAGATGCGGCTCTTATCTACGAATCGGGACTAGATCAACACTTGGACTATGTCATCGTCGTCACTGTACAATTCGGACAGAGAATGCAAAGAGCCCTCCAACGAGGTAAATTAACAAGAGATCAGATTCAGAAGCGGGTGGATCTTCAATTGCCCGAAGAAGCAAAGTCAAAGATGGCTGATTTCATTATAGATAATAACGGCAGCGAAAAAGATTTAATAAAGCAGGTTGACGATATTTACAGCCGGATTACCTGATTAGACTTCCGAGCAACTGATGTTACGGAAGGCACATATAAATGTTTTCTAACAACTCTGCTACCTACTGTGCTCTTCAGTTTCTGAGAAATCTTCTCTGTCGGCTTCCGAGGAAGACAACCTTGCGGCTGGGCATCCAACTAGGGCGATTCGCTTATGATCATCTAAACATACGTAAGGAAAAAGCTTTAAAACAACTTCAACAAGGATTCTCCCATAGAACTGAGACTTACTATAATGTCATCCTCAAACAGACGTATGAGCATTTCGGAAAAGTCATTCTAGACAACATCCGCTTAGAGTCTCTCGATTTGAAACGTATTGTTACCGTGGAAGGTGAAGATTCCCTGGAAGCGCCGGACTCGAAACAAGGGATGATCCTCCTGACCGGTCACTTCGGGAACTGGGAGATCTTCCCAGTCTGGTTCAGCCGAAATGGCTATAGCTTTACATCGGTAATCCGCAAACAGAAGAACAAGGGGGCCAATCGCTTTTTTGTAGAGTGGCGTTCGAAGATGTCTGCACCACCTCTTTATGCCAGGGCGTCATCCCACGATATGATGAAAGTCGTTTCTGAAGGTGGAATCCTTGGACTGGCAGCAGATCAAGACGCCAGGAAAAGCGGCGTGTTCGTAGAATTTCTGGGTAGGCCGGCATCCGCTTTCCGGGGACCTGCAGTTTTCCACCTCAAAACCAGAGCTCCGCTGATTCTCGCCTTCTGCCGAATGGACAAACAATCCCGATATCACATTAGTTTTGAGCGACTGCAGGTTACTCAAGAGGATTCTGTGGAAACTATCACTCAGAAAATAGCGTCTAAGCTGGAAGAAGCCGTTTTTGAAAATCCGGAGCAATACTTTTGGTTTCATCGGCGGTGGAAGACACAGCCAAGGAAGTAAATAGTGATTGGTGAATGGTTATAAAGGTGAGCGTAGTCAAATTAGATAACCCGACAATACTTGAACAAGTAGCTGATGTCATCCGTGACGGAGGAGTTATCATCTACCCAACCGATACTCTTTACGGGTTCGGTGTTGATGCTGGGAATGATACAGCCGTAGAGCGCCTCTCCACCATTAAAGGTCGCCCGGGACCATGGAGTATCGCTGTCTCAAACATGGAAATGCTGAAGCGATATGCTGATATTCCTGAGATTTACATCAGTACAGTAGAAGACACTCTTCCCGGTCCAGTGACACTCATCCTCCCTGCCAGTGATTCTGAAATATCTTCATCTATTATCAGTGATCATCATTCAATAGGAATCCGCATCCCTGATCATCCGTTTCCAATCTCACTTATCCAGCAACTTGGATTTCCCATCACATCGACAAGCGTTAACCGAACAGGCATGCCAGCACTGAATGATCCACGACAGATAAAAAGGGAATTTGATGACGAATTCAACTTACTGATCGATGCCGGACTGCTGCCGAAATCTAAAGGATCAACCATCATTGATTTAACAGGTAAGACCATGCAAATCGTCAGAGACTGAAGATGACAGCCAAACGGTTAATATTGTTTTGTGCATTGCTTGCATCTTTATTGCAGGCTGACAAACATCCTTTTACTGTGGGCGAAACATTGAAATATGATCTTAAGGTCAATGTAATTAAAGCCGGACATGCTAAACTTCAGGTGATAGGAGAAGAAATTGTTGACGAAAACCAGACTTATCATATTAAGTACACTGTAAAGAGCAATCGATATGTTGACCGTCTATTTTACGTCAGGGATCAGGTGGACAGTTGGCTGGACAAAGATGGTCTATTCACTCGAAGATTTATGAAAAATATCCGTGAAGGGTCCTACCGATATAAGCTGGAAGCTAAAATGAACTATATAGATTCCACTCTCACTTCCGAAGATGAAGTATTCCAGATAGATTCTGAAATCCGTGACCCATTTTCCCTATTCTACTACTTACGTTCAATTCCGCTGAAAGTCGGTCAAAAACTGTCATTTAAAACGTTCGATAACGGTCAATTTGTTGACTTTCACATCATCGTTCACAGAAAAGAAAATGTCCG
>DKQU01000004.1:14346-14822 GCA_002471865.1 Fidelibacterota bacterium UBA7300 | reverse complement strand
AAAACGCTATTCAAACAAAAAGGAGACATGCGCATCTGGCTAACAGACGATGATCGGAGATTGCCTGTTAAGATAGAAACAAAAGCTACATTTGGTTCAATGACAATGCTGCTGAAAAAAATTAGCCGCTGATGAGGCGGGCAATGTCATTATATAATACTGATACAATCAATAACATAAGAATCGCCATCCCTACCTGCTGAATTCTAATCCGAACTTTTACAGAAAATTCCCTTCGAGTAATGCTTTCCAACAGTATTATCAGCAAATGACCGCCATCCAACCCGGGAATGGGAAGTATATTGACGAATGCCAGGTTAACACTGATAAACGCAGTAAAGAGAATTAGTGACAAGAAACCAGCACGGGCTGATTTCCCGGCTAGTTGAGCAATCAGAATGGGGCCACCCAGATCACTGAACGGTGCATTACCTGAAACAAGAGCACAAACTGAATTATAAATCTTGTCAACATTT
>DKQU01000004.1:14070-14292 GCA_002471865.1 Fidelibacterota bacterium UBA7300 | reverse complement strand
CTAATCCGCGTTTTTACCGAGAACTCCCTTCGAGATATCCCCTCCAGCAGTATTATTAATAAATGACCACCATCCAGTCCAGGGATGGGAAGTATATTGACAAAAGCCAGGTTGATGCTTATAAACGCCATAAAGCGCAGTAGCGACAGAAAACCTGCACTGGCTCTCTCACCTGCCAGCTGAGCTATCATAATGGGTCCACCCAGATCACTGAACGGTGCA
>DKQU01000004.1:0-14045 GCA_002471865.1 Fidelibacterota bacterium UBA7300 | reverse complement strand
GAATTATAAATCTTGTCAACATTTTCTTGAGTCTTTGAAAATCCGTAAGCCAGCGCTGAAAATACGTCATTCTCTTGATGTGCTGTATCAGGTGCAATGCCAATCATTCCTAGATCTATTACCCGACAATCACATACATCTTTTCCCGCTACTATCGGCACTACACTATCGGTATATTGAAAACCTTCCCTGCTCCACGTAATCGAGAGTGAATCACCCGGGCGGGAATGGATAAGAGAAGTCATCTGATTCCAACTATTTATTTCTTTCGAGTCTATTGTGACGATTCTGTCGCCCGATCTGATGCCTGCTTTAAATGCGGGTCCCAAGATCTTCATAGGCGTAGCGCTTTCAGGATTGATTTGCAGTAATGTATCTGCTACAACTCCCACAACCGGCTCATCATTTATTGAAACTATGGCTCCTTGGCTCCAACTAACTCCGGTATAAACAAGAACAGCAAGTATCAGATTCATGATTACACCAGCTGACATGACCCACGCCTGCTGTAGACGACTTTTGGAGGTCAATTCATCCGGTGCCCCTGTAATTTCATCATCTAAACTTTCATCAATGGTACCGGCCATTTTTACATATCCGCCCAACGGAATTAGAGCAACGTTAAACTCAGTCTCTGTCGCTTTACGCGGAATTTTCTTCAGCGTTTTCTCTAGAACCGGTCCCCATTCTAACTTGCCGTCTTCAATTCTTCTGTAGAAAAATAACTTGAAAACCCACCCTTTTTCAGTAGGGATAAAAGTCAGCAGTCGAGGAGGAAAACCGATGGAGAATCTCTCCACCCGGACTCCCACAGAGCGGGCAGCGAGAAAATGTCCCAGTTCGTGGACAAAAACAAGAACACCCAAAACAAAGATCAAAGCCAATATTGTTGTCATACAGTAACCGTCTCTTTCTTATTATCGATAAATTGTTTTCCCCACGACTCTAACTCAAGAAGAAAGTCCAAATCAGGTTGAGAAGTCCAATCATGTTCAACCAGTGCCATTTCATTTAGAGTGGCAATTTCGGTGAACGAAATCTCTCCCGCCAAGAAAGCAGCCACCGAATTGTCATTGGCCACATTCAGCGCTGCCGGCGCTGATCCACCACGCTGAAGCGCTTCATACGCTAATCGAATGCACGGAAACTTTACGAAATCCGGCTCCTCAAAAGTGAGGTATGAAATGTCCGAGAACTTAGCGTCTTCCCAATCAGCTTCTACCCGCTCAGGATAAGTAAGGGCATACTGAATTGGTAGTTTCATGTCAGGTAATCCCAATTGAGCTTTGATTGAACCATCGGAAAACTCCACCATACTGTGGATAATGGATTGCGGATGAATCACAATGTCAATCTGTTCTCTTCCAGTCCCAAATAGCCAATGAGCCTCGATGACTTCTAGTCCTTTGTTCATCATGGTAGCAGAATCAATTGTTATTTTGTTACCCATCTTCCAATTGGGATGGTTCAGCGCCTCTTCCAAAGTGATCTCCAGGAACTCTTCCAACGGCCTTGTTCTAAATGGACCACCGGAACCGGTGAGAATAATCCGGCGGATGTTGCTCTTATCCTCTCCCCTCAGACACTGCCATATGGCGCTGTGCTCGCTGTCCACAGGATAGATTTCTGCTCCTGTCTCCTTTTTAATGTTCTCAATCAGTTCACCAGCCATGACAAGGCTTTCCTTGTTGCTCAGTGCCACATCTATTCCGGCCTCCAGAGCTCGAATCGTCGGTTCCATGCCGGCGCTCCCTACCAATCCGTTGAGAACTACATCTATATCGTCTCGCGATGCTAGTTCCAGCAGACCTTCTCTTCCAGACAAGATTTCTACTCCGCTACCGGATAAAGCCTCTTTCACCTCAATGGCAGCAATGGAATCGACAACTGCTACTGCTTCAGGCTGAAACTTCCTTACCTGTTCAATCAAAATTTCACTGCTCCGGGCAGCAGTTAAATATTTAACCTCAAATCCGTCACCAAGGTGGTTAATCACCTTTAGAGCATTTTGTCCAATGGAACCGGTAGAACCTAAAATTGATATCCGCTTAGTCATTAGAGTAATCCATACAAACCGAGGGATACGGAAACAGAGGTTGGACTTAGTCGAAGTTCCATACCTGCTTCCAGGTGAGGCGAAATCTTCTTATCTCCTCGTAACGTCAACATCCCTACTGTCCCTTCCATTCGCTTGGAAAACAAACCTTCTTCAACTCCCGAAATATGGATTCCGCTATTGTATAAAGACAATCCCGTACCTAAACCAAAACTTATATCGTTGTAATTTATCTTCCGACCTATGCTCACAACAAGGCATTTGAAGAAAAAGTCATCCGGACCTTCCATCCTGCTTCGAAGAAATGATAGCAACCACTTACCCTGTTCTTCTTCACCCATTCTATAGGTAAAACCGTAGCTGTTGGCAAATACAATATCATCTGATGTCTCAAACCCCGTAAAAGTACCTTGTAACCTCAGATTACCTGCCACCCAGTAATCCCCTTCCAACGTTGGAAAGACTCCACCTTTACCGGATAGTAATCCCAGCTCATTTCCACTGGAAGAAGTTCCCCCTGATAGTTGCAGTCCTATAACCAATCTTCCTTCGTCACTGCTGATTGTAGTCCGAACAGCAGTCGTCTGCAATGCCAACATTTCAAAAAACGGTTCAGACTTTTCCTCGAAACTATCACCTGTCCAAGGATTAAGATCGTAGTCGGGAACCTGTGCTCTAAGAATAGAAACAAGCAGGAGTACCCACAGACCGAAGAATCTAAACTTAGATGATACCCCGTTCACTATTTTCCACGAAACTGAGAACGTTCTTGATCTCTTCGGTGTCCGGGAGTGTCTTTCTGATCTCATCCAATGCCTGGGAGACATTGAGTGAAGACCTGTAAAGAAGACGATAAGCTTCCTTGAGGTTCCGAAGAACTTCATTGGAAAAACCGGCTCGTTTGAGTCCAACTAGATTTACTCCTGTGAACGTAAGAGGTTCTTTAGCTGCCATTATATACGGGGGAACATCCTGTACAACTCTATATCCACCACCTATGAATGCATGACACCCTATTTTTGTGAATTGATGAATCACCACATTCCCACTTACAAAAGCATGATCATTTATATCTACTTGACCTGCGAGATGAACTCCGTTTACCAAAATCACTTCTTTGCCCAGAACACAGTCATGAGCCACATGTGAATAGGCCATAAGGTAGCAGTTATTGCCAACTATAGTCTTACCTCGGGCTGATGTTCCGCGATGGACGGTGACATACTCACGGACAGTAACATTGGAACCGATATGTATCGTTGAGTCTTCTCCCTTAAATTTTATATCCTGGGGAATTTCACCTATTACAGCACCTGGAAAAACTGTACAATTATCTCCAAAGGTAACACCAGAACGTAGTGTAACATGATTACTGATCCGACAGCCGTTACCTAATGTTACGCCGGAATCAATTATAGAGTAGGCTCCAACGTCTACATTATTACCGAGTGAAGCAGACGAATCAACTATCGCCGTTGAGTGAATATTTTGAGAAATGACTATATCTCCCTGGGGACGACTGATGCTGTATATGCAAGTTCTACGACCACTTCGTCGCCTACTAAAGCCTTCCCTTCAATTTTGCATGTATTCAAACGATACTTTACCATGATAAGCTCCATTCGAAGCTGATCGCCGGGAACTACTGGTTTACGAAATCGGGCTCTTTCGATGGATGCAAGAAACATATTCTTTGTTAGGGGATCTTCAACTGTATTCAGAATCAAGAAGCCTCCTGCTTGAGCCATCGCTTCTATAATTAAAACACCTGGCATTACCGGACGGTTTGGAAAGTGACCTTGAAAAAACGGTTCATTTACTGTCACATTTTTTATTCCTATAACCTTTTCACCCGGAATCATTTCTACAATTTTATCCAACAGAAGAATCGGATAACGGTGAGCCATTATGTCCATTATCTGATGAATGTCATATGATACTTTTTCGCTCACGCCATAACCCCCTTTTGCAGGTATTCCTGCTTTAATTTTTTTACAAAATTAACATTAGCCGAATGTCCCATTTTTTGAGCGATGATCTCACCTTGGATTGGTTGACCGAGCAATGTTAAGTCACCTATCAGATCCAGTACTTTGTGCCGAACAGGCTCATCCGGGAATCTTAGGCCACCCTGGTTTAAAATGCCATTATTCCCCGCCATTTCATCAGGGTCTATTTCAAATAATTCCGCCAGCTCTTTCCGCAATTTACTATTTAGTGGATTGTCCATAAATACCACAGCGTTTTCCAGATTGCCGCCTTTAGCCAGATCAGCTTCTTTCAGCGCCTTTAATTCGCTGAGAAAACCGTATGTGCGAGCCGGAGCAATCTCATCCACGAAGTTTTCCATGTTTCTTAGCATCATTGACTGCCGTCCGAGAATACCACTGTATTCAATAGTTCCGCTGATACAAAACTCGTCAGAAGGGCGAGCTTCGATCCTTGCTCCGCTGGTTGAATCCTTCAGCACTATCTCTCGGTCAATCACAATGATGTCTCGTTTTTTCGACTGAGCTGAAATGCCGGCTTTTCTGATCAATTCCACAAAATCGTTTGCGCTCCCATCCATCGCTGGAATTTCTTCAGCGGTCAGTTCAATTATTGCGTTATCAATCTGAAGTCCGGAAAATGCGGCCAAAATATGTTCAATCGTCCTGACTGAAGCGCTACCATGAACCAAGGTTGTTCCACGGGATGTATCTGAAACAAAAGAGACATGAACCGGGACAGAAGGGTAATCCAAATCAGTTCGGACAAAAGTTATACCGCTGTTTTCTTTAGCCGGGCGAAGGGTTATTTCACACATCTTTCCGGAATGGAGACCAACTCCGGAACAACTTACGGACGAGGCGATCGTCTGCTGGTAGAGATTCACTTCTTGCCCTTTCTGTTTTCTAATTTTTGTTCCAGAGCCTGTACTCTCTTCACCAGCTCAGGCAATCTATTAATATAGGCGTCCAATTTGTTCTGCTCCATCGCTTCACGGGCGGGCATGCCGGAATAGGTTTTACCACCGGGGACTGACTTGGTGATTCCGCCTCTGGAAGCGATCCGGGCTCGATCACCAATTTCCACATGATCCGTAGCTCCAGACTGACCGCCAAAAGCGACATAGTCTCCTACGACAGTACTTCCTGCGATCGCCACGTGGGCAGTAATAAGGCACCCCTTACCAATTTTAACATTGTGAGCAATATGCACCAAATTATCGAGTTTTGTGCCGTCACCGATAACCGTATCCGTTAAGGTTCCGCGATCGATGGCGCAATTGGCACCAATTTCCACATTGTCTCCAAGAACAGCCCGGCCAAGCTGGGGAATCCTGTGATGTTCATCCTTCTCTGTTGTAAATCCAAATCCATGGGATCCAATAACTGTACCGCCTTGGATGATGGTATCTGACCCCACTTCACAGTTATGCCCCACAATAACTCCACCTCCGATTTTAGAACCTTCACCAATCACGGCTCCACTTTCGATAATCACATGGGACCCTATTGATACGCCTGAGCCAATATCACTCCCGGAAGAAATGACTGCGAATGCTCCGATAGCAACATCTTTACCGATCTTAGATTCAGGATCAATCAGTGCAGTTGGGTGGATTCCCTCTTCGGCCGAAATCTCAGGGCTAAAATGCTCCAGAATATGAATGAACGCTAAGGAGGGATTTTCTACCTTTAATAAATTCGTATTCCCTGAAGATTCGCTTTTTGAGACTACAACTGCAGAGGCTTTAGTGGATTCTAAATAAGATTGATTTTTCTTATGCAGCAAAAATGATATAGACCCAGTGCTGGCGTTGTGGATTTCGGCAACTCCAGTAATTTCTACATTCGGATCACCCACCACCTCGCCATCAACTAGAAGGGCCAGTTCGCGAAGAGTTGACAAGAATTAATTCCCGTCCGGACTCGATTGTTCTCCCCTGCGAAGCTCATACAATACATCATCTGTGACATCAAAAACCTGTTCTGCGTGAAGAAGTGCCGCGGAATCAAAAATGATATCATAACCTTTATCATTTGCCACTTTTCGCACTGCGAGCTGGAATCGCTCAAGAAGGGGTCCTTCAGCTTCCTGCTGCTTTCGGCTGAATTCATTTGTCTGGTTCAGTTGGAACTCTTGAACACGCTGCTGAAGTTCTACGATCTCTGCCTCTTTTTCACGCCGTCCAGTAGGAGAAAGCATCGCTTGCTGAGCATTATATACACTCTGGAGACTGTCTAATTGTAAGGTCATCCCCTGAAACTCAAACTGGGCTTTACGGAGATCAAGCTCAAGCTGTCGTGCAACTTCTCCATATTCTTCCCACTCACCCAACACTAACTGAACCTGCACAAAAGCAATTTTCTGTGCTGTCAGTGTTAAAGGCAGAACCATCATTCCCATTAATAAAAGGGTTCTTTTCACTATTTTCACAACTTCCTCCTCATTCAGTTAATAAAATACGAATTGTTAGATTTTGTAATTTAATTGAATTTACGAATATCTCACTCTAAAAAGGCATCCCAAACAACACATGAAAACGCCACCCTTCAGGTGATTCAGAAGTAGCAGGGATATCGTCAAATCCGTAACCCATATCAAAACCGAGCATTCCTACCATTGGCATGAACATCCTGATACCCACACCAACAGATCTCTTCAGATCAAATATATCTGTTTCAGAAAAATCCTGCCACACATTTCCCATTTCAGCGAAAGCTAGACCATACACAGTAGGATTCTCTGAAAAACGCATTCTAAACTCGGTAGAGTACTTCATCATAACTCTTCCGCCTAACGGTCTTCCGTTATAAGGCCCCACTGTATTATCAACATAACCACGCAGCATTGTACCATACGGGATTCCAGAACCTCCCATAATAAAGCGATCATCAACCGGGACGATGGATCTTGCCACCCCATCTGTGGAAATTTCTTTTATAGCTCCAAATTGCAGTGAACTCGTTAGAACAAATTTCCAGAACGCAGGAGCATACCAATCGAATTTGAAGAGATGCTTATGGAAATTTTCATGGACATCAAACCAAGGCGTATGCAAGGGTCCTCCGGAAAGAGTTGATGACCATGTAAATACCGACCCCATGGAAGGAAATTCCGGGTGATTCCGGCTGTCACGACTAATTACTTGCCCAACACTTAGCCCCGTGGTCTCACTGAATCCGCTGACATACGTTTCCAAATCTGCTTCTGTTCCCTTATATGATTTTCTGGTCCCCTGCAGCACCCACGTAGCTCTAAAATAATTGTCTGGCCACTTAAGTCTTTTACCAAAACGCACTGAACCACCTATAACCTCCCTATCCAGAGGGACACCATAGTAAGAGCTGTTTTGCCCCCTCAGATAATAAAAGGTGGAAAACCCAACCAAAACAGGAGTATCATTAACCATTGGATCAATAAAACTGAATGACAGTTGACGATAACGGGGTGCCTGACCTCCACTATAATAGTAATTGTTAACTCCCTGTGCACCTTGCTGAAATCGGAAAGCGAGCTGCTGGCCTTTTCCCAAAAAATTATTGAACTCCACAGATCCTCCGCCAGTGACACCGTACTCACCAGCAAAACCGATAGAAGCTGTTGCCTGATCGGACACTTTCTCTTCAACGCTGATTCTCAAGTCTATCTCATCTTCATCTACAGGTAAAACATCCGGAACCACATCAGCAAAATAATTGAGGATCATGATCTCCCGAGCACTTCGCATTAAGAGTTCACGATTAAAAATATCTCCCGGCATCAATTTTAATTCTCGCCTAATAACGTTTTCTCTTGTTTTGGTATTACCAACAATGTTGATTTTCCGGACAGAAACCTGATTGTTTTCAGTAATAGTGAATCTCACATCAAGAGAATCTGCTCCAACCGGTGAAATTTCGGGAATTACCTGACTGTAGATGTAACCGTCATCCATATAACTTCCCTGGACACGTTCATAAAGAGCCAAGTCAAACTGTTCTTGATTAAATTGGTCTCCAGGATGGATGTTTAGGCGATAAAACAGTTGTTCGTCACTGAAAATTGTATTCCCTAACCACGAAAAATTCCTGAAATAATATTGGTTACCCTCATCAATCTCAATCTCAATGACGAAACCATCTTCCTCTTCAGAAAAGTAAACTGTATCAGAAACGACGCGAAAATCTCTGTAGCCGTTGTTTCTGTAATACGCAGACAATAAATCTTTGTCACTAAAATATTTATCTTCATCGAAATTCGATCGCCAAAATAGATACCAAGCTTGTATTTTGGTCTCCTTAAGCTGCTTCCTCAGTTTCCTTTCGGAAAATGCCTCGTTACCTATAAAATGGATTTTTCGAGTTTTAACTTTACTTTTTTTATCAATTGTTATAAGCAGATTCTTTCGACCTTCAGTCTCACCTTCCTTTAACTCTGCAGTGACTTCAGCCATTAGATATCCATCCTCAGCATACATTTCTTTAACGCTATTTTCTATAGACGTGAGGAGATACGGAGGAATCCTCATCCCCTTGAAGAGATTAAGTTCTTCTTCAATTTCTTTCTGTTTCTTTTTGTCGCCGATATAATCTATCTTCCCTAGTTCTGGATTTTCAACAACTTCTATAATGATATATATACCCTCTTCGGTCTCTTCATCAAGAGTGATTTGAATCTCTCCAAAGGCATTCGAGTCCCATAGTTTCTTCACAGCAGCAGCAAAATCACCAGGGAGAATCTCGCGGCCAATCACCAATCCAGACGTCTTCTGGATATAGACATCCGATACGTATTTGCTCCCCAATACTTCTACACCCAGAAGAGTAATTCTTTCAGTAGATTGCCCGGAAAGTATTGCAATCAAGAATAGGGAGGTAAACGTAATAAATAATCTTCTAATCACTTTTCAGCCTCTGATTTCTTCAGACTCACTTTTCCGAATCGTCTTTCTCGATTCTGATAATCCATAATGGCTTCGTAGAGTTCGGGTCTTCGAAAAGCCGGCCAGAAAACCGGAGTAAAGTAAATCTCTGAGTAAGCGATCTGCCATAGAAGGAAATTACTGATGCGATATTCACCACTGGTACGAATAACCATATCCGGATCCGGCATATCTGCTGTATAGAGGTATTTAGGAAATGAAATCTCGTTCAGTTCATCTATTGTAATTTTCCCTTTTTCAATGTCTATGCAGACAGATAGAAAAGCATCCAGAATCTCAGCTCTGGCGCCATAATTCAGAGCCAAAACAAGATTGAGACCGGTGTTATTCTTCAAGATATCTATCCCTTCCTGAAGCGCTTCCCGGGGTGCATCAGGGAGATCTTCCATATGACCAATGACATGCAGTCTTACATTATTTTTCATAAGGTCTTCAATTTCTCTGCGAATCGTCTCTACAAGTAGCTTCATTAAAGCTGATACTTCTGATTTCGGCCGGGCCCAGTTCTCCTTAGAAAACGTGTAGAGGGTCAAGTATTCTACTTCCAATTCCCCACACGCCTCAGTAATAACACGAACAGAGTTAATTCCTTCCCGGTGGCCAGCGACTCTCGGAAGGAACTTTGATTTTGCCCATCTGCCGTTACCATCCATAATAATGGCGATATGCCTGGGAATGTTCCCATTTGATTCTATTGCATCAAGTAATTCTTTTTCCTTCATAACAATATCTACTTAGCCAAGAAAGTTAAGAGTCGATTTCACGATAGTCAAGTTTCCCTTTAACAAAGTCCAGCCAATACAATCATTCATATAATTCAGCAGTGTGATGATCGAAGCCGATGATTTTCTCAGGAATAAGAGTGATATCTCTAAACTCGACTCCGCAACTGTAACAGACAGCCATATCGCTAACGTGTCTGTAAATCAGCCAATCTATTAAAATGAGAAACGGAAGACTCAGACCGTATGTAAATGGGACCAACAGTGCTCCCACTAAAACGAAAGAACATCCCAACAGCTGATTAAAATCCTTTCTGCGATAGAACTGTTTCATTTGACAAAAAGGACAGGCGTTAAAGATCTCATGAACATCTGGGATGTCTGCTGACTCTTTGCCGCAGTGAGAACATCTCACTTCACAGTTTTCTGATATTTTCGATTTATAATACCGACCGCATTCGCCACATTCCTTCCCAATTGAGAATGACATTTTATAAAGGCAATGCAGCCTGAACTAGATAGTATTTATAAAACAGATCCGCCATGACCACAGAAATGACAATCACATAAAGCAAACCTGTGGCTGACTGAGTGGATTGAATGGCGATAGTCTTCAGTGTAAGTATCCCAAGAATTAAAGGGAGAAGTGTCCCAAAGAAAAGTGCGAAAATGAGGAAAAACCCATCGAACGTTTGCAGAAATTGAGTCATGGATACGGGCAAGCCATTATATAGAACTTCCCCCATAAAAATATATCTCATATCCCAAATAAACCTTAAAGCAACTATTAGAATCAGAAATTTTACTGTGGATTTTAGCATGCTGATGGGTAGAGAAACCACATTGAGGTACCAATGACCTAAAATCATGGAGAAAAGTGCCCCGCAGAGAATAAAACCACCCAGAAGTGAGATCATGAATAGTTCAATATCTCCTGAAATGAGCTCAGACAGAATTCGATAAAACGCAATAACACCGAAAATCGAGGGAATCGTAATCACCCATTTTTTTATGCTCTCTTGATTCCAATAATATCCTGTAACTACCAAAAGAGAGACAAGCCATACAACTTCACCTATGCGAACATTCGCAGGGACTATAGCAGGAATTAAGAATACAAAAACCACACCGACACCACCAATAATACAACTTAAACCGAGAGTCATACGATGAAACCCTCGATTTAATTGATTCATCCTAACCGTCCATGTGAAAAGAGGATAGAGTGCACCAAACAGTGTAAATGTGAGAACCGAGATCGTAGTTAGAAGCATTTACAAAAGAGCAGATCAGCCGGGTAGTATTTCTTCAACCTTTTCAACAAGTTGCGCGAACACCCTTCCTGCAGGTGAGTCAGGATCCTTGATTATAAGTGGGATACCTTCATCACACGATTCCATTAATTCGAGAGAGATGGGAATTTCACACAATAGAGGTACATGGAGCCTATTGCTCTCTTCATGCCCACCGCCTCGTTTGAAGAGATCCACTTCCAGAGTGAACTGTCCGTCATCCGAAGATTTCACTTCCTTTGTTTTGTCCATACCCGGGATGGAAATGGTGGCATTGGAAATGGGTTGATTATCAGAACCGCGAACGACACCGCTCAGTACATACCCTGACATATTTTCCACGACCCCCAAAAGAGGAGTATTGACCTTGCCGAACATATCGGCCCCTTTCCGCACGTCAGAAATTGCTAAATCCTGGGGTGTTGTAACAATGATGGCACCGGCCAAACGGAGACGCTGGGTAAGTGTGAGCTGAATGTCACCCGTCCCCGGTGGGAGATCCATGATCAGGTAATCCAGTTCACCCCAAGTTACATCTGTAAAAAACTGTTCGGTCATTCTCGACACCATGGGCCCTCGCCAGATTATCGGTGTATCATTTCCGGTCAGAAAACCGAAAGACATGAGCTTGAGTCCGTGCTTTTCCAGAGGAACTAACTTTCTCTCTTGAGTCATCATAGGGCGCTCGTTGACGCCCATTATAACGGGGAGACTGGGCCCGTAAATATCGAGGTCGAGCAAACCGACCTTGTGACCTTTCTGAGCCAGGCCCACCGCAAGATTGACTGCCACAGTTGATTTACCTACGCCGCCCTTGCCACTGGCAACGGCGATAGTGTGCTTGACATCCGATAGTGAAATCGCAGGAACAGGGGCTGCTGCCGGCTTTTGCGGCGGGGAAGCTTGACTGCCGCCGGATAAGGTCACTTCCACTGTTGAAAATCCGCCACTTTTGGTCAATACTGCTTCCACTTGCGACTTGATCTCACCGCGCGTTTCCTCACTCGGAGAGGTTACGTTGAGGTCAACTTCAACCTTATCCTTATCTAAACTAATATCTTTAACAACGCCAAAAGAGACAATATCTCTGCTGAAGCCGGGATATTTTACCTCTTTCAGTAAATCTCTAATCTCATCTATTGTCATGATAATTTAACCACCTGAATATAAAGAGCGGCTGCTCATCAGAACAACCGCTAGATTATAAAGAATGTCGCCTGTCTCTTATCGGGACTGCCCAAAGTGGGCATAATTCTTATCTGTATAAGAATCCCACTCTTCAGGAACTTCACTTTCCTCGAAGATAGCTTCGACTGGGCATTCAGGTTCACACGCGCCGCAATCAATACACTCTTCAGGATCTATGAAAAGCTGCTTCCCTTCCAAGTTATCTTCATCGTATCCTTTTTCCTCCCAATCATCTTTTGTGGGATGAATACAATCTACGGGACAGACATCAACACATGCAGTATCACAAACTCCAACGCAAGGCTCACAGATGATATAGGTCATCTCTTCCTCCTATTGATTTATTAATCCAAACAGAGAGTAACAACTCTCCAATAAATTCAAAGGAATTTAATCCTCCGCTCAGCAAATGCGAAAACATTTTCATAAAAAAGAGATAACAACTTATTAATCATTTTCAATTTGATATGAATCACTTCGGATACAAATTTCACTTAATGCAGAATAAAAGAAAAAGCAGGAATAGAGTTAATAAACCCATCATGCTTCTATGGATGGGACATATAATTTCCCACGCCGGAGATGCAATCTATCAGATTTCTCTACCGTGGCTAATATTGGAACTGACCGGTTCCAAGACCTTAACATCACTGGTCGCCGTAAGTGCCTATCTGCCGGCGATACTGTTCAGCCTAATGGCCGGTGTCATAGGTGACAGATTCGACCGGAGAGGCGTCATGATATTTTCTGACGGCGCCAGAATGCTGTTTGTGGGCTTGCTGGTGGTTTATCTACTGAATGGCGGAACAGAGCCCCTCATCATCGGCATCATCGCATTTACAGTCTCAACATTCGGTACCCTCTTCTACCCCGCCCGGGATGCTTTAATACCAAGTCTTGTCAAACCTGAACAGCTCACTTCAACCAACGCCTTTATTTCCACTTCAGGCCAGCTCGCTCATTTGTCCGGTCCCGTGCTGGCAGGAGCGCTGTTCGCCTGGGTGGGTCTTAATCACCTTTTCACCATCGACGCGGTCAGTTTCTCTGTGAGCATGATCTGCATCGCACTCATTTCGAAGAAACACATTACGATCCGGCAGGAAAAAGAACCTACCACTCACATTCATCAGCTTAAAGAAGGTTTGCAATTTGTCAGAAAAAAGGGTGCGCTGGCAGGGTTGCTTATACTCACCGCAATGAACAACCTTTTCATCATGGGACCTGCCATGGTGGGGACACCCATATTCGTCAGGGAAGTACTGAAGCTTGATTTCGGAGCTTACGCTATTATAGAAGCACATATGGCCGGAGGAATGCTGGCCGGCTCGCTCTTTATCTGGCGTTTTGGAAAAGAGATAAGCCGAAGCCGACTGCTTTTTTGGGGAATGGTCATGGACGGACTTACATACAGTCTGCTCTATTACATCGGCAATTACGAAGCGACCAAAATACTCCTCTTTATCCACGGTATCGGGATTCCATTGATCACCGTCTCCCGGACGACCATTATCCAAAACGTTGTACCTGATCGCCTGAGAAGTCGAGTATTTTCAATGGTAAACATGTCAGTCATCGGCTTTACGGCCCTCTCTGCCGGACTCGTAGGACCGCTGGCGGAAGTTGTCCCCATCAGCACAATCTTCCTGGTGATTGGATTGGGAGCAGCACTGTGCGGAGTGATTGGAATGAGCAGCCGTGGGATGATGAAAATGGAAGAGCTGGCTAGGTAACTAATAAGGAAACCGCCGATTAGAAGGTGGTGGAAATTCAATCTCAGCTAAAATAATGGACATGATTCAGTCACTTTTCTTATATTCCGCCAGATCACTTCAGGAGGATCCCTTTGTATCACTACATTAAATATTATATCACTCCCG